>CAYNXV010000051.1:6042-19430 GCA_964401245.1 uncultured Bifidobacteriales bacterium | reverse complement strand
GTCGATTGGGAAAGAGGAACATGGAAGTTAAGTCCGGAACGGTCTCAGGCGAAATGTCGCGCCCCCTTGGTAAAATCGTCGCGGCCGTGCTTTTACAAGGACCCGATTGGCTTCCCGACGTCTTGCGCGCCCTGGAATCAGGCTTTGGACCGATGGATTATCGGGGGGAACCGCAGGTCTTCAACCATACCGATTATTACCGGGACGAATTCGGAGCGGGGTTATGGAGAGGTTTCCTTTCCTTCCGGGGAACGGCTTTTCCCGAAGAGCTGGGAAATTGGAAGCATAAATCCAGGGAGATTGAGGCGGGACTTTCCCACGCGGGCAAACGAACCGCCAATATCGATATCGGTTACCTCGATCCAGACAAGTTGGTATTGGCCTCTTTCAAGCCCGGTCCCGCCAAGGTTTATCTGGGAAATGGCGTTTTTGCGGATATCTTGTTAAAATACGGGAATAGCCGATTCGAGCCCATGCCATGGGCCTTTTCGGATTTCCAGGATGGGCGCTACCACGCAAGTCTGCTCGTCATCCGGGAAAAGTTGAAGTCTGATCTTCGGAAACGAAATGCCGCACGCCGGGATAAATTCGAATTACCGCCCGATGGGTGAGGCCCCGGGATTACCTGGATTGTGCCTGGCGGCTCTATGGCTTTTCATATTGGGCGGTTGCGGAAGCATCGAAATCGATCCCACCGAACCGGAAATCACCAACGGCCCCTTCCAACGGATTTACGTCAATGACGCCGCTGCCGGAGACTCGCTGCGCCGGGCGATAGTCGAGGACGGCATTCAATTCGTGCTACAGCCCGGAAATATTTATTCGCTTTCGCTGCAGGGAGCCCTTTACAGCAAGCGTACCCTTCAGCTTTATCGATTCGACAATGGGCGGGTGAAACGCGATCGGTCTTTGCGGGAAATCAATTCCGGCGGACAAGGCCCCTATTTTGAATTGACCTCACCACACCAGGATCCCACTTTTTATGTCGCGCGACTTTCGCCTCCTGGGGAAGAGCCCCTCAATGCTTTTTCCCGCGTCAGGTTGCAATCCCTTACCCATCGAAGCCCTGACTCCTTGAGAGTGCGCCTGGTTTTCGTGGGCCGTCTCACGGAGTTGGCCACCCAGACGGCCCGTGCGCAGTATGCCGAGACGTTTTTCGCGAATCTTCGCGCCATATACGGTCAAGCGGGAATAAACATAAGCGGGAGCATGGAGTCGGCCGGTGAAGCCTCCAAATTCACCGTGGTGACCTGGGAAAATCGGAACCAGGAACTGCCGGGAACCCGTCAGGGCGGGCATTTGCATCTTTATCTGGTGGAGGAAATCAGAGGGCCTTCCATTGGGGATTTTGGTCAAGGTACCATTCTGGGACTTGCCCCCCTAGAGGCTCACGATCTCGACCGGGAGAGTCGGGTGCTTTTATCCAATAAGATTCTTGACCCTATTCAAGTAGCGGTTACGGCGGCCCATGAAGTGGGGCATTTTTTCGGACTACGCCATACCGTGGCCACTTCCCTCGATTTGGAGGATGGGGATTACTCCAATCGCGACGACGGATTCGCCGACACACCCTATTGTGAAGTGGAAACCGGCATAGCCCTGGCCCGCATGGGGGAATTCGCCGGCGAGCGCCTATGCCTCCGCGTGGCGGCGGATAATTGCTCCCGTACCTGCCAGCTGACGAATCTGATGCACCCTTTCGATTGCCGGAGCGAGGTACAGACCCAGCTCAGTCCGTCACAAATCGATTTTCTCAGAAAAAACGTTTCCCTGTACCAGTAACCGGCGGCCCTACTCCAGCGCCAGCGGCTGCAGCGAATTGATGATATCGAAGTAGGTCTGGATTTTGGCGTCGAGATTGCCCTGCGGCAGGCCGTGGAAACGGATGAAGGTGCAGTAATGGCTCCAGAAGGCGTGGCATACGATCCAATATCGCTCATCGGAACCCACGCCGCGCGTCACGATGATCATCACCTTGTGAGGGTTTTCCGTCATCACGGTTTTATCCGGGAGAATCTTTTCGGATTTCAAATAAGACTCGTGAAAATCCGAAATCTCCACGTCCACCATTTTCGAAGTTTTGCGGGCCGCCACCAATTCGATAATGCAGGAACGGTCGGAAGAGGTTATCAGGGTTTTTTCCGGATCGTCCTCAATGGTCCAGTCGTCGGATTCCTTGAAATCGAAACAATACCAGGCGCAGGGAGAGACATGCATCATGGGCGGAAAGTCCTGTTCAGGTAGTCCTGAAGAATATAGCATGCCGCAACCCGATCGATATCTTCCTTGCGCGGCCGCTTCGATTTTTTCCCGCTTTTTTTCATCCGCCCCTGCAGGCTTTCCTGAGCAAGTTGGCTGGTATAGCTTTCATCCTCGCGGTAAACGGGCAGGCGAAAACGCGCTTCGAGAAGCGAGATGAATTCGTCTACGGCCTCGGTTTTGGCACCCGGGACCTCCTTGCCGTCGGTACGGAGGGGGTAACCTACCACGATGGATTCCACGTTTTCTTCGCTAATCAGATTCTCAAGGTAGCGAAAGATGTCCTCTGCCCGCCTGTCCACGGTTCCGACGCCCACGGCCAGGGTTTTTCCGGCATCGCTGACCGCCACGCCGATGCGTCTCTCGCCGAAGTCAATTCCCAGAATTGTAGTCGCGTTCATCCTTGTTCTTCGCCCATTGGAGCAAGAGGGTTTCGGTATGGCCCGTCGGCACGGAGTCTTTGCCGTCGATACGGCGATGCCGGAATTCGAAGGTGCCCACGGATAATTCGAGGATTTTTTCCAGCGCCTTTTCCGATTGATTTTGCCATGCGGCCTTGACCACTTGGCCCTTCCACAAAGTCAATTCCCCTTTCGCTTCGCGGGAGGAGATGATCAATTCGCCGGACTTTTGCATGGACGCCAAAAATTGCAGCAGTTCGGGGATGGTGCCGTTGCGAATGGCTCCCGATAGGGCGACTTTGTTGACCGAATATTGGATCCGCCTGGGCGATTTCTTCATGCATGCGGCGATCTCCCGGGACAAATCGCGATCATTGGAACCCATGGGCAGAAATCCACGAATACGCCCGTCGATGACGCCCGGTTTTTCTCCCTCGTACAGATAGATGACGGGGGTATTGATCAATTGGGCATCGCCGGCCATGACTCTTTCCACTTGGATGAAGTGATCGGCTCCGGCCAGAACCAAATGGGGTCTCAGATTTTTACAGGCTCCCAGGAAGTCGTCGGGATTTTTTTCCCATTCCGGTTGGTAGCCCAATTCGCGTAAGGAGTCCGACAATTCGGCGCTTTCATTCAGGAGGAGGGAATAAATCTTCGGCATCTGGGTAAACAGGAGCTGGATTTTATTCTGCTGCCGGGCCTCTCCCGGCGCATTCGGCCTGGAGGCGCTTTGACGGCGTCTGATTACGAAAATCGTGACGGCCAGAAATCCCAGTAAAAGCGCGCATCCGGCGATCACCGCCGCCAGCGTGCCGCTGAAAATCCTGGGATCAAGTCGGGCATCGCTTTCCACCACACTGACGGATTGGCGGGGGACGAAGCCGGTAAGGGTCGGACTGACCCGGACTTTTACCCAATCGCCGCTGATGCCGACAATCTCCAGCCTGTCGTTTTTTCTGGCTGTGATCAAAATCTCGGCATTGCGTGTCGTTCCGGAGCGGACGGGGACCAGGGTTTGTTCCATGCGGGCCCAGGTTGGACCTTTCGGAGAGCCTGCCGGCTCGGAACCGACCGCGGAGCACAGCAAAAGTATCGGCAATAGTATCGCGAGACGCCGGAAAGGGCGGGCGGAAAAGGTCATGGGTAAAGCCCGGTGGGCATGAATTACTTCAGGATTTGGTACGTTTCCGCCCATTTTCGTCCAGGATGATTTTCCGCATACGCATGTTCTGGGTGGTGACTTCCAACGCTTCGTCATCGTTGATGAATTCGAGGCACTCTTCCAGCGTCATCTGCTTATGCGGAGTCAATACCGTGGCCTCATCGGATGAGGTGGTGCGCATATTGGTAAGCTGTTTGGCTTTGCAGACATTCACGACCAGATCGTCGGAACGGGAATTCACGCCCACAATCATGCCGGGGTAGACATTGACGCCGCCGCCGATGAAAAGCGTTCCGCGCTCCTCGAGCTTCCACAAGGCATATGTGACCGATTCGCCTTTCTCCTTGGCGATAAGCACTCCCGTGGGGCGCTGTTCGATGTCGCCCTTTTGCGGCTCGTATCCCTTGAATATCTGTTGGAAAACGGCGTACCCCTTGCTGGCCGAAAGGAGTTTGGTGCGCAAACCGATAATTCCGCGGGCGGGAATGTCGTATACGAGCCGCACCTGAGTGCCCTCCAATTGCATGTCCAGCATGTCGCCTTTGCGGCGATTGATTTCTTCGATTACCAGGCCGGAATAGGATTCGGGAACGTCGACGGTGATGGTTTCCACCGGCTCCAGGGTTTTGCCGTTCTCCTCGCGGGTGATTACCCGGGGGCGGCCAACCGTGAATTCATAACCTTCGCGGCGCATTTTTTCGATAAGCACGGAGAGATGAAGCACTCCGCGACCGGATACGATATAGCTTCCCGACTCCTCGCCTTTTTCCACCCGCAAGGCCACGTCGCTGAGCGATTCCCTGTCCAGGCGCTCGGCCAGGTGGTTGGAGGTAAGGAATTTACCGCCGTCCATGCCGCAAAAGGGGGAATCGTTCACCCAGAAGCGCATGGCGATGGTGGGCGGATCGACATGGATACGGGGCAAGGCTTCCGGCGGTTCCAGACCCGAAAGGGTATCGCCGATGGTGAAATCGGGAATGCCCGCGAGACAGACGATTTGTCCGGCGATGGCTTCGGGAATTTCGGTGAGCTTGATGCCCTCGGGATACAGGATTTTGCTGATACGGACTTTTTTGACCTGGCCGTCCACATTGATGTGCGACACGGTTTGATTGGTCCGCAGGGTGCCTTGGCGGAGACGTCCTACGGCCAGACGCCCCATGAACTCCTGATAGTCCAGCGAAGTGATTTGCACCAGCGGTTCGGGAGCGACACCCACCGAGGGGGCGGGAATATGCGATACGATGAGGTCGAACACCGGCGCGAGATTGGAATCCGGATCGGTGATTTCGCGTCGACAGATGCCGTTGCGGGCGGCGGCGAAAATATGGGCGAAGTCGAGCTGTTCAGGAGAGGCATTCAGCTCCACGAACAGGTCGAAAACCTTGTCCAGGGCCTTGTGCGGCTCGCATCCGGGACGGTCGATTTTATTGACCACCACTACGATGGAAAGACCGAGTTCCAGAGCCTTTTTGGTCACGAAACGCGTCTGCGCCATGGGGCCTTCGAAGGCGTCGACGATGAGGAGAGCCCCATCCACCATTCCCAGCACGCGCTCCACCTGGCCGCCGAAATCGGCGTGTCCGGGAGTATCGACGATGTTGATCAGATAGTCCAGATATCGTACGGAAGCGTTTTTGGAAAAAATCGTGATGCCGCGTTCGCGCTCCTGGTCATTGGAGTCCATGACACGTTCGTTCACGACCTGACCGGCGCGGAAAGTTCCGCTTTGTTTGAGGAGGGCGTCTACCAGCGTCGTTTTGCCATGATCGACGTGCGCAATGATGGCCACATTGCGGATGTGGGTGCTGTTCATAAGGTTCGGAACTACTCCTTGAAGGGTTACCGGCGAAATTCCATCCCTACTAGGAATGATGGGTTGATTTCGACGTTTGGCTGGGGAGGGCGGTGGACTCGTGTAATTTACTAAAATCCAGGAAAATCACCCCCGGCCCGGGGCCGGTGGCGCAAATAGAAACAGAAATGAGGCGCTTTGTCAAGCCGAGGGCGGGATGGCGCCATAGATGGGAATTATGGAATTTAGCGACGGCAAAGTGCCTTAAGCCATTGATTTGACTACTTTTCCGCACTCATTTACAAACCCGTTTCAGCCCAAGGCGGTCCATGTATTTATCCAAGCTGCGAATATTCGGCTTCAAATCCTTCGCCAATAAGGTCGAAGTCAATTTTCCGGGTGAAGGCATCACCTCGGTGGTCGGTCCCAACGGCTGCGGCAAATCCAACATCATCGACGCCATCCGCTGGGTACTGGGCGAGCAAAAGGCCAAAGCCCTGCGGTCGAGCAAAATGGAGGATGTCATTTTTTCCGGCACGGCGGACAGAACCGCCATGAACATCGCCGAAGTTTCGCTGCTGATTAACAACGACTCCAAGGTTTTGCCTTCCGATTACACCCAAATCATGATAACGCGCCGCGCCTTCCGCGACGGCAATTCCGAATACCTCATCAACAATCAACCCTGCCGTCTCAAGGACATACAGAATCTCTTCTACGATACCGGCATGGGCGCGGCTTCCTATTCGCTGATGGAAGCCAAGATGATCGACAGCATTTTGAGCGACAAGGCGGAGGAGCGCCGGGTCATGTTCGAAGAAGCGGCGGGCATCAGCAAGTACAAGCAACAGCGCAAGGAGACGCTGCGGCAGCTTGAACGTACCGCCGTCGATTTGGCACGCGTCGAAGACAACATGCGGCATGTGCAACAGAACGTGACTCTGTTCGAACGCCAGGCCAAAAAGGCCGAGAAGTGGCGCGAACTCAAACAGCGCTATGTTTCCCTGGAGCTCAGCTACCAGTATGATCTTTTTCTGGAGGCCCGCGACAAGTTCCTTTCGATGCAAAAGGATTTATCGACCGTTACGGACGAAGGCCAGGGCTTGCAGGCCAAGGTCAGCACTTTGGATGCCCAGTTGGAGGAAAGAAAGCTGCTCCTGTCGGAGGATGAAGCCGCCCTCAACACTTTGAACCAGACCGTGGCCGCCACCAACGCCGAGCTGGTGAGGGTGGAGAACGAAGTCGAACGCGTCAAGGACCGGCTTTCCCATTTGTCCGAATCGTTGGACAAGTTGGTGCGCGACGACGAGCAGGCCCGCACCCGTATCGCGGACTTCCGCGCCCAACAGGAACAGGCCCGTCAGGAGCGCATCGCGGCCGAGAAGGAAGTGACGCGGCTCAAGGAGTTGGCGGGCGGTCATGGCGAGGAGCGGCAGCGGCTGGACGTGATCGTCGCCGAAAAGCGCGCGGTTGCGGATGAATTGGGCGAAAACCGCATGGGCGCGCTGGAATCCTATTCCGAATTGAAAAACCGCGTGGCGGCGTTGGCGCAGGAGGCTTCGCATATGCAGGCTTTGCGGGAGGAATCCGAAGCCGTGCTGGCCACCTTGGCCGAAAAGGAGGCCACTTTCGCGGCCGAGAAAACCGCCATCGAATCGGTTCGCGACGCAATGCAAAGCAAATGTCGGGAATTGACCGAAAGCCGCGATGCGCTGCAGTCGGAACTCGACGGCAAGCGGGCGCGCTTGGAGGACCTGAAAGGCCGCCACCGCGAATTGGAAAACGAAAAGGTGACCCTGGAAACCCGTTTCGGTATGCTCGAAAGCCTGAAAAAAGGCATGGATGGTGTGGAAAGCGGCGTCCAATATCTGGTTTCCAAAAATCCGGAACGCCAACGTCTGGTGCTGGATTTGTTGGAGGTCAAGGCGGAAGACTCGGAACTGGTGGAAAAGGCCTTGGGGAAATTCCTTCAGGGATTGTTGGTGGAAGGCCGCGGCACGGTCCTGGAATTACTGCACGAAATCCGCCGGGAAGAAAAAGGCGAGGCGGTTTTCCTGGATTCCGCGACGGGGTCCGAAGGCTTTCGACGCCAAAGGCCGGCGCTGGAAGGCCGACCGGGATTCAAAGGCTGGCTCATTGACCGGGTCAAGGCGCCCGATTCTTTGCGCTCCGCCCTGGAAGCGGTCCTGGGGCATTGCGCCGAAGTGGAGTCGCTGGAAGCGGCCTATGACATCGTGCCCGCCTTGGAGGGACAGGACGTGTGGCTCCTTACCGCCGAGGGAGAAATGCTTCATGCGGCCGGAATGCTTTCCGGCGGCTCACGCAAGGGCGCGAACGTGGGCCTGTTGCACCGTAAAATCGAATTGGAGCAGACTGAACTCCGCTTGGCCGAAGTAAGGGAGGCCTTTTCCCTGATCGTGGCCGAAGTATCCGGACTGACGGCGGAAATAGAGGAGATGGCCAGGACCTCCGAACGGTTGCAGGAGGAATTACGCGTCTCCGAACGGAATGCGCAGGAGGCGCAATCGAAGCTCAACGTCATCGGTCCGGCATTGGCCAACCTGGAGAACGAGAAAGCCCACGCCGAGAGCAAGCGCAAGCAGGTGGATGAACGGCTGGCCGAAGCGGACGGCGGCTTGGGCAGGGTGAGGGAGGAAATGGAGCGCGAAGAAGAACAGCGGCGCACCCTCGAAACGCGTTTCCAGACGGCTCTCGACGAAGTGAGAGCGGCGGAACGGAACAAAGCGGTGCTGGAGGACGAAGTCCGTAACCTGGAGAAGACCCTGGGCGAAGCGCAGGCCCAGGTCCGCGTGCTGGCCGGCCGGCTCGAATATCTGGAGCGCTCGGAAACCGAGCAATTGCAATTGGTGGGCAAGCAGGCGGCGCAAAAAGAGGATTGGGACAGCCAGTCGCGGCAATTGCGCGAGCGCCGCGCCGAGTTGGACGGACAGGTGCAGGTGTTGCACGAAAGATTGTCGGGCGAGGAAAAGCGTCGCGACGAGGTTCGGCAGGTCTATGACGAAAAAGCCGCGCATCTCGAGGAAATACGTCTGCAAATCCGCAACATGAGCGGGCGTCTCCGCGAAATCACCCAACATGGGCATGACCTGGAAATCAAGACCGAACAGACGCGCGCCTTCATGGCATCGGTACGCGAGCGCATGTTCGAGTTGCACGAAGTGGATTTGGACGTTGAGGAACCCGATTTCGTAAGAGTGGAATACGACGAAGATTCCGTGGACGGTGAAATCCGCGAGTTGAAGGATAAGCTCAAGGGCCTCGGCAATATCAATACCGGCGCCTTGGAGGATTACGAGGCCGAGAAGCAGCGGCTCGAAGAAGTCGGCCGGCAATACGAAGACTTGAACAAAGCCCGCAACGATTTGGACAGGGCCATACGCAAGCTCGACAAGGTGGCCAAGGAGAGGTTTCTGGATACCTTCGCGACGGTGCAGGCCAATTTCCAGGAAGTGTTTTCCAGCCTCTTCGAAGGCGGCGAGGCGCAATTGAACCTGGAGGAGAACGTCGATCCGCTCGACGCCAAAATCGAAATCAACGCCAGGCCCACGGGCAAGAAAATGCGCGGAGTCAGCCTGCTGTCGGGCGGCGAACGCGCCTTGACCGCCATTTCCCTGCTCTTCGCCTTATACCTGGTGCGGCCTTCTCCCTATTGTATTCTCGACGAAGTGGACGGTCCTTTGGACGACGCGAATATCGGACGCTTCGTCCACCTGCTCCGGCGTTTCAGCCATCAAACCCAATTCATCGTGGTCACGCATAATAAACGCACCATGGCCGCTTCGGATATGCTCTACGGGGTAACCCAGGAGATAAAGGGCATTTCCAAGCTGGTGAGCGTCCAGCTCGACGAAGCCAGTCGCATCGCAGCTTGATATGAAGGCCTTCCTGGTCCTGTTCCATCGCCTCACACGCCTGCACCCGGCGGAGAGGCGGCGCGACGTGTGGTTCCAGGAGGAGGCGCGCGCCGAGCGTTCTTCCAATTTCATCCGCATCGTATACCTGGTAGCCTGGCTGGCCGCCACGGGAGTCCATGCTCCGGGAAACGCCTTTTACAGCAATCTAGCCAATCTCGGAGGCGGAGGATTCTGGATAACCTGGGCTTTGGGTTACCATTTCTTCCTGCTGAAAAAACCTTATCGCCCGGGCTTCAAATACCTTTCGACCGGGGTGGACATGGCGGTTATCACCGGCATGCTGTTCCTGTATCAATACACCATGGGGCCCGCCTATTCGTTGAAGGTTCCCACCTTTCTCAGCTATTTCTGCTGTCTGGGTTTGGCGGCCCTGCGCTTCAGGACAGGTCTCGCATTATACGGGGGCTCCCTGGCCCTCGGACTTTATTCGCTGTTGTTCCTCTACTTTTATTACGTCCGCGACCTGGAGCTGGGAACGGCCCTCGAACATGTGTCATCGCCGCGCGTGAGCGGCCTCTACGTCGCCTACAATCTCATTTACCTCTCCATATTCACCTATCTCATCATTTTCCTGGTCCATAACGTGAAGCGCCTGGTGCATTTGCGCGTGCGCGAATCCGAGTCCGCGCATCGCTCGTCGGAGCGCGCGTCGATGGCCGCCGGAGTGGCCCACGAAATCAAGAATCCGCTGGAAGGGATTTACGGCGCCGCGCAGATTCTCCGCGACGAAGGCAAGGGGAACCCCAAGTTCATCTCCATGATATTGAAGGATGCCTCCCGCCTCAACGACGTGGTGCAGCAATTCCTGCAATTTTCCCGACCCTTCCGGCTCGATCCCTGCCGGTTCGACGCCGCCGAACTGGCGCGTGAATTCTGTGAACAGCAAAACGATTTGGAGGAATCCACCCCTGTCCGGTTCCACGAGAATGGACATGCCACTTGGGTATTCGCCGATCCGGAAGGCATGCGGCAGATTCTCCTGAATCTGTGCCAGAATGCGCGGCGCTATCAGGTCGCGGGCAAACCCGTTGAAGTGCATGTGATGAATCGAGACGGATTCGTCGAAGTCGCGGTGGCAGACGAGGGGAAGGGGGTGCCGGCGGAGCATCGGGAAAAAATCTTTGATCCGTTTTTCACTACTTCGTCCCAAGGCACCGGTCTCGGTCTCGCCCTTTCGCGAAAAATAGCCCGCGAAATGGGCGGAGAACTTTATTTTACCTCCAAGGAACCCGGCGCCTGCTTTACCTTGTCGCTGCGCGCTTGGAACGAAGGAGATACCCTCTAAAATGGACGCAACCGCAAAAGGCCGCTTACTCATCGTCGATGACGAGGAACATATCCGGGAAATTCTCGCGGAGACCTTGAAGCCGCAGGCCGTGGCCCTGTTCATGGCGAATTCGGCCGAGACGGCCCGCGACATAATCAGGGAGGAGAATCTGGATGTGGTGCTTTGCGACATCCAGATGTCGGGGCAAAGCGGCCTGGACTTTCTGCGCGAGGTCAAAATAGAGCACCCCTCCGTGCGTTTCATCATGATAACCGCCCATGGCTCGCTGGATACGGCCGTCCAGGCATTGCGCTACGGAGCTTCCGACTTTCTCACCAAGCCTTTTGAAAATCCGGAGGTGCGGCAAATCGTCGCGCGCCTTTTGTCCGAGAAAAACCGGGTGCTGGAACCGGGACTGGCTCCCCCCGAAGAACGGGAAATGAATGGCATCATCGGAGAAAGTCCCGCCTTTCTCGCCTGCTTCGAAAAAGCCATGAAGGCGGCCAAAAGCGATACCACGGTGCTGGTTTGCGGCGAAAGCGGTACCGGCAAGGAGGTGCTCGCGCGCGCCATCCACCAGCACAGCCAAAGGGCGGAGGGAGCGTTCATCGCAGTCAACTGCGGGGCCATTCCCGAAAACCTGTTGGAGTCCGAATTGTTCGGTCATGAAAAGGGCGCGTTCACGGGAGCGGTATCCACCAAGCCGGGTAAATTCGAATTGGCCAATGGCGGCACGCTGTTTCTGGATGAAATCGGGGAAATGCCCCTGTTGATGCAGGTCAAGCTGTTGCGCGCCTTGCAGGAGCGCACCATCGATCCGGTAGGCAGTGTCCGCCCGCGCAAGGTGGACTTCAGGTTGATTGCCGCCACCAACCGCAACTTGTTGGACGAGGTGCGAAAGGGAACTTTTCGCGAAGACCTTTATTATCGCCTCAATATCATTCCCTGCGAATTGCCGCCCTTGCGGAATCGGGGAAACGACGTGCAATTGCTGGCGGACAGTTTTCTCGCCTATTTCAACGAACGCTACGGCTGCGCCTATGTGCTTGAAGACGCCGATCGCGCCCAATTGCAAAAGCATGGTTGGCCGGGCAACATACGCGAACTGGGAAATTTGATGGAGCGGGCGGTGGTTTTGGGATCCGGAGGAAAGTTGCACCTTTCCTTCGACACCGGAGTGGAAAAACAGACCGACGCGGCAGCGGCGGAAGGTGGAATCCGGGCGAGCCGCCAGTCGGCGGAGAAGGACGTAATTCAAAAGGCATTGGATAAAAACCGTTGGAACAAAACCCAAACCGCCGAGAGCCTGGGTATCAGCCGCCGCTCGTTGCTTTATAAAATCAAAGAATACGGGTTGGCCTGAACGGGAGCTCAGACCAACCCGACCGTTGCGGGGGTAGGGGTTTCGCAGGGATCAAACGGTATCTGGAAGGCACCGGTTCGCGCGTAGTTTTTTTTCCAGGCCGCGCTGGAAGCGACCCAGCCTGCGAGTAATGGCCACCCGCGAGAGACCGCATATTTCCGCTATCTGTCCGTGAGTCAATCCCACGTCGTAACGCATGAATACGATTTGTTTCCACCCGGAGTCCAATTCGTTCAGGGATTTGCGCAGCAGGTTCAGCGTAGGTGATTCCGCATTCTCATAGTCATCGTCTGGATGAGGATGGATTTCCGATCCGAATTGCTCCAGCAATTCCCTACGTCGGTTTCGTCTCCGTAAATAATCGATACAATGGTTCACCGCGACGCGATGTATCCATGTCGAAGGTTGGCTTTGGCCCCGGAAAACCGCCTGAGTATCGCTGACTTTCAGAAAAATCTCCTGGGCGAGATCCTCGGCAATCATGGTGTCGGAAACATGGCGCCTGCAAACCCGCAATACGGAAGCGGCATGGTGACGATACCATTCGTCGATATCGGTGTTTTGAGGGGCTGGGTCGGTGGCGGAAAGGGAGGTTGAATTTATCATGCGGGAAGGGGAACGCAATGGCCGTGCCATTTTTTCGCAGGCAATGATAATGGCTTTTTCATCCCTATTCGCCGGTTGCGTGGGGATGCGCCCTACGGAGTGCGCAAGTTCCTGCGCAAGTATTTGCGCAGTCCGTGCAAATACCCGGATGGGACGCGCCTTTATCGTTTTTTGGGGTGAAAGAGGCTACAATATTCCCATGCCGATTTTCCTTTGGATAGGAGCTTTCCTCCTGATTTCCTGCGCCTCTCAGCCCGCCTCGCGTGATGTCGGCTCCTCTGTCATTCCCGTGGACGCGGTATTGGCAGGTGAAAACTCTTTGCTGATTCTCAATTTCACCGATTTGACTTATCAAAAATGGGATCTTGACTTCACCGCCGATTCCGCTCGCGCCTATTTAAGGGATAGAACACGCTGGCTGTCCCTGCCGGTTCCGGAAATGCCTTTTTACCCCGTGCAAGCCGCCGCCGGTCGACGCGGGCATTTTTTCCTGCTCGAAAAGGCCGGGAATCGCATCTGCCAATTCGACGGGTTCGCCCAATTGGTTAGTTGCATGAGCCTGCCTCATCCCTGGCCCCTGGGAAGGCTGGAGTCGCT
>CAYNXV010000051.1:0-5942 GCA_964401245.1 uncultured Bifidobacteriales bacterium | reverse complement strand
TCATTCGCGGGAGAACGGAACGGGACCTTGTATTTTAAGCTACCGGAAGCGGCTCCGGGTCGTTCCCCGGCGGCGGGTCTATGTTACGCTCCGGAAAAGAAAGCCATCGAGCCCTGCCCGGACGCTTAGGCGTTCATACCGGCCGGGGATTGTTCGCGCATCGTGTTTAAGCCATACCTGTTAGGGACCATCGCCGTGATCGCCGCAGTTTTCGTCTTTATGGGCGACGCGTTCGCAGCTTCCGTTACCCCTTTCAATTCACCATCAAGGCCGGAAGGCCCTCCTGGCTGGCTTAAGAAAACCCATTGCCGCTCCGGTTCCACGGAGATGGTTTTACGACCCGAATCCGGATTGGGCGCCCCCGGTTTGTTCCAGGCGCGACTCAATGGTGAAAGCCTCCTTCGTGATCGCGACTACCGGTTGGGGGAGGATTCGGCCTCTTTGCAACTGGCCTTTATGCCCTCCGCCTCGGATACGCTTTGCCTGGATGTTTACCATTCGCCGCTGCTTCCTCAGGGGGAAGGACCCTGGCTTAAATTGGAAGCAGTGCCGGTATGGAGCGAATCGGTCATTCCCGACGAAGATTCCGCGCCAGGGTGGGTCAGTCCTTCGGAATCGGTGGCCGAACCTTACAACCTGGAATATGGCGGCAGCCATGCGCTTTCGCTTTCCGTGGGCGAGGGCGGCGGACTGGGCTTGGACCAAGCGTTATTTCTGGACATCAAGGGACAGTTGGCGGCCAACGTTTTCGTCGAGGGACATCTGTCCGATCAGAACGTGCCGATTCAACCCGAAGGCAATACCGCCACGCTCAAGGAAGTGGACGCCGTATACGTGCGCATATACGGGGAGAATTATTCGTACATGCTGGGCGATTACCTGCTGCGCCACGGCAACGAAGGCGTAGACGGTTTTACCGCGAAGGTGGAAGGCGTGCAGGCCGAATACGGGCGGGGGGAATTGGCGCTGGGCGGGCATTTTTCCAGCAGCGAAGGACAATACCGTACCGATACCCTGTGGGGCGTGGACGGTAAGCAGCGGGGATACTATTTGCGGGGAAGCGGAGGAAACCGCTTCGTCACCGTGCTTTCCGGTACGGAAACCGTGTACCGCAACGGTGAAAAGCTTCAGCGGGGACGCCATTACACCATCGACTATAGCGAAGGACGCATCGATTTTCTCAAGGAGGTGATCGTTACCAGCGAAAACCTGTTTTCCGTGGAATACCAGTACACCACCCAGGATTTCCCCCGCTACCTCTACGGCGGCGAACTGGCGGACAGGCAGGGGCCCTGGCAATGGTCGGTCCGGGCCGTGCAGGAATGGGAGAATAAGGATCATCCCCTGCGCATGACGCTGGACGAATCCCGGCTGGAAAAATTGCGGAACCTGGGGGACGAAGATCCCGCTTCCGATACGGCGCTGGGAAACCTCGCGCCTCCCCGCCGGCAATCCTCAGCCGTGGCGGAATCCCGGTTGGAGCTGGGCGAAAACCATCATTCCCATCTGGTATTGCAAGCTACCGAATTGGACCGCAATCTTTATTCCCCGCTCGACGACGGCGATAATTTCGGATATTCCGCGCAATACCGGGCGAAGCAAAGTTGGGGACGTCCTCTGGGTGAGGGCGGTTTCGGGCGATTGCGTTTGGGATGGGATCACCAGCGGCGCTCCCGCCACCTGCAAACCTTCAAGCAGCATATCGATCCCCGCGCCTTCAGCGACGCCTGGAATCTCAATTCCCAGGTCGGAGAAAGGGATTTCCGCGCGGACGTGATAACCGTCGAAGACCAGCTATGGCCACGGGTGCTCATCGGAGGGGAAATGGGGCTGGCGCGGGCAGGAGGGGAAGATAGCCAAGGAGAAGGACGGTTGGAAGTCCGCTCCCTCCGGCAATCGGGTTTCGCCCGGCTGGGGGGCGATAAGAGCTTCCTTCGTATCGAAAGCGGCATGCGCGAGGCGTCGGCACCCTTGCGGGCCGACAATTACCGGCAATCCGGTCTGGCCCGCCTCGAAGCGGGCGGCTTGGTGCCGGAGGCGGCCTGGACCCGCAATGAGTGGATTGCCGCAACGGGAGGAGATTCCAAACTGACGCGCTCCATTAAGGAAGAGGCCGATTTCAAGTTGGCATTTCCCCGTTGGTTCGAGCGGCTGCAATGGACGCCGGGAATCTCCCTCTTGCGCCACCATGCGAATTTCGACGGCCGGCTTGAGACTCCACGCGACTCGGTGCGCTCCCTCGGCATCCGCCAAGACGCCAATCTTTTCCGCATGGGACCGTGGTCTTCGGATATCTTCCACTCGTGGCGAAGGCATGAATTGTGGAGGATGTCTCCGGAAGGGATATATTCGACCGACCCCGAAGCCTCCGATTACGTGCTCACCGAATGGAACAACCAATTGCAGGATCCCGCACGCGGATATTCCTTTTCATCCTCCTATCGCATCAGCCGTACCGCCCAAGTCCCTTTGATTAACGATTATGCGCAAGTGCCTTCCGGACAGGGCGACTACCTCTACGATGAAGTTCTCGACCTTTATCAACCCGTGGAAGTGGGCGGGGATTTCATCCTCGTGGGATTGAAACGCGACGAAGGGGTGGGGGAGATCCCCTACCAGGAATCGGGGTGGTTGGGAGACATCCATTTGCGGCCGGGCCGGTTTCCGATTTCTCCCGGAGGCTTTCTCGCCGACATCCAATTGCAATTGGACTGGGATCTTCGCCACCAGGACAGCACCGGGGATTACGGCCTGATCCCTCTTTTCACCGACGCCCAAATCGAAAAGGTCTTTTCCGGCGCGAGCCGTTACCACGGTTTGCTGACCTGGCGCCATCCCAAGGGAGCGCGCGTGGCCAACTTCACCCTGGAACGCCTATACGACAGGGCGGCGGGCGAGAGGGCCTTTCGGGAAAAACGTTGGCGCGAGAAGGCGGATTTCCGCCATGAGTGGAGTTCCCGCTGGGAATACACTTTGTTCCAGACCTTCGAATCGCGCGGACGCAGCAGCCTTAAAGAGACGGGCGGCGCCGCCGAAGGACGCAGCCGGGCCGCGGGCGGCGAATTGACGCGGCACTTTCCCCGGGCCTATGACGGCAAAGTCGCGATGGAATTCTCCCATATCGAAGGCGGCGCCGGCGGTTTCGAAGACGAGAATGCGGCCTGGTACGGATTCAAACCCCGGCTGCGCGCCGAAAAGGGCGCGCTATACGATGGCCGGGCCTTTTTGGAATATGGGTTGGAGTATTTCCGGGGCAGCGGAGAGGCCGGCCTGTATGCCGCCGGAGGCAATCGGTTGGGCCTGACGCATCGGGTGGAAGCGGGAGCCAACTTCAGGGTGGGGGCCCATATGTTTCTCTATATGAATTATGTGGCCCGCCGTGAGCCGGATCGCAATGAATTATTACAACGGTTTTCGGCGGAAGCCCGGGCGTCATTTTAGCTTATGCGAAGTATGCGAAGGTCGACGACAAAGCGGACGATGCACGCATCGGGGCGGATGGGAGGATGGGCCTTTCTCCTGGCCTTCCTTTCTTTGCCATTGGCGGTTTACTCCTTGGATTCCACGCATCCCGTGGATTCGTCGGCGACAAACACGGACAAGGCCTGGGAAGCCGTTAACCAGGCTATGACGGAGGGATATCTTGCGGCAAAGGCCGACGATGCGGGAGACACGAACGGTATCGAAAGGGGTCCCTTGTATCGCATCGGTTCCATCGAAGTGGTGGGCGGCCTCGCAGGGGAAGCGTGGGAAAGTCTGCTTTTTCCTTTCCGGGGAAAACCCGCCTCGCGGCAAACCCTGGAAGACCTGCGCCGGTTCTTCGGAGTTTATTTTCTCGATTCGGGCCATCCCTTCGCGGCGGCCGATTTCGCGTTTCATCCTTCGGAACACGAGGCGTCCGTTGGAGTCGTGGTATCCCTGCGGGGACTGACAGGCTATAAATTCGGGGGCTTCCGGCCGCATGGCAGCCGCATCCGTCCCGAGATACTGGACAAGCTTTCGCTGCTTGCTTTCGGCGAAGCCTACAGCGAGAAACGCGTGAACCTGGCTGTGGAAAAGTTGGCGAGGTCAGGGTATTTCGAGGTGGCCGACCGCGGGACGCTTTATCGCGACTCGGTTCGCAATCTCATCTATCCCGCCTTGCATCTATCCGATTACCGGGGCAGCCATATCAATGGGCTGCTGGGATTCGATTCGGAGCGGGAGGACCTCGGCCAATTGACCGGGTTCGTGGATATAAGGCTGATGAATCTGTTGGGGACGGCCCGCGACCTCGACTTCACCTTTGCGTCGCGCCCTTCGCCCGGAGGCGGGCCCGAGAGGGAGGTTCGGCTTCTGTACCAAGAGCCATGGCTCCCGTTATTGCCTATCGGCGCCATCCTCGATTTCAACCTCCTTTTACAGGATACCCTTTACAGTGAAATCGAAACCGAAGTGGGATTCCATCATGACCTGGATTTCCGGTCGCGCTATCGCGTGCTGTTCGGCAGGCAGTCCAATAACGATCGGGTGGCGGGGGAGGAGTCCCGGGCCCTTTCCAGCGGATTGGAATTCATCTATGACGCCCGGCGCGGTGCGGCGCGCACCACGGGAGGTTATCGATTTTCCCAGAAGGTGCGGGCCATCCGGCGTACGGAAGCCGATAGTTCGCGGTATTTCGCCGGGAGCTCCGGAGAATTGGCCTGGTGGCGCGAATTCGGCAGCCGCTTTCTAGGCCATACGCGGGTTTCCGGCGGAGGCAATTGGCCCCTGCGCGCTCGCGAGAATAGGGGCGACCGCCATAGGCTGGGCGGCGCAAATACCCTGCGCGGCTATCCGGAAAACGCCTTTTCCACCAATCTGTATCTCTACGGCAACCTCGAAGTACAATATCGGATAAATGCGGCCACCGGTGTAGCATTATTCGCCGTACCCGGACTGATAAACAGGCCCGAGGTCGAAGGCGTTTATTGGCGCCGGGTAATGGGCTACGGCATCGGTTTGGACTTGGGCGGTAAAGAATGGAATTTCGGAATCAGTTATGCGCTGAATCCTCAGCGGGCCCCGGGAGACGGTTACCTACATTTGCGGGTACTGAATTCGTTCTGAAGGCGAAGGCCGGCTGATGGTGTTTCCCGCGCTGCTGCTCCTTCTCCTGGTTTTGTCCATGCCCGAAGTCGATGAAAAGGCCTCCCTGGGGCTTATCAATCTTTCCAGCGGGACCTGGGCGACATACGGAGAATTGGACGGGTTCGCTATTTCGCCCCCCGAAGACGAAGTGGAGAAATACGTATTCAATAAGCTGATGGCGGTTGCATTGTATGGCCGGCTCGGCCAATACGGATACCATGTGGGATTGCCTTGGCAATGGACCGTCAAAAGCCTGCGTGAGGACAGCGAAAACCGCGTGGACCCGGGCGATCTCACGGCCTATCTTTCCCGGAGATGGGGGGCCTTCGATGCGCGCCTGGGATTCGTGATGCCGGCAGGATACGATACCCGCGACGGGGATCCGTGGATAGGCCAGGGGAATCGGCAATTGCTGCTGGGAGCGGGCGCCCGCAAGGATTTGCCCGCGCTGGGAGTGGAAGGCATTCTGGATGTGGAAGGCGCCTATTCCCTCGATAATGGCATCGCCAAAAAAGGATCTTGGAGCCTTTCCCCCGTTCTCAAATTCAAAAAGCCTTTAGGCCCCGATATGAATTCCGAGCTGTATTTTTCCGGGTCTTACAAATCCTATCTCTGGAAGGAAGGCGCTCCGCTTTCACGATTCCTGGGTAGCTCCGAAGGCCGCGCGAACCGCAATGCCGGGCTGGTGCCCGGTATCGCCTGGGAAACACGGTTGTCTCCCAGGATATGGGTGGGAGCCAAGGGAGGACATAGTCTATGGGGCTATCGTGACAAAGCTTCATACCATGCGTCGGTATTCCTGAACTATTATCCTTAAGCGATTATCCGACTCA
>CAYNXV010000050.1:0-19589 GCA_964401245.1 uncultured Bifidobacteriales bacterium | reverse complement strand
CCCGTATATCTTTTCGGTTACGGAGTCCGCCTTATCGGTGCCGGCCGCGCTTCGGTAGCAAGCAGTATCAGTCCGGTAGCCGCATTCGGAATCGGGTGGCTGGTGTTGAATGAACCTGTGCATGGAACGCAATTGGCCGGGATGGGAATGGTGGCGGCGGGGGTATTGTGGCTGGGGCGGATGCGCGCATAAATCTTGGATTTCCCGCTTTAAAATGGAATAGAATAGGGAAGGAGATATCCGAGCCCCTATCGGGGGAAAGGTATTTCGGGGAGTACCGCGCTTCCATTGTCCGTTTAAGAAGGGTTGCAGATTGTGAACGCTACGGAAACATCGGAACGATTGCAGGAGAAAGTCTCCCAATTACAGGACCTGATCGCAGGTTTGCGGCAGGAACTTTTGCACAAGAACAAGGTAATCGACGCCCTGAAAAATCCACGGTTCGATTCCGCAAGTTGGAGCCCCGCGCCCGCCGGCGACGCGGATTCCTTGCAATCCCGGAAAATCGAATCCATTGGGCGCATGGCCGTGGGCATGGCGCACGATTTCAATAATCTGTTGGTGGCCGTTAATGGGTACAGCGCATTTCTCCTGGAAGGCAATGGCCTCTCGGAGGATGCCCGCTCCGGGGTGGAGGAGATTTCGAAGGCGGGGATAAAGGCGGCGGAATTGACCCGTCAATTGTTGGCCTTCAGCAGCAACCGGGAATTACCGCCGGGGCCAATCAATCTGAATTCCGTTATCGGCGAATTGCGGGGCATGCTGAATCGACTATTGGGAAAGAGAATCGAAGTCCAGGTATTGCTCGATGCGAATTTGGACACCGTGCAGGGTCGTGCCGGAGAGATGAATCAGATCATTTTGAACCTGATGTTGAACGCCCGTGACGCGATGCCCGGAGGGGGACGCATAACCTTGGCCACAGCCAATGCCCAATTCCCCCTTCATTCCCGATATTTCGGCAAGGGCGGAAACAAGGGACCTTGTATCAAGGTAACCGTTTCCGATTCGGGTTCGGGAATGGACAGTTCCACCGTCGACCGGATTTTCGAGCCGTTTTTCACCACCAAAACAGGGGATAAAGGCACGGGAATGGGCCTCTACACCGTTTTCGAGATAGTCCGCAATATGGGAGGAGACATCGAGGTGGCCAGCCATCCCGGGCGCGGCACGGTTTTCAATCTTTACTTTCCCAGCCACACGGTAGCTGAGGAGTCATCTCCGGCGATTACAAATCCGAAGGCCTGTGATGCAAGTCCGATTTCGCCCACTACCTTGCTGATAGTGGAGGATGACGCTTCCGTCCGGCGGCTGGTGGGAGATGTATTACGCTTGGCCGGGCATCAGGTAATGGAGGCCGCCAATGGGGAAGAGGCGCTGGAAATCTGCTCCAGCCACGCAGGTATAATCGAGGGAATGATCACCGACAAAATGCTGCCGCGTCATTTCGGCGCCGAACTGGCTCTGCAAGTCCGCGAGATGCGCCCGGAAATGCGGGTCTTGTTCATGAGTGGAATTCCGCCGGAAAATGACGGGGAAAATCCCTTCCCCTTGCATTCACTTCCCGGATGCCTATTCCTGGAGAAACCCTTCACTCCCAAAACCCTTATGGGAAAAGTTCGGGAGCTGCTGTCGCCTTCCGGCGCCAATAACGCTTCGATAGCCCGGTGACCGGAATTGTTCCGCGCCATTTGCTAGTTTTTCCAGGCTACTCCCGGTTCAATCGAATTAGACATGGATAAACTCCCACCCCAACCGCAAACCGAAAGCCGAGACGCGCCCCATTCCGGCGTGCCGCAAAAAAGATCCCGTCCCGGGCTTGCCCTGCATTGGCAGATATTCATCGCTCTATTGGCGGGTGGCCTGGCCGGATGGATTTCCGGGGAGGAGGGACGTCTTTTTGGATTGCCCTTGATGGATACTTATGCGTTTTTGGGCGATATCTTTTTGCGCGCCTTGAAAATGATTGTGGTTCCTCTGATAGCTGCTTCCATCATCACGGGAGTGGCCGGCATCGGAAAGAGCAGCGATTTTGCGCGGCTGGGCGGAAAGACCCTGATTTACTACGCCGTCAGCAGTTTGGCGGCGATATTGATGGGGTTGTTCTGGGTCAACCTCATCCAACCGGGCATCGTCGACGGTAAACCCGCCAAGGATTTGGTCGGGCTATCGGCCGGAACCGACAAGGTGCTGACCGCGGTGGAAGGCAAGGGCGCCGGCGACATCGTGGATATTTTCGTGCGCATGATTCCCGCCAATGTCGTGCAGGCGGCGGCGGAAAGCGACATCCTGGCCGTCATCTTTTTCAGCATGCTGTTCGGGTTTTTCCTGACCCGGGTAGGCAAGGTTTATGAAGGGACGCTGCTTCGTTTCTTCGAAGGCGTTTACGAGGTCATGCTGAAAATGACCGACTTCGTAATGCGACTGGCTCCCATCGGAGTTTTCGGTTTGGTGGCCAAAACCGTTGCCTCCACCGGATTCGACGCTTTCGTTCCGCTGCGCGATTTCTTCTTCACCACGCTCCTGGCATTGGCGGGCCATGCCTTCGTGACTTTGCCCCTGCTGCTTTTGCTGGTGGCGCGGGTCAGTCCCTTCCGGCATTTCCAGGCCATGGGCAGCGCCCTGCTCATGGCTTTTTCCACCAGTTCGTCTTCGGCCACCTTGCCCCGCACCATTGAATGTCTCGAAAGAAACGCCGGAGTGTCGCGGCGCACCAGCAGTTTCGTGCTTCCCCTGGGAGCCACTGTGAATATGGACGGGACGGCCCTTTACGAATGCGTGGCCGCGCTTTTCATCGCCCAATGCTACGGACTGGAATTGGGATTCGGAGTGCAATTCACCGTAGTCATGGCGGCCCTATTGACCTCTATCGGCGTGGCGGGAATTCCATCGGCCAGCCTGGTGGCCATAGCCATCATTCTGGCCGCCATCGGCCTTCCCGCTGAAGGCATAGGCTTGATTCTGGTGGTGGACCGCATCCTGGACATGTTCCGCACTAGCGTGAATGTATTCGGGGATAGTTGCGGCGCGGTAATCATCGCGCGCAGCGAAGGCGAGAGCGGAGTCTTGCAAAGAAGAGTCGTGGACTGAGGAAGAATCTTCCCCTGTATCCGTCAGCCCGCGGCCAAGGCTTTTTGGATCAGTTCCAATGCCCGGTCCGAATACTTGAGTCGCAAGGCTTCATCCCTTCCTTTTTGTCCCATCTTTCCCCAGGTTTTACGCACGACTTCCACGACCTTTTCCTCGGGATGCTCCCGCGAAAACTCCTCGAATTGCTGCTCGAGAAATACCAGACATAAAGCGTCTTCCATCGTCTGCACTTCGGGATCGGATTTGATGCCCTGCTTCCGGTTGATCTTCCGGACCTTTTCCATGGTTTCTTCCGTGTAACCGCATTCGGACAGGATTTTTCCGGCTTCCTCAGCATGATTATACGCCTGATCCACGCGCCATTTGAGATAACCGGCCCTGCCCGCGGGGTATTGCGAACGCGGGAGGGCGAATCTCCGCAAATGCTGGCAGCGCGCGGCCAGCAGCAAAGCTTCGGAGGCTTCGGGCTCCAGGCGCAAAACCCAGTCATAGAGATGGAGGGCCAGAAAAAGTTCGCGTCCGAGCTGTCGTCCTCCCGCTTCCACCTTGGTGGGATCCGCGTCATTGGCGGCGTCGAAGGCGGACAGGGCCCGGTTCAGTCGTTCATCCATGTTTACCTTCGCTTTCCTGCCTTAGAAAATAATAGGCCCTGGCCAATCCCGCCACGGTCACCGATTCGTTGAGTTGCCCTTCCATGGCCTGCCGGTAGGCTTCCTCCAAGGGCAGGAACTTCACTTCCAATTCTTCGGAGGGTTCGGGATTACTACGGCCGGGCGCAAGCCCGCGAGCCAGAAAAAGATGCCCTACTTCGTCGGATACCGAATTGGAAACGAGAAACTTGCCGAGGTAATCCCAGCGCGCGGCGGTGAATCCGGTTTCCTCTTCCAGTTCGCGGGCGGCTTCTTCCCGCATGGCGCCGGCCTTTTCCAGCGGGCAGCCGCCCTCGGGTATTTCCCACACGTATTCCCTGAGCGGGTAGCGATATTGGCCCACCAGTACCACGCGATTTTCGTCGTCCAGGGCCACTACGCCCATGGCCAGGTTCTTGAACTGGACCACGCCGTAAATTCCCGGAGATTGATCGGGGCGGAGTACTTCGTCTTCGCGCACCCGGATCCAGGAGTTTTCATAGGCGTAACGTGAACGTAACCGTTTCCAGGGTCCGGCCGCTTCGGGCCCGGGCGGGGGAAGGTTCGGATCCCAAGTGGAGTCACCCATGGTAATTCCGGTCGGACGGGTCGGCACCGGGACGCGGTCCGGATTCCGTTATCTTGTTCGAAGTAATATCGGGTTGCGCTTTCAACGCCTGAAAATCGGATCCCGTCGGGTTTTGGAAAACCCGCAAGCCGAATTGCGGCAAGGCGGCCAGAATGTGATCGAAGATATCGGCCTGAACCCCTTCATAATTGGCCCAGGCGGTGTCGCTGCAAAAGACGTAAACTTCGATGGGGAGGCCGGTTTCGGTGGGAGCCAGGTGGCGCACCAGAAAAGTCATGTCCTGACGGATGAGGGGCCTGCGTTTCAGGTATTCCACCATATAGGCGCGAAACACCCCGATATTCGTCAACCGCCTGCCGTTCAGCAGCACGTTCTCATCGACGGGATGCTGTTTGTTGTATTCCTCGATTTCCTTTTCCTTTTGCTCCAGATAGGGGTGGAGGATTTCGAAGCAATGGAATTTTTCCAGCATTTCCGGAGTGCAGAAACGGATGCTGGTCATGTCGATATGCACCGCTCTTTTTATCCGGCGGCCTCCGGCATTGAACATTCCGCGCCAATTGATGAAGGACTCCGAAATCAAGGCATAGGTGGGGACCGTGGTGATGGTTTTGTCCCAGTTCTGCACTTTGATGGTGGTGAGCGCGATGTCGATGACGGTACCGTCCGCCCGATGCTTGGGAACTTCGATCCAGTCGCCTAATTGCACCATGTCGTTGGCGCTGAGCTGTATGCCTCCCACGAAACCCAGGATGGGATCCTTGAACACCAGCATGAGAATGGCGGCCAAGGCTCCCATGCCGCCCAAAAGGATAAAGGGCGATTTGCCCAAAAGGCTGGAGAGAATCAGCAGAAAGGCGACGAAATAGATGACTATTTTCAGTACTTGCGAAAAACTGCGGATGGGAAGCGCGCGGGTTACGGGGGAATTCTGGGCGATTTCCGCCAGCGCGTCGATAAGGGAGTCGACCGCCAGAACGGCGGCGGCCAGGATATAAATCTGCGATAGCCGCAGCAGCACCGATGCGACGAAAGGGTAATCCGAAAACAGGTAGGGCACCGAGAGGTAAATGACGAATCCCGGTATGAGATGAACGAACCACCGGAACACTTTGCGGCGCACCAAAACATCGTCCCAGGATAGGCTGGTGCTGAGAACCAGTTTTTCCATGTTTTTGGCGATGATGATGCGGGCGAGCCAATGCAAGGTCAGGGCGAATACCAGGACCAGGGTAAAGGCGAAAATGCGGTAAAGGGGATCCACCCATGAAGCGTCCAGGTCCAGATGGGAAAGCCATCCCCCGGTTTGCGCGTCTTTAATCCAGTCGGCGAATGACTTTTTCATGCAGCGAAACTCCTGACGCCGGCCGACGCAGAGGTAAGGCTATGCAACGGTCCAGGTGCTGCCCGAATTGTAGAGCTTCTCCAGACTGGGAGCGGCCTTCCGCTTGGCGGCCTCGATTTGCCCGCTTACCCCCTGATGGTAAAGGGGCCTTTCCACATTCCGTAAAATTCCCACCGGCACGGGAAAATCGGGAAAGGACAGACGGGAAAGAGCGAATGCGAGGGACGCACTGCTTTCCTTCTCATCGTGGACGACCACTTCGCCATCTTCGGGATTCTCCTTGACCTTGAGTCCGAAGCCCTGCATTACCAAGCCTTTTTCCAATTCCTTGCCGTAACGCAGGGGTTCCCCATGGCGGAGGTAAAGCATGTTGTCTTGGCGCGCGGTGCGCCCATAATAGGGGTCGTGGATTTTATCCGCGAAAATGACGCAATTCTGCAGAACCTCGATAACGGCGGCGCCTTTATAGGCTGCCGCGGCCTGCATGACCTCCGTCATGTGCTTGACGTCGTTATCGGACGTCCGGGCGAAGAAGCCGACTTCGGCGCCCAATGCCAGGCTGGCCGGAGAAAGCGGGCTGTCCACGGAGCCGTGGGGCGTGGAGGGGCTGATGGTGCCGGGAGCCGATGTGGGAGAGTACTGGCCCTTGGTCAGCCCGTAAATACGATTGTTGAACAGGATTATTTTGATATCCTGGTTACGCCGGATGGCGTGGATGAAATGATTGCCTCCGATGCTGAGCGCATCGCCGTCGCCGGTGATGACCCAAACCTGCAAATCGGGATTGACGAGTTTGACGCCGGCGGAAATGGCCGGAGCCCTACCGTGTATGGTGTGGAATCCATAGGTGTTCATGTAATAGGGAAAGCGCGAAGAGCAGCCTATTCCCGAGATGAAGACGAAATTCTCCCTGGGAATTCCCAGGCCCGGCAGCACCGACTGCATGGTGGAGAGAATGGAATAATCACCGCAACCCGGGCACCAGCGTATGGCAGCGGGCGACGCAAAGTCTTTGCGGGTAAGAGGTTCGGCGGGCGTGCTGACAGCCGTCATTGTTGCTTCTCCATGAGGCGGTAGAATTGGGAAACCAAATAGGAAATCTTGAAGGGCTTGCCCCGGACTTGATTGATGCCTTGCGCGGGAATGCCGAAAACACCCGATAGCAGGAGGCGGAGTTGGCCCATGTTGAGTTCGGGAACGATAATCCGCTTATGGGCCTTGAGCAATTCGCCCAGGTTGGCGGGAAAAGGATTCAAGTGCCGCAAATGCACATGGCCCAGCTTGACGCCGGCCTTGTTGCATTCTTCCACGGCGGTGGAAACCGCTCCCCAGGTGCCGCCCCATGATACGATGAGGGTATCGGCGTCCTGCGATCCGTGCAAGACGGCGTCGGGAATATCCTTGGCGATTCCGGCTATCTTGGCATGCCTTTCGTCGGTCATGGCCTGGTGGTTGTCGGGGTCATAGGAAACGCTTCCCGTTACCTGCGCTTTTTCCAGGCCGCCGATACGGTGTTCCAGGCCCGGAGTTCCCGGCAACGCCCATTTACGCGCCAGGGTTTCGGGGTCGCGCGCATAGGCGAAAAATTCCTCGCCGGTTTTGGCCAGGTTGACGGGCAAGGCGGGCAGGGCGTCGGGATCGGGAATGGCCCAGGGCTCGGAGCCGTTGGCTATGTGTCCATCCGACAGGAAAATCACGGGGGTCATGTATTTCAAGGCGATGCGCGCGGCTTCGACGATGCTATCGAAGCAATCGCCGGGCGAGGACGCCGCCACCACCGGGAGGGGGCTGTCGCCGTTGCGGCCGAACATGACCATCAGCAAATCGGATTGTTCGGTTTTGGTGGGAAGCCCCGTGGAGGGTCCGCCGCGCTGAACGTCGATGATGATAAGGGGCAATTCGGTCATGACGCCGAGATTCATGGCTTCGAGTTTAAGGCAGACGCCGGGGCCCGAGGTGGCCGTGATTCCCAGGGCGCCCGCGTAGCTGGCTCCCAGGGCCGAACCGATGGCCGCGATTTCGTCTTCGGCCTGAAAAGTGATGGCGCCGAAATTCTTGTGCCGCGAAAGGCCGTGAAGGATGTCGGAGGCGGGAGTAATGGGATAGCTCCCGTAAAACAAGGGCCTTCCGCTTTTCTGAGAGGCGGTGAGAAGTCCGAAAACCACGGCTTCGTTTCCGGAAATCTTCCGGTATTTTCCTTTGGGCAATTCTGCCTTGGCCACCCGGTAATGCGAAGTGAAAAGCTCGACGGTGTCGGCGTAATTGTATCCGGCGGTAAGCGCCTTCTGATTGGAGAGGGCGATTTCGGGCTTGGCCTTGTACTTGGTATTGGGACCGAACTTTTCGTCAATCCACTTGAGAGTGTGGTTGAGCGGCCTGTCGTATAGCCAGAACATCATGCCCAAGGTGAAAAAGTTCTTGCACAATTCGGCGGACTTTCCCTTGAGGCCCGTTTCCTTGACGGCATTTATCGTGAGTTCGGTAATCTTCGCGCGAATCAATCGATAGCCGTCCAGGCTGCCGTCTTCCAGGGGATTGGAGGTGAGCTCGGCCTTTTCCAAATCCTTGACCGAGAATCCCGCTTCGTCGATAACGATGATACCGCCTTCTTCCAAGTCCTGGATGTTGGCCTTAAGAGCGGCGGCATTCATGGCCACCAGCACGTTGAGATCGTCGCCGGGTGTTTTGATCTCCCGAGATGAGAAATGGATTTGAAAGGCGCTGACCCCGGCTACCGTACCGGCCGGAGCGCGGATTTCGGCCGGGAAATCGGGCATGGTGGCCAAATCGTTGCCAAAGACCGCCGAGGCATCGGTGAATTGCGAGCCGGTTACCTGCATGCCATCGCCCGAATCGCCGGCAAAGCGTATGGTAACGGACTCGACTTCTTGGACGGCTTTATCGGAAGGGTTTATCGGAACATCGAATTCGGTCGACATGAATCGGTTGGGCTCCTGGAGGATGTAGAGTGGGGTGCATGGGCGCTCGGAGAGATAGCCATATCCCTTGGATTAGAAGATAATCAATTCCGGCCTTTTTGGCGCGGCAAAGCCCATTCCAGGCTGTTTTACGCCGACGATGGAAAAGCCTATTCCAGGCGTTCCAAATCCTTTTTAAGACTTTCGGGAAGATAGGGGTGGGACGGCTTGGCGGCTTCCGAATTCCAAATTGCCAAGTGGCGTATTTCCTTTTCCTTGTCTCCCAATTTCCGGTATATACGGGCCAGGTTTCCCGCGGAGGATAGGTATCCAATCGGAACATAACCGTTACTCTTTTCCAAAGAAGAAATGCCGGCGTATTCGTTTTTGCTGGTCTCATAAAGGGCACGGGCTCCCTCGAAATCGTTCAGGCGGTAGAGAAAGTCGGCCCGCATTTGTCTAAGTAGGCGGTTTTCCGGGTGATCCGCGAGTTTCGCATCGATATGGGATAGCCCTTTTTGGAAATTACCCGCGTCGAAGTAGGCCCATATAAGTGAATTCCGGAAAAGAGGCCCCAAGTAGGGTGACCGCCGGTAATGCCGCTCCAGGAAGGCGACCAGTTGTGTCCGGTCGCGGTTTTTGACGAACGGCAGCCAGGAGAAATTATTCAGAAGCGGCGCCTTGTAATAATCGAAGAGGGCCTTGGCGAGACGGGCTTCCAGGAATTGCGGGGTATCGTCCAGGATGTCGGCGGCGGCCAGGCCCAAACGGGCGGCTTGGATTTTCCGACCTTGGATCTGGGCGACATACGCCAATTGTAAGGCCGACAGGCCCCGGTACAATGTGGTTTTCGCGTCTTCCTGAGCCGTTTTTTTTCCGGAAGCCGGCTGGTAAACCCTTTCCCACCGCCGGCGGGAATCTTTCAGAGCTGAGGTATCCCCCAAATCGTTATAACGGGCGAAAGCGCATAGGCCTCTGAAATAGTCCGATGCGGGTAGGCTGTCGTCGATTCCTTCCTTCAAGACGGAATCGGCAGAGCGGTATTCTTGGTGTTGCATCAAGTTCAAGGCGGTGAGAATGACCGGGTCGATGTCCGGTTCGGATAAAGCGACCCAATCCGCAAAGGAGGTGGAGGAAAGGCAAAGCATAAGCAATGCCGGAAGGACCGTGAAAGTTTTTTCACCCCGATTCTTTTTTACCTTAATTGTCATTGTGCGGCAAAGTACTAAAAACTCCCGGGCCGTCGGCATCGTCGGTGTTCTGCTTCCGGGTGAGGGTGCGCAAGCGGAAATCGATCGGCAGGCACGGGCATGCGACTTGTTGGAATTCCGCGCCGATGGATATTCCGCCGCCGACATCCCCCGGGCCCTGACCGCATGCGTCCGGTACCATGGATGTACTTCCCGGAATCTACCCCTGATTTTCACCTTGAGACTGGAACGCGACGGCGGCTGTTGGCCCGATGCCGACGCGGTTTCCCGGTTGCCGGTATGGCAGGCATTGGCGACTTGGACGGAAAACGAGGCCATCGCTTGGGTGGACGTGGAAGTCGAGGAAATCGATAATCTCCCGTCCGCGCTTTTAAAGGACTGGAGCGATCGCGGCATCGGTTTGCTGTTATCGCATCACGATTTGCAAGGCAAGGAAGCGCCCGGCGATTGGAAGGCCGTATCGGACAAGATGCGACGCTATGCGCCCGATGGAGTCAAGCTGGCTTTGCATGCCGGGGCAGAGGAAAATCTATTGGCGATTCTGCAATTGGCCCGGGATATTGCGCGGGAATTTCCCTTATCTTCGGTTTTCAGCATGGGAAATTC
This sequence comes from uncultured Bifidobacteriales bacterium, assembly GCA_964401245.1. GTDB lineage: Bacteria > Fibrobacterota > Fibrobacteria > UBA11236 > UBA11236 > JBGTHM01. Next base: position 9,201 of record CAYNXV010000050.1, on the reverse strand, counting down.
CGGTAGGCCCACCCGCTTGCTTGCCCCCTTTCTGGGTTGTGAATTGAGTTACACTCATTTGGGCGGAACGCCCGCTGCGCCGGGACAGCTCTCCGCGCTCGAAATGCGGGCGCTTCTCGAAAGTATCGAATCGGGGAAAAATCGAATTCCGGATCTTGATAATGCCGCCGGGTTGGCCATCGCCCGCGCCCATCTCCGGAGGGCCGGCTTTGCGGATTAACCTGCTGCTTCCCCTGGCCCTTTTAGGCGCCCTGGTCGTGTCCGCTCCTTCCCAATCGGCGACTTTCGGCCAGAACAAGGTGCAATACGAGCAGTTCAAGTGGTCCTTCATCCAAACCGAACATTTCGATGTTTACTTCACCCAGGACGGGGATCGTATCGCGCGGTTCGCGGGACTTCACCTCGAAACCATGTATAAGGAGGTATCGGAGGTGGTGGGCCATAAGCTTACCGGCCGCGTTCCCATCATCCTGCATAATTCCCACGCGCAATTCGTCCAAACCAACGTGATCCGTTTGCCTCTCCACGAAGGGATTGGCGGGTTTACCGAAATATTCAAGAATCGCGTGGTGCTTCCCTTCGAAGGCAGTTATCACCAGTTCTATCATGTACTCCAGCATGAGCTGGTGCATGCGGTGGTCTTCGACATGCTTTTCGGCGACAATGCCGCGTCCATGGTATCGCGCCAGGCCAATTACCAATTTCCCCTGTGGGTAAACGAGGGTTTGGCCGAATATGCCACCCTGGGTTGGGATCTTTCGTCGGAATTTTTCATGGTGGACGCCACTACTTTCGGATATGTGCAATCGCCGGTCAATGACTTCGGCGGCTTTCTGGCATACAAAGGGGGGCAACTCTTCTTCCATTTCATGGAAAGCGCCTACGGAAAGGGCACGGCCACCCGTTTTCTCAAGAATCTCCTGGAAACCCGTAACCTCGCGATGGCTTTCCAAAAGACCACCAAGACATCGCTCGAAGAAGCGGGGGAGATCTGGTTACGCGAACTCAGGCGCATTTATTGGCCCGAGTTGGGAAAACGCCAGTACGGCAAGAGCGTCGCCAGGCAGTTGACGCACCATGGGAAGGATAAATCCTTTTACAACCTGCAACCCAGCATTTCACCCGACGGCAAGGAAATCGCCTATTTCAGCGATCGTGAATCCTGGGAGGCCATTTATATCCTGAACGTGGAAAGCGAAAAGGTGACTCGCTCGGTCATCAAGGGCGGTGATCGCGGCCGCCACGAATCGTTCCACTCTTTCAAATCCGGAATCGCCTGGAGCCCTGACAGCAAGCGCCTGGCCATAGTCAGCAAAAGCGAAGGCAAGGACGTCATCCATATCATCGACGCCAAAAGCGGCAGGGTTCGCGAAGAAGTGCGTCCCGAGGTGCAGGGAATCCTTTCGCCCAGTTGGTCGCGGGACGGCCGCTATATCGCCTTCAGCGGGCTTCAGTCCGGATTGACCGACATTTACCTTTGGGACCTGGAAACCAAGCGATTGAAAAGACTGACCAACGACATCGCGCATGACGACAAACCGGTTTTCAGCCCCTCGGGCAAGTGGATAGCCTTTGAAAGCGATCGCGGTGGCGCCCATCTTCACGATAGCGCCTTGTCCGATTTGAGTGGATATTCGCGCCTGTCGAAATACACCGACATCTACCGTATCAATATCGAAGGTGATTCCCTGATTCTGGTAGCCGGAAGCGAATACGACGACAAAATGCCATCGTACGGCCCCTCCGACTCGCTGCTGGTATTCGTTTCCAACCGCTCCGGTATCGACAACGTTTATTTGAGCATGGATACTATCGGCGGATTCTGGGAAAAGCCGCTGACCAACCTGCTTTCGGGCTGCTTCACTCCCTCCTTTTCGCGGGACGGCAAGTTGATGGCCTTCTCCCTGTTCGAGCGCGGGGGGTGGGATATCTTTTTGATGAGCGACCCCCTTGAGAAAACCCTGCCTGACGAATTGCCCAAAACGCATTTCCTGACGACTCTGGAAAACGGCGGCGAAGGATTCTTCCGGCCACTCAACTGGGCCAACCTTTCGAGCTTCAAGCCCGATACCGCCGATTCCTCTTCCAAGACGCCGTCCGGCAAATCGAAAGCCGCTCCGAAGACCTCTCCCGATTCCCTGCACGCATCGGAATCCGACAGCGCGTTGGTTCCAGGTATCGCTTCGATTGCTGATTCCGGATCGCTTCAGGATACCACTGCAGTTCCCGATGCCGATACCCTCATTGCCGAAAAAAAAGAGAAAAAGAAAAAGGACAGCCCATTCATCAGCGACAGCTCCGTGTATCTCACCGACTCCGGTGATTTTTTGAAGCGGAAATACTCGCCCCAGTTCAGCCTGGATATGGTGAACGCTGGTTTGGGATATGATAATTTTTACGGTGCGGGTGGCCTGGCCTACGTGACCTTAAGCGATTTGATGGGGGACCAGGAAATCTCCTTCGCGCTCAATGTGAACGGAGGATTGGAAAACGCCAGCGGAGTAATCCGATACGAATACCTACCCCTCAAGCCCGATTTCATGGTCACGGCCCACCACCAATCCTACAATACGCGCAATCTCCAGGTGGAGAACGCCGAAATTTTTTACGGTGACACGGTTTATCTTGACAGGCAATGGGGGGCATCCGGTGTCATCCGGTATCCCTTCTCGATTTTTTCGCGTCTGCAATTGGACATACACGCCCTGTTCCGGACCCGGACCGAACAGGAACGGACCAACAATGGATTCGAGGACAAGGAAGACGGAGTGGTGAAGCAGGTGAATTCCCTGTTGCCCAAGATGAGCTGGGTGCATGATGCCTCCTTATGGGGAATCGTCGGCCCCGTGAACGGACATAGGGTGTACGCAGGCGTGCAAACCCTGCTCCCGGTATTCCAGAATGATTTCGCATACACCTTGTTAGAAGCCGATTTGCGCAAATATTGGCAATTCGGAAAAAGGTACACCCTGGCTTGGCGGGTGACCGGAGGCTTATCCGAAGCGATTCCGGGTTATGCCAACCCGCACTCCTTTCTGTTGGGTGGAGATGAATTCAATCTGTTCAACCCCCATCCCAATCCGGCCAATTTTCCGATTACCCTGGAAGAATTCCATTATTCGGATTTGGACGTGCCTTTAAGGGGTTTCGATTACTATGATTTCCGCGGGAATCGAAAATTCATTACCAACCTGGAATTCCGCTATCCGTTCATCCGTGAATTCAGCATCGTCTGGCCGCTTCCCATCGCCATCAGGCATGTGATGGGCAACGCCTTCGTAGATTATGGCGGAGCCTGGTCATCGGGAAACGCCTTCGACGAATTCGGCATGGGAGCGGGTTTCGGAATGCGGCTTAATTTGGGGATTTTCGTGCTCCGTTGGACCCGGGCCTGGCCCGTGACTTTCGAAGGTTTCGTGGAAAAGGATAATCCGCAAAGGGATTATTGGTCTTTGGGCGCGGAATTCTAGTTTAGGAACCCATTTCCAGAGGAATAGGATGTGCAAAATATGAGGCTGTCCGAGAGGTTTTCCGAAAAGTGCATCATCATCGATTCGCAATGCCCCGATAAGCATTCGATTATCGAGGAAATGGTGAACTTGCTGTGCCGTGCCTATGAAATCGAAAACCGGGCGGGAATACTCTCCGCCGTAAACTCCCGTGAAGAGAAAATGTCTACGGGAATCGGATGCGGTTTGGCCGTGCCTCACGGCAAAGTGGACTTTCTGGACAAGATGTGCGTAGTTGCGGCCTCGGTCAAAAAGGGGATCAATTTCGAGGCTATCGACAAGGAGCCGGTTTATCTACTGTTTCTGATCGTTTCGCCCGCCAATACCACCGGACCGCATATTCGCGCCCTGTCGGCCATATCCCGCATCATGGCGGATGCGGACATCCGCAAAAGCCTTATCAATTCCAACACTCCGGAAGAATTCTACCGGAGCCTGCGGACGGGTGAGGAAAAGTATTCCTGAGCCGAGGCGGAAATGAATTTTTCCAGCTCATGAATGGAGCATTTCCACGAAAAATGCTCCCTAACCCATCGGGGTCCTTCCGCTCCGGCCTGCTCCATAACTTCGGGCCTTTCCAGTATCCCACGCAACTTTTCCCGTAAATCAATCCCGTTCCCAGCTTCGAATAGCCAACCTGTTCTTCCATCCTGAACGGCTTCCGGTATGCCGCCGGTGCGTGCCGCCAAAACGGCCAGGCCCAGCGATTGGGCTTCCAATAGGGAAAGCCCCAATCCTTCCACATGATCGTTATCCATGCGAGGTAGGGAGGGTAGCACGAACAGCGAAGCTTCCCTTAAAAGCCTGACCTTTTCCCGCTTATTCACCGGAGCTTTGAATTCGATGCGATTGGCAATATCGAGGTCAACGGCCATTTTTTCCAGGGCGGGTTTTTCCGGTCCGTTACCCACCAAGACCAAAGCCCAGGGAAGCTCCTTCAAATCGGCCAAGGCTTCCAAAAGCAGGGACGTGCCCTTGCGGGCGACCAATCGGTGCAGGCAAAGAAGGTCGATTTTTGATAATCCGGGTGGAGGGTTTCGAGGTGGATACGCAGCCGAATCGTCCTCCAAGGGGTTGCCATAGGGAATTACCGTTTCCCGCGGCGCCGCATAGCCAAGCTCCCGGAAAAGTCCCAAGGTGTAATGGGAACCCGCCACCACTCCCGCCGAGCCGGCGAATACCCGGCGTTTCATTGAATGGAGAAAGGGGCGACCCTGCTCCGAGAATTCAGTTCCATGAATGAGAATGAAATAGGGAGAGGCGCCGCCGCAGCGGTTCCATAAATACGAGAGAAGGGAGGTGGACCATTGCATATGCAATTGCATGGCGATGCGCCCGGAAAATTTGGCTTTTAGAAAAGGATACAGCAGACTGAGAACAACGCGTACCCGGCCTTGGGCCCGCACCTTCCGGTATTTTACGGTTTCCCGGTTGGGAAGACATTCCTCCGGAATGTCCCTTCCCGTAGCCACAAATACCTCCCGCAAAGTTTCGGGTCGCATCCGGGCCACGATTTCGCGCGAATACTCCTGTAACCCACCGACATCGGGAGGAAAATCGGTGGTTATGAAAAGGAGGTGGTTGGTTTCCATTTGAGGCGGTAAATTAGGGTTTGAACCTTTGAGAAATGTGGGGTCATAGGGGCATTCGGCAGCAGGCTTTATTCAGAAAGACTTTTTATATTTCCAGATATTCCGACCTGAACGGTTTCTCTATTTCCCAATGAATTTCTAGAATTATGACATATCGGGTCCGGTCGCGTCCAACCCTTCCGACCCGGCCCAAAGGGTGGTTAATTTGAGCAACGAATCCCGCAACCATAAAGCCATGCTCTATGCTTCGCATAATCAGGGCGATCCCCAGGAATTGGGGTTCGAGGAACAGTTCCTGGAAATGAATACCTATTGCTTGCGGCTGGGATTCCAGGTGGAGGAAATGGTTTCCGATTTCGAGGTTTTGCAGCCGGGGCGGATTCGTGCCGGGTTTGAAAAACTGCTGATGAAAGCCGAGGCGGAAGGCGTAGGGCATGTGGTGGTATATGACGTTTCCCGTATCACCGGAGATGCTCATATGGCCATGGCTTTTTTACAGCATGCCGAATCGCGCACTTCCGTGAAGGTGCATATCCTTTCCTGGGGAGTAACGACGGGCTCGCCTGAAATCTCCACGGCCCTCAAAGTCGCTGAAGACCTCTTGGAAATGCAGAACGCCTCCCGTCAGGCGCTGCCATCTTCGTTGCGGATGCGCATGCTGGCGGCTGAACGCGAGCGTTTTCGGCTTAAACCGCTGTGGCGCCAGCTCTTTTCCCTCTTGCAGGACGAGCGTTATGCGGGAAGTCTCATCACTGCGCTCACGGAATTGAAGGACTCCCTCGATTTCAATCCCAAGGAATTGCAGGCGGTGCACGGGGCCTACGATCATCTGCTCCTGTTCCAGGCATTGGGGTTCCGCATCAAGGGTGAAAGAACGGATAATACCCGTCTGGTGGCCGATGCCTTGTCCCGCAACTGGCCCAAGGTGAAAACCCGGTTGCGCGGCGAACTGAACGAGATTGTAAGCGGCTTCGGAACCGGCGCGTTTTTTTAACGACCCCCCTCCAATCAGTTCCCTTCCCGGTCTTGTCCGATATCGGCAAAGGTCATTATTTTTGCATTCAAGGGGATTTGTTATATATTCTTCCGTTGGATGCCTATCGAAGTCCTTCCTTTTTCGCCTATTCAAGGTGGAAGCAGGGATGAATTCCGAAAATCGCATCCCGAAATCACCTTTATCGTCAGTCGTTAATTTTGCCTGAAAAAAAAATGAAAACCCTGGTCATCGCGGAAAAACCGAGCGTCGCCCAGGATATAGCCCGCGCGCTTTCGGAAAAATTCGAAAGCCACAAAACCCACCACGAAAGCGATAATTATATCGTGTCGTATGCAGTGGGTCATTTGCTGACCATTTGCAATCCCAAAGAGATGGACGAGCGGTTGAAGGAATGGACGCTGGATAACCTGCCCATCATTCCGGAAAAGTTCGAAATCAAACCCCTGCCCAAAACCAAGGCCCAGCTTTCGGTGTTGGGGAAGCTGATGAAACGCAAGGACGTGGACGTCATAGTCAATGCTTGTGACGCCGGCCGCGAAGGCGAGCTCATTTTCCGTTATATCCTGCAATATGTATCCGGGGAAAAGCCCCTCAAGAAGCAGATGAAGCGGTTGTGGCTGCAAAGCATGACCCAAACCGCCATCCGGGAAGGGTTCGCGCATTTGCGGCGCGAAGAGGAAATGAACCGGCTCGCGGCGGCCGCAGTTTCGCGCTCCGAGGCGGATTGGCTGGTGGGCATAAACAGTTCCCGCGCCCTGACTGGTTATAAATCGAAGCGCGGCGGATTCTTCCTGACGCCTTGCGGCAGGGTACAAACGCCGACCCTGTCAATGCTGGTGAATCGCGAACGCGAAAGGGATGCCTTCGTACCTCGGCCCTATTGGGAAGTATACGCGGATTTCGCTCCCGGCTCCAAAGGCTCCGCGGATGACGAATACAAAGGACGTTGGTTCCAACCGGATTTCAAAAAGTCGCCCGACGATGAGCACCAGCGCGCCGAGCGCATTTGGGATAAGGAACGCGCCGAAGAAATCCTGGACAAGTGCCGGGGAAAAAAGGCTCGCGTCGAGGAGACGCAAAAGCCCTCCAGCCAAAGCTCTCCCACGCTTTATGATTTGACCACTTTGCAACGCGAAGCGAATCAGCGTTTCGGCTTTTCGGCCAAGAATACCCTGGGCATAGCCCAGGCGCTTTACGAAAGACACAAGGCGCTTACCTATCCCCGTACCGACAGCCGTTACCTTCCCGAGGATTATCTCGATCACGTCAAGGATTTGATGAAGAACCTGGGGAAAGGTGAATTCAAAAAGTTTTCGGACATCGCCATCAAGAACGGGTATGTGCGGCCGGATAAACGGATTTTCGACAATGCCCGCATTTCGGATCACCATGCCATCATTCCCACCACCGTCATTCCCTCCGATTTGAGCGAGCCGGAAAAACGGATATACCAGATGGTGACCCAGCGCTTTTTGGCGGTATTCTTTCCGCCGGCGCGCTTTCTCAATACCACCCGCATTTCCATCGTCGAAGACGAGCATTTCAAAACCGAAGGCAAGGTGCTCCAGGAACCGGGCTGGAAAATCATTTACGGTATAGACAAGCAGGAAGAATCCATTCTTCCCGCCCTGCGCAAGGATGCGGAGTATTTCGCCCGCGATGTTTCGTCCAAGGAGGATGTGACGCGACCCGCTCCTCATCTCAACGAATCGACGCTTCTGTCCATCATGGAAAGCGCGGGCAAGCTGGTAGAAGACGAAGAGCTGCGCGAGGCCATGAAGGAGCGCGGCCTGGGAACGCCGGCCACGCGGGCCGCCATCATCGAAGGATTGATTGCCGACAAGTATGTGGTGCGCGAAGGCCGCGACTTGTTGCCTACAGCCAAGGGCATCGATTTGTTCCAGATGCTTACCGCCATGGAATTGGAAGAAATGGTATCCGCGGAATTGACGGGCGAATGGGAACATAAGCTGAACCGAATCGAAAAGGGAATCTATACTCGCGATGAGTTCATGAACGAAATCGTCGGCTTTACGCGGCGCATTGTGGAAAAGATCAAGCATTACGACGAGGATGCCCATCGCGAAAAGGCCCCGTTCACTTTTGGCGGACAGGACTTCTACGAGACATTCAGCAAATACGAATCGGCCGACGGCAGCATCATAATCCGTAAAATGCTGGGTGGCCGCCAGATGAGCGCCGAGGAAGTGTTGGAGCTGCTGGAAAAACGCAGCCTGGGACCCCTTCAGGGATTTCGCAGCAAGCAAGGAAAACCCTTCAGCGCCGTCATCAAGTTCAACGCCGAAAACCGGGTCGAATTCGTCTTCGAAGACAACGATACCGGTCCGGACGGTCAGGCGTTGGATGTTAGCACCCAGGAGCCCTTAGGTGTTTCTCCCGTAGACGGCACGAAGGTGTACGAAACCCTGACTTCCTACGTTTCCGAGTCCGCGTTGGAAGAAGAAAACAAAAAAGGCCTCAGGGTGAACAAGGTCATTCTGGGCAAGCCCATCGACCGGGAAAATATGCGCCGCATGCTTAGCGGTGAAAAGACCGAGCTCATCAAGGCATTCCAATCCTCCAAGACCCGCCGCTTTTTCGACGCTTATTTAAGTCTCTCGAAGGATGGCAAAATCAAATTCGAATTTCCCCCGCGCCAATTCCGGGGAAAGGCCGCAGCCAAGAAGGAGGAGGCCTAAGAAGGAGACGGGCGCTGCCATACCCGCCTGCGCAAATCATAACCCCAGAGCAACGTATTTTTCCAATCGCTGACGGTGTCAGTGGAAATTATGTTAACCGTCAGGAGAACTGATGGGCGGCGCAAACAACAACGATACTCCAAAGGGGTCATCCTCCGAAGCAGAAGAGTTAACCAAAAAGCGATACGAGCTCCTACAGCGGATTGACAACTGGCTGGAGATTCCCATGCTGGTATTGGCTTTTGTGTGGCTCGCCCTATTGGTTTCCGAATTGATTTGGGGCGAGAAGCAGTTGTTTGTGACAACCGCCCTGGTCATTTGGGGAATTTTTATTCTCAATTTCGGAGTGGAATTTACTTGAGAGTCGGGAGTTCTCCTGCTTGATTTCAGGCGCTCCCGGCATT
>CAYNXV010000049.1:3365-19922 GCA_964401245.1 uncultured Bifidobacteriales bacterium | reverse complement strand
GCGTCGGCGAATTCCCGGAAAAGGCCCACATCATGGGCGGATTCGAATAAATTGCCCACCACGATGGCATCGGCCCCGGCTGCCACCCTTTCACGGGCCAATTGGGGCTGCCGGATGCCGCCCCCTACGATGACTTTGATGGAGGTGGAGGCTTTTACGGCGGCCACCACGGGGAGGGGCACCGCATTTTCGGCTCCGCTCCCGGCTTCCAGGTACACCCAGCGTTGGCCCATCAATTCGGCCGCCATGGCGTGAACCGCCGCTATGGCGGGTTTATCCGAGGGAATAGGCCGGGTGTTGCTTATATATTCGACGGCGGTGGTCTTTCCCGATTCAATAAGCATATAGGCGGTGGGCAGGGCCTCCATTTTGAGGGATTTGACCAATACCGCGGCTTTTACCTGCTCGTCAATCAAGTATTGGGGATTGCGTCCGCTGATGAGGCTGGTGAAGAGAATGGCTTCGGGGCCGGGTTGCACATGGGAGCAGCCGCCGGGAAAAAGCATCAGGGGTACCTTGGTTTCTTTTTTGAGAGCCTCGGCGATGTGGGTGAAATTGGGATTCCCGATAAAGGACCCCCCCAGCAATATCGCATCCGCGCCATTGTTCGCGGCCGCGAGGCCGGATTCGATCACCTTGGCGGGAGGAAGCGAGTCGGGATCGAGGAGCACCCAGAAAAGAGCTCCCCGGTCGGAAATCCCCTGTAATAAAGCCTTTTCCACCGGTCCGATTTTGATGCCCATGTCAGTGATGCCCATGTCAGCCACCCGCCAGTTTGGCTATGAGGTTTTCGGCTTCGCGTAATACCAGCGCCTCTTTTTCGGGAAATTTCGATCCGGCCTGGGCCCTTTCGGGACGGCCGCCGCCTTTGCCGTCGGCATGGGCGGCCAATTCCCTGACCAAATCCCCGGCCTTGGCCCGATGGTGGACCTCCTTACCGGACAAGGCCATGATACTGAGGCTGCCGGCATCGGCATGCGTCAATATCGCTATGCCTGAGTTCAGCTTGGGAGCCAGCGCGTCGAGCAGGGCGGTAAGTGTTTCCTTAGGATATTGGGAGGGGTCAAGGCCCGCCACCAATACCGTCACGTCGCCGACCCGACGGCTTTTTTCGGCCAAGAGGGCGTCGGCGGCCTGGCGCGCCTGGATTTGCCGCCATTTCTCGCCTTCCTTTTCGAGTCGCTTGAGCCGTTCGCCCAATTCTTCCAGCTTGGCGAGCTCCTCGCCGGGTTTGGCCTTGAGGGCGCGGCCGATATCGGCGAGCTGCCGGCTTTCCCCGCGAACCATGGAAACAGCCGTGTTACCGGTAACCGCTTCGATACGGCGGACGCCGGAGGCGATGGAGCCTTCGGAAATGATTTTGAAAAGGCCCAGCTGCCCGGTGGCCTCGGCATGGGTGCCTCCGCACAATTCCAGGCTGAATCCTCCCATGTTGACCACCCGCACGCGGTCGCCGTATTTCTCCCCGAACAGGGCCATGGCGCCCAATTCCCTGGCTTCTTCGAGGTTGTGCAGGGTCTTGGCCACTTCCAGGTTCTCCTGGATTTTCTCGTTGACCAGGTCTTCGACGCGGGCCAATTCTTCGGCGGTGATGCCCTGGAAATGGGTGAAATCGAAGCGCAGACTTTCGGGCGATACGCGCGAACCCTGCTGTTGCACGTGTTCGCCCAGCACCTGACGGAGCGCGGCATGCAGCAGGTGGGTGGCGGAGTGGTTGCGGACGGTGGCGGCGCGGGCCTTGGCATCCACCTGGGCGACCAGCCGCGAATCCTTGTCCAGCTTTGGGTTGCCGCGCGCAACCCGGCATTTGTGCACGGTCATGTCGAGAATCTTGAAGGTGTCTTCCACCTTCAATTCGAAACCGTCGCCCGTGATGACGCCGATGTCGCCGACCTGGCCTCCGGCTTCGGCGTAGAAAGGCGTCTTGTCCAGTACCAGCAGCAGGGCCCCGTTGTCCTCGCGATAGCGAAGCGTCTTGACCTCGGCGGATAAGGTTTCGTAGCCGATGAATTCGGTAAGCGTTCCCGGAGCCGTAAGAGTCCAACCCTCGTCGGCCGAAAGGCTGCCGTCGAAGCGGGCGGCGCTGCGCGCCCTATCCCTTTGCTGCTCCATGTGCTTTTCATAACCCGCCATATCCAGGGTCAGGTCCTGCTCTTCGGCCAGGACCTGGGTCAGGTCTACGGGAAAACCGAAGGTATCGTAAAGCGTGAAAATCTCTTCGCCCGGAATCTCCTTGCCGTGCCGGGATTTTATTTCGCGCGCCGCCTTGTTGAAGCGGGTCAAACCCTGGTCCAGCGTTTTCATGAAGCGCTCTTCTTCGGAGCGGATTACCTGCGCGACGAAATCGCTGCGTTGACCCACTTCGGGAAAAGCCTCCTGCATCAGTTTCGCCAAAACCGGCACCAGCTTATGGATAAAGGGTTCGTTCTGTCCCAATTCCTTGGCATAGCGGCTGGCGCGCCGCAGGATGCGGCGCAGAACATAACCGCGCCCTTCATTGCTGGGGGAGGCCCCATCGGCGATGGCGAAGGAAAGAGCGCGCACATGGTCGGCTATTACCCGATGAGGCATGCCTCCGGGGCCGCCGTCATAAGGCCTTCCCGACAATTCGGCGATTTTTTGGATAAGGGGGGTGAACACATCGGTGTCATAATTCGATTGCCGGCCTTGGATGATGGCGGCTATGCGCTCGAATCCCATGCCGGTGTCGACGTTCTTGAAACGCAAAGGCTTGAGGCTTCCGTCCGACAACCTTTCGAATTGCATGAAGACCAGGTTCCAGATTTCGATATACCGGCTGTTGGTGCCGTTGACCCCCTCTGCGAGGTCGGCGAAAGTGGCTTCTTGCGTTTCGAGATCCCCCATGTCGAAATGGATTTCGGAGCAGGGTCCGCAGGGACCGACGTCACCCATTTCCCAGAAATTGGAGGCGTCTCCGAAGGGCATGATATGATGCGGAGGAATATCGGCCACTTGGCGCCAGATTTCCGCCGATTCGTCGTCGGTATGGTGAACCGTGATGAAAAGCCGGTTCTTGGGGAGTTTCCATACTTCGGTCAAAAGTTCCCAGGCCCAGGCGATGGCTTCCTTTTTGTAATAGTCGCCGAAGGACCAATTGCCCAGCATCTCGAAAAAGGTGTGGTGGTAGGTGTCGCGGCCCACTGCATCCAAATCGTTGTGCTTTCCCGAAACCCGGATGCACTTCTGCGAGTTGGCCACGCGTTTCCAACCCTCCTTGTTTTCGCCTAGAAGCGCGGCTTTGAACTGGTTCATGCCCGCGTTGATGAAAAGCAAAGTAGGATCGTCCTGGGGAACCACCGGCGACGAGGGAACCATTTGATGCCCTTTACCCCGGAAAAAGTCCACGAAGGACTTCCGGATTTGGCTGCCGGTTTGAGGGGGGATGCCGAATCCGGGGCTGGCGGCCGGTGATGCCGGTTGGGTGTCGATTGATTTCATGAATCCAGCTTGTTGTAGGTTCAGAATGGGTCCGGTAAAGTTATGCGGGTCCGTTTCGAATAGGAAGTCAGCGAAAGGCCATATTCAGCCTTATCCCACCAAATTAATGATTGTGCCCGGTTTTATCCAGAGCCTAAGTCCAATAGCCTCATTAATATGCCAGGGGTAATGGAGATAGGGCGTCACTCAGGCCGGGAATGAAGGTGAGTGGATGCAGGGGATGCAGGGAAGGCGACAGGTCGTGGGTTTTGGAACCATAACCGTAGAGATAACGAATGAGACCCGATCCGAGGTTGGGGGAGCGTCCTTCGGCATGCCAATTACGTGAGTCGGGGATGTGAAGCTTTTCGCGGGGCCACCGGCCCGGCATTCCCGCGGGCAGCACGGCCCGTAATTTGCCGCAATCCATGGAGACATTTCCGGCCCGGGGCGGCATGGGCCCGGCTTCGTGGCGGAGGCATCCCTGGAGAAGCGCCGGATCGTAGCCACCCACGCGGTTGATGACCTGGGCTATTTCGAAGAGGCTTAAGGGCATATCGCCCCCCACATGGAAGATGCCTGACAGGTCCGTTTGTAAAAAGAAGGTCAGGACGCGATGGAAATCCTGCACATAGAGGTTGCTGCGCACCTCGTCGTAATAAAGCGTGGCGGGACGGCCGTTGCGGAAGCGCGAGTCTATCCAGTCGATGGCGCCGGCATGGCCGCTGAAAGAAGGTCCCATGGGCAAGGCGATGCGCAATATCGCGGCGGTCGGGTGTTCGGATAGGATGGCGGTTTCGGCCTCGGCCATGATTTTACCGTATACCGTAACGGGAGAAACCGGTGTATCCTCCCGGTAGCCTCCTTCCAATAAGCCTCCCGCCTCAAGGCGCGGGCTGCCGTCGAATACCAAATCGGTGGAAACCCGGATGAGACGAGCATCCCGCTCGGCGCAAATCCGGGCAATATTCACTCCCGCAGTGAAATTGAGGAGGCGAGCCTTTTCGGGATCGTATTCGCATGGTTTGAGCGCGCACCAGCCGGAAGCGTCGATCACCGCGCGGAAGCGATGGGTATTGAAAAGATTTTCCAAGGCGGCGGAATCGAAGGCTTCGGCAAAGACGGTGCCGGGATGGCGTTGCCGTGGAGAACTGGGGGGGCACAGACCGATTACCGACTCTCCCAGGGATTTCCGAAAGAAGTGGAAGGCATTATAACCGGGTACGCCCGGAAGCCCGGTTACCAGCAAAGGATACCCGGGGCGGTTCCGCTCTTCGTTTTCAAGGTTGAATTCCACGGAGGAAATCTACCAAACATTGGGGTCTTGCCACCCCATTAAAGTTGGCATTGCAGTTTGATTGCGTAAAATCCGATAATACGCGGGACAGGATGCGATATTTTCAAGATTAAAACACATTTTTAAAAAATAAAAATGCCGGTTATTGAGAAACTTACGTCGATTGATGGACTCAAAATGGGGAACTCGGGCTTATATTTAATTTCAAGCCGGGAAAAATTTGCCATGACGTCTTTCAAGGATTTTATCGAACAGGTCAAGGACCAAGCCGATATCGTCGATATCATCCGACAATATGTGCCTTTGAAAAAATCCGGAACCCGTTTTCTGGGGCTTTGCCCTTTTCACCACGATCGTTCTCCCAGCTTGAACGTGACTCCGCAAATGGGCATATATAAATGCTTTGCCTGCGGAGCCGGTGGCGACGTTTTGCGTTTCGTACAGGACTACGAGAAAATCGATTTCATCGACGCCCTCAAATCCGTGGCCGAACGCTCCGGACTTTCCCTTCCCGAAGATCTGGGCAAAGGCGAATCCTCCGGCGAACGCGAGAAGAGCAGTCTCATCCTCAAGGCGAACAGCGTGGCCGGCGCCTATTACCGGAAGCAACTCGAGCATTGCTCCGAAGCTTTGGAATATCTGCGCGGGCGGGGATTGTCGGAAGCGACGGTTTCACAGTTTCAACTGGGTTACGCTCCCGAAAATCCCGAAGGCCTGCTGCAACGGGCCGCGCAGGAAGGCATCAACCGCCAAATACTTATCGAAGCGGGCATTTTGGGGCAGGGCGCCGACGGCAGAATATACGATCGATTCCATGGGCGTCTGCTTTTCCCCATCTGGAACATGACGGGTCATATCGTGGCCTTCGGCGGCCGGGTGCTCAAGGCCGGTGGCCAACCCAAGTACGTCAACTCCGCCGAATCGGCGCTTTATCAGAAAAGCCGCATTCTTTACGGTATCCATTTCGCCCGCAACGCCATGGATGCTTCGCGCACCGCGGTGGTGGTGGAGGGTTACATGGATTTGCTCAGCCTTTGGCAGGCGGGAATCCACAATGCCGTCGCGGTTTCCGGCACGGCCCTGACCGGGGAACATGTAAGGGTATTGGCCCGCTTCGCCGGCAAGGCGCTGCTTTTCTTCGACGGCGACGAGGCGGGACGCAAGGCCGTCAAGCGCAGTCTGCCCGCCCTGTTGGCCGCCGGCGTCGAGGTGCGCATACCGGAACTTTCGCCCGAACATGATCCCGATAGTTTCGTACGCGAAAAAGGATTGGAGGGCACGCAACGCCTTTTCGGCGAAAGCGCCAATCTGGTGCAATTCCTGACTTCCGATCTTTCCACCTCGGGATTGAGTCCGGAACAGCGCAATGCGCTGTTCGAACAATGCGTTGAGACCATCGGCCAGATTCCGGCACCCATGGTCCGCTCCGAATACCTCGGCCAATTGGCCAAACGCTTCGAACTTAAAACCCTGCCGCTTACCGTCCGGTTCGCCGCCGGGGCTGCTCCCGCCCGCTTGGCCGCCGAAATCGGCGACAGCGCCGCGGCCGAAGCGCGCATGAATCTGCAAACTCCCGGTTGGCAATTGTTGCGGCTGCTGCTTTCAAGCGAAGAGCTTTGCCGCAAGGCCGCGGTGGGGTTCGAACTGTCCTGGGTGGACGACCCGGCGGCACAGGCGCTCATAGATCATCTTCTCGCGTATGTCGAAGAAGAAGGACAATTGGATTTGCGGGGATTTCTGGAAAGACTTCCGCAAAAGGATCAAGGCATCGTGGCCCGCATGGACGTGGAAGAAGCCGGTGAAGCCTCCGAAGAGACGTTGTTCCGACTGGAACGGGAATATCTGGACATCGTGACGGCCTTGGAAATCCGTCATATCCAGAGATGCCGCCGGGAGGAAAAGGATCTCGTGAGGCAGATGGAGCTGCAAAGAAGACTTAGGGAACTGAATCAATCCAAACTCAAGGGCTGGGAGAAACCATGACGGAGCTAGACGGGCGCATTATCAGAAGACTGCAAAAGCAGGCCAAGCTGCAGGGCTTCATCGCCGAAAATCAAATCCGGACCTTGTCGCGATCCGACGAGGAATACGGCACCCTCCGGCAGTTTTTCGTGGACCAGGGCGTCCAGGTCTCGGAATTCGAGGTCAGGACCCGGAAACCCACCAAGCCCGACAGCCTCAAGAAAATCTCCCGTTTCAACGATCCGACCTGGGTATACCTGAATTCGGTGGGCAAGGTTCCGCTGCTCTCCCGCGAGCAGGAAATCAGCATAGCCAAACGCATCGAAGAGGTGCAGAAGCGCATCGGCGCCATCATATTCCGCTCCGGCAACATGGTCGCCGAGGTTCTGAACCTGGGCCGCCAGGTTATCGAAGAGGACCTCCGCATCGAAGAAATCCTGCAAATCGATAATGACGCCTGGACCGATACCCGCGTCTACGATTCCGAAAAGGCACGGGCCATCGCGGGCATCATGCGCTTGCGCAAGAATTTCGAAAAGGTCCAGGAAATGGGCAATCGTTACCAGGATCTCAAGGGAACAACCGGCAACGAAACCAATCCGGATTTGCAAAGCATGGCCTCCGAAATCGAGAACCTGGAGCTGAGGCTGGTGAACGATTGCATCACTTTGCGCCTCAACCACAAGCAAATCGATCGCCTGGTGGGCAAATACAAGGAGGAACTGGCCAGTTCCGAGCAGGATTTCGAGCGGCTGCGGAAAATCAAGCAATGGGAAGCCGTGCGCGACCGGGCCAAAGAGGAAATCGTGGAAGCCAACGTGCGCCTGGTGGTTTCCATCGCCAAACGGTACACCTCCAAGGGACTGGAACTGATAGACCTTATCCAGGAAGGCAATAGCGGCCTCATCCGCGCCGTGGAGAATTTCGATTATACCAAGGGATATAAATTCTCCACCTACGCCACCTGGTGGATCAAGCAATCCATCACCCGCGCCATTGCCGACAAAGCCAAGACCGTGCGCGTTCCCGCCAACATGCTCGACATCGTCCGCAAGGTGATGCGCGTCTGCCGCGAGTTGCAGCAGACCACGGGCAAGGATCCCGTGCCCGAGGATGTGGCCGCCAAGGTAGGCTGCTCCATCAAAAAGGTGCAGCTGGCCATGGATGTTTCGCAGGATCCCATTTCGTTGGACGATTACGTCAACGGCGATCAGAACAACACCTTCTCCGAATTCATCGAGGACAAATCCGCCGAAAAGCCTTCGCAGTCGGTCAATATGCGCATGCTGCGTAAGCAAATCGACGGCGTTCTCGGCTCCCTGGACGCCAAGGAGCAGGCCATCGTGCGCATGCGTTTCGGTCTCGACGACGGCCTGGTCAAGACCCTCAAGGAAATCGGCGACAAGTACCGGATATCCCGCGAGAGAGTGCGCCAAATCGAATCGAAGGCCCTGGCCAAATTACAGCATCCCAGCCGCATCAAGCAATTGGAAGGCTGGAACATGGACATCGAGGACATCTACTTTACCTGATGGCGGAGGCCGGCTGGCCGGCTCCCCAACATTCTCAAAGAATGGCTGAAACGCCCGGGAAACGCCGCTTTGGGCGGCGCCCTTCCGCTTATCCCCCTGGATTTAGCCGGTTGAAGGTGCTATGTTAGAAAGAGAGGGCCGGATAGGGAGTCCGCATGAGGCGGCTTCATAAGTTTTCCGGCTAGTTTTCCCACTCCCACGGAATCCCAAGACCATGGAACGCGTCGAACCGACACCCACGGGACTGGAGCCCAACCCTCCCGAAACGCCTCCGGAGGAATCCTCCCCGGAACTGGAAGAGGGCGTCCGCACTCCTGAAATCGAGCGCAATCTCGATCGCGCCAAAGAACATCTAATGGCCTATATAGGGGCGCGCACCCCCAATTTCAATCGGGAGCTTATCGAAAAGGCCGTCGACTTTTCGCTGATGGCGCACAAGGATCAATTTCGTAGCTCGGGCATGCCCTATGCGGAGCATCCCTTCGAAGTGGCGAAAATCCTGGCCGATATGAAACTCGATACCGTCACTCTTACGGCGGGTCTTCTGCACGACGTGGTCGAGGATACACCGCATTCGCTTCAGGAAATCAAAGAGATTTTCGGCGACGAAGTGGCCTTTTTGGTGGAGGCGGTAACGAAGATTTCCGCCATCAAATCGAAGTCGCGCGCCGAGCAGCAGGCGGAGACTTTCCGGAAAATGCTGATCAGCATGGCCAAGGATATCCGGGTCATCATGATCAAATTCGCCGATCGCCTGCATAATATGCGCACTCTGGGTTATTTGAAGGAGGAACGTAAAAAGGCCATCGCCGCGGAGACGATGGAGGTTTACGCCCCTCTGGCCCATCGCTTCGGTTTGGCCCGCATCAAATGGGAACTGGAGGATTTGGGCTTCAAATTCCTGAACCCCGACGCCTACAAGACCCTGGTCAAAAAGGTGGTGGAGAAGCGCCCCGAGCGCGAAGCCTATATCCGCAGCATCCTGTCGCCGATAAAGGAGGGCCTCGAAGCCAACGGTTTGCAAGCGCAGGTATTCGGCCGTCCCAAGCATCTCTACAGCATCTGGAACAAGATGCAAACGCGCAATTGCCAGTTCGAAGACATCTACGATCTCTACGCCCTTCGTTTGATTGTGAACTCCGTGGCCGATTGCTACGCGGTGCTCGGCATCGTGCATTCGGTGTGGACGCCTTTGCAATCGCGCTTCAAGGATTACGTGGCCACGCCCAAGTCGAACATGTACCAATCGCTGCATACCACGGTCATTGGTCCCGGGGGCAAACCCATCGAGGTGCAGATACGCACCGAGGAAATGGATTTGACGGCCGAGCAGGGAATCGCGGCCCATTGGGGATACAAGGAAGGCATGCCCTTCAAGGACATCGGCAAGGAGAACAAGTGGCTTAGGCAAATCATCGACTGGCAGCAGGACTTGACGGACTCCGGCGAATTCATGGAGTTCTTCCGGGGCGACTTGACGCCGGGGGAGATTTTCGTCTTTACGCCCCAGGGTGATTTGATCCAGCTTTCCAAGGGAGCGACTTCGCTCGATTTCGCCTTCGCCCTTCACTCGCAAATCGGGTTGCATTGCATCGGAGCCAAGGTGGACGGCAATCTGTCGCCGCTGAACCGGGTATTGCAAACCGGCGAGCGCGTCGAGATTCTCAAGTCCGAATCCCAGCGACCATCGAAAGACTGGCTGAACATCGTCACCACCACCAAGGCCAAAAGCGCCATCCGCAGGTGGATGCGCACCGAAGAGGCCGCGCATAGCCGGCTGCTTGGCAAGGAATTGCTGGAACGGGAATTCCGCTTGTCGCGCACGCCCCCGCCCATCCAACAGGACCTGGCTCCCTTCGCCGAGAAATTCGGGGTGAACGATTGGGAATCCCTGTGGGAAAAGCTCGGCCACGGCGAAATAACCCTGGGAGCCCTGTCCGCTTTCATCCAGGGGCTCGATCCCAACCGGAAAAAGCCCAGCATGCTCGATCGCATGATGTTCAAGCGGCCCGTAAAGCCGATGGACTC
Source organism: uncultured Bifidobacteriales bacterium (assembly GCA_964401245.1). GTDB lineage: Bacteria > Fibrobacterota > Fibrobacteria > UBA11236 > UBA11236 > JBGTHM01. The sequence goes on along the minus strand of CAYNXV010000049.1, from coordinate 9,665 downwards.
GGTGCTGGTGAGCGGCATGAGCAATATGCTCATACGCTACGCCACCTGCTGCCATCCGGTGCCGGGGGATTCGATCATGGGATACGTGACCCGGGGCAGGGGTGTTTCCATCCATCGCGCCAATTGCCCCGAAGGCATGCTGCTCATGAAGGACGAGGAGAGAATCATTCCCGTCCAATGGAAAAGCGAAAGCGACGCCAAGTCCGTTTTCGACGTGGTGATCGAGGTGCACGCGAAGGATCGCTCCGATCTCCTCCACGACATCAGCACCATCTTCTCCAAATACAAGATCAACATCCATAGGGCCTACATCGTCACCTTGCGCGAGCAGGTGCGCAACCGCTTCAAGGTGCAGGTTTCCGATGTCAATCAATTGGAGGCATGCATCACCGCCTTGAAAAAGGTGAAGGGAATCAACGAAGTGTATCGCCGACAGTCTGCCCACTGATTTCGGTTCGAACGGAAAGGAATTCGTGCTTGTGGAACCCGAATGGATGGCCGCCCTGGTTTTGGCCGGAGGTATGGTCTTGGCCCTCGCGCTGAGACTCCGCAAGCGAAAAGCGGCTGCCGGAGCGTTGCATGCCGCGCCTTCCCACGGGGAGCGCAGGCGGGGAGCAAACGCCGGTGCGGAACCGGGTTTACAGGGTAATCTCGCGCAAACCCCCATGCACGATCTCCTGCAATTCATCGCCCTGGGTAAACGTACCGGGGCCCTGCAAGTGGCCAGCGGGAGGCGGGCCGGAACGGTATGGTTCGTCGAAGGAACCATCGTCAAGAACACTTTTCGAGGCAAGCAGGGTATGGAAGGTCTTTTTCAGGTATTGGACTTGAAGGAGGGTGATTTTGAGTTTCAGGAACAGGAAGTATCTTCCGAAGCATCGGATTCGGTGTACGAAGTGATTGACGTCATCATGGTCTGGATGGGCCGATCGGCGAAAAAGCCGGAGAGATCTTCATAGTCGATGCAAAACCCCAACATATTCGCCAAGAATCGTCCTTTTTTCACCCGTATGCGCAATACGCATTACCAATATGCGCATGAAACCTTTGCGAAACTCGTAGGTTTGACGGAGCAGAAGCCCTATATGGAAAGGGATGTCATCCGGCTGCTGGACGATTTCATTGCCCAATTGGGTAAAACCCTGGATTATGCTACCGATGCCATCAAGGGGTTGAAGCGCAAGAAGCTCAAGATGTATCGGGAGGACAAGCATTATGGCGTGCTCGAGGAGGAAATCGTCCTGGTCTTCTTTCTCAAGGAAATGATCAGCAGCACCCTTTTCCTCCGCAAGCGTTTCGAAACGGATTTGAAAATGCGGATTTACCGCGAGCGCATCCAGAAATTCAAGGCCGGTAAGCCCGAAGGGGAGGGCTTTCTGGGGAATATCCTCAAGCAACTGGACGCGATGGCCGGCACCGAAACCATTGAAATCGATAAGCTCATTCGCATCATGGACTTGCGCTATCGCATCGGACATGACCTTTTTACCATTATTTTGAACAAAAGCGCGGCGCATCCTCCGCCCGATCACGGCACCGAGGGCCAGGGCGTTTTCACTCCCGGCATCCCGACTTAGGGCGTCCTCGGGAAGGCCCAAACCGGCCCGCCAGGCAACCGTTGGATAGGCCTGCCCTTGCATGGGCCCGCCCCGTGTATTAACTTTTCGGCCTCCTAATTGTATATTGGGCATGCTACAAAAGCCTGCCTTGAGCTGTCTCCCTCCGGTTTTTTCGGCCTGCGGGAACAAAAGTGCACGGCCGCAGCTCCAATTTCACATTACAGACAATCGAGCGACAAGACATGAGACCATTGGACAACCTTCGCAATATCGGCATCAGCGCCCACATCGATTCGGGCAAAACCACTTTGACCGAGCGCATCCTTTTCTATACCGACATGATTCATAAGATTCATGAGGTGCGTGGCAAAGACGGCGTTGGCGCCGTGATGGATTTCATGGACCTGGAACGGGAGCGGGGAATCACCATCCAGTCCGCCTGTACCCGGGTGTCCTGGAAAAAAACTCCCTATTATCTTAAGAGCGAAGAAGCTCCCGAAACGCATATCAATATCATCGATACTCCCGGGCACGTCGATTTCACCATCGAGGTGGAGCGTTCGCTGCGGGTTCTGGACGGCGCCATTCTGGTGCTTTGCGGCGTTTCCGGCGTACAGTCCCAATCCATCACCGTAGATAGGCAAATGCGCCGCTACAATGTGCCGCGCCTGGCCTTCATCAACAAACTCGATCGTTCGGGAGCCAACCCCTTCCGCGTAATCGATCAGCTGCGCGAAAAGCTGAACCATAACGCCGTGGCCATGCAAGTGCCCATCGGCATCGAAGACAAGCTCGAAGGCGTGGTCGATTTGATGACCATGAAGGCTTATAAGTTCACGGGAGATAACGGCGAAATCATCACCGAAGTTCCCATCCCCGAAGACCTGCAATCGATAGTCAAAGAACGCCGCATCACCTTGCTGGACGCCCTGTCGGTGCACTCGGATGAATTGACCGAGCTTATCCTGGAAGAAAAGGACATTCCGCTTACCCTGCTCAAGGACGTGGTTCGCGATGTCACCCTGAAAATGGAAATCACTCCGGTTTTCATGGGCTCCGCTTTCAAGAATAAAGGCGTTCAGCTTCTGCTCAACGCGGTCGCGGATTATTTGCCCAGCCCTTACGACGTGGCCAACTGGGCACTCGACATCGACAAGGACGAGGAAAGGCTGCAACTTTCGCCTGACCCCGCCAAGCCATTCGTGGGTTATGCCTTCAAATTGGAAGAAGGCCGTTTCGGCCAGTTGACCTATTTGCGGGTATACCAGGGTAAAGTGGACAAGGGCAAGCCGATTTTCAACATGTCCACCAAGAAAAAGCACAACGTAGGCCGCCTGGTACGCATGCACGCCAACGAAATGACGGATATCACGGGCGCCGAAGCCGGCGATATCGTGGCGCTTTTCGGAATCGATTGCGCTACGGGTACCACCTTCACCGACGGAACGATGTCGGTGAACATGACCTCTATGCACGTTCCCAGCCCGGTTATCGATATCGTTATCGAGGCGAAGAACCGCGATCATCTGGCCAACCTTTCCAAGGCGCTTAACCGTTTCACCAAGGAAGACCCCACTTTCCGCGTCAAGCTCGACGAAGAAAGCGGTCAGACCGTGATTTCGGGCATGGGCGAGTTGCATCTCGACGTGTATATCGAGCGCATGCGCCGCGAATACGGCGTGGAGCTCACCACCGGCCGTCCGCAGGTGGCGTTCCGCGAGACCATTACCCAAAAAGCGAACTTCAACTATACCCATAAGAAGCAAACTGGCGGTTCGGGCCAATACGCACGCGTGGCCGGCTTCATCGAGCCGAATCCCGAAGGTCCCTACGAATTCGTGGACGCCATCGTGGGCGGTGTGATTCCCCGTGAATTCATTCCCTCTTGCGACAAGGGATTCCAGGCTTGCTTGCCGAACGGCGCGTTGATCGGTTTCCCCATCATCGGCGTCAAGGCCACTATCAACGACGGTCAAACCCATCCGGTTGACTCCAGCGATATCGCTTTCCAATTGGCCTCCCGCGGAGGTTTCCGCGAAGCTTATTTGAAGGCAGGGCCCCAAATCCTCGAGCCCATCATGAAGCTCGAAGTTTCCACGCCCACGGAATTCCACGGTACGGTGCTGGGACAAATCAACCAGAAGCGCGGTATGATAACGGGTTCGAGCGAAGAGCATGCCTTTACGGTAATCACCGCCGAAGTCCCCTTGTCCGAAATGTTCGGCTACGCCACCGAATTGCGTTCGCTGACTCAGGGCAAGGCGGAATTCTCGATGGAATTCGAGAAGTACTCACCGGTGCCCAAGTCGGTATCCGAGGAGCTCATCAAGAAATTCGGAGCGAACAAGCGCGCCGAATCCTAATCGCCTTTTCATACGGTTAACACCGGAGTGAACTTTGAACGACCCCCGACGGGGTCGTTTTTTTTTGACTTTTCCTTTTGGGTACGGGGTTACGCGCGCAGGCGCCGGGCCGCCTTTACCATTCCTTTCAGGATGGGCTCCGCCACGAAGGATGGGAAATCGGAAGGCAATTTCCCCGCTACGCTATCCGCCACGCCCTCAGCGCCTTCAATCAATTCCGAAAGAACTCCATCAACTTCGGATTTCATCCCGAAAGCCTTGGCGGTTTCTTCCCAGTTTCGACGGGTCATTCGTTCCCATAAATATTGTTTGCTTCGTCCTCGAACCGACATGGCCATTTTCAGCCTTTCCGGAGCCAGCTTATTTTTTTCATGGCCGAGTACAGGATAAGCCGACAAAACGTCATAAAGCGGCGCTAGGCTGAATTCTCCTCCCTTTCCGATGAATATACTGAAGTTCCGCGCATGGCCGTCTATGGCGCACATCATCCAGAAAAGTATCTGTGCTTTCAGGAAAACCCGCCGGTCCGAATGGGAATGCCGGGAACCCAGCAGAAACTGAAGGATTTCCGATATCCCGGGAGCGCCGTCCGCTTCATATTTTTTTCCGATGGGAGCAGCCAGAGCCTGACACATATCCTCTTGTGGGAGTCGCAACAACCAGGATTTATCCTCCGACCATTGACGGTCGAAGCGTTTTACAATCAGAACCCGTTGATCTTCGAAACGGGACATTTCACAGGGCGCGACGGGAATACCCGTAGCCTCGACTATACGGCTGCATAGCCATTCGTTTTCCACCGAGGCGGATAAATCGACTTGTTCCCGTCCTACACGATTGCCCATGGGTAGTTTGAAAATATGGGATGTCGGAGTCGCGCCATGGGGACGGCACCATTTACCTTTGTGCCTGAGGAAAGCGGTTTTCTCCTGGGCTCCTGCCAGGGAGATTCGGAATGCATCCAAGTCGGTCTGGCCTAGGGCCGGAGGAGACAGTGTTTCCCGTAAAGCGTCCGCGACTTCGGAATTTTTCAAAGGGGTTGCATGGATTTCAGTCACTTTTTCGGGTGACTTGCCGATGGGAAGGAGTTGCAACGCTCCCACGCAATCCCTTCCGATTTCGGACAATAGATCAAAAGCCTGGGGAGTGGGGGATCCGAAGCGCGATTGAAGTCGCTTACGGATTTCGATATTGTCCGGTATAAGGTTGTCGAAAAACGCCTCCACTAAGGGTCCACGATAGGGCGCCTTGAATGGACGTTGTAATGGCATGGATATGGAAATCGGACGAGCGAACTCCGAAGTAAGCCATTCCTTGTTGTACGTAAAGAAGTGCTCGTTCGATGCTGAAATAGTCCAGGTACCCACCGGCTCATTGTTCATCCAGACGTCGAGCCCCCTGGTTTTGGCGGTGCGACTCATGGGCTACCATTCTCCTGTTGCCGGCGGAACGCCGTCATGGTTGGATTTGGGTTTCACCACCAATTCCAAATCGAGCGCGGAAAGAAGTTTGAACAAGCTGCCTATCGTACTTTGCTCGGGATTCGCTTCCAAGGCTGAAATGGTTTTGGGAAGCAGACCCACGCGGTCCCCTGCCTCCCTTTGAGTCAGATTCCGAGTCTTTCTCCACCCACGCAGCGTCTGGGCCATCTGTCTGGGAGTCAATGTCGGGTAGTCCATAAATATCCCCTATAAGGTATATGTAATAATAATACCCTATAGGGGATAAAATGTCAATATACCCTATAGGGTATATTCATCGAATGCATGGATCCGTTCATTTGTTTCAGAGAGGGTTTCGTCCCAAAAATGGTACGCGCTATTCCTAAATGTGGGATCCTTAAATGGGGACACCGGATACAGGACCCCGATTTGGGGCAACAGTAGACCGTTCTCCTTGGCATGGGTATTGATTCAAACCTTTGCGGGAGGTCGGGCTATGGTACGTATGACGTTGTGTTTGGGGCTGCTGGGTATGAATACCACCTGGGGTGAGGCCATATTCGTGGCACCGAAGGAAAAATTCGAAGTGCTGATGCGCACGCATGGCGAAGTCACTTTCGCCCCCTATGTCCACGGAGATTACCAGCGATTCAACCCGGAACCGGGCTATAGATCGGACTTCCAAGCCTATGTGGATTTCTTTTCCTGGCACGGATTCATTTCGACCTGGGTGATAGGCAATTCCACGTTGATTGAGAGGAACAATGAAGCCTCCCTGAAACTGGATAAAATCAAATACACCCTTACACCGGGTTATCGCATCGAATTGGAAAATCTGCTTATCAAAGGGGTGCTCCTCCATGAATGCATCCACACCATCAGCAAACCCGAAGAGAAGGGATCCGTGTGGTGGAATTCCTTTCAAATCGGCATGGG
>CAYNXV010000049.1:0-3265 GCA_964401245.1 uncultured Bifidobacteriales bacterium | reverse complement strand
ATCGGTAAGTATTTGATTAGAAGAAATCCTTCCTCGATTTCGCCTTCAAGTTTCCTAAATTAGGCTACTGACCAAAAGGTGACCCCCTTCGGTTCCGTCCCTTGTAAGCTCAGATACTTCACCCTTCAGGACCCATTTTGGCAATCAAGAAATCAGACCTATACAGTTCCCTTTGGAAAAGCTGCGACGAATTGCGCGGCGGCATGGACGCCTCCCAATACAAGGACTATGTCCTGGTGCTCCTATTCGTCAAATACGTTTCGGACAAGTACATGGGCCAGCGCGACGCCCTCCTGGACGTCCCCAAAGGTGGCAGCTTCGCCGACATGGTCGCCCTCAAAGGCGACAAGGAAATCGGCGACAAAATCAATAAGATTATCGGCAGGTTGGCCGAGGCCAATGACCTGAAAGGAGTCATCGACGTCGCCGACTTCAACGACAGCGATAAACTGGGCCGGGATAAAGAAAAAGTCGATCGCCTTTCCAATCTCATCGGCATTTTCAATAATCCAGCTCTAGACTTCAAAGGTAACCGTGCCGAAGGTGACGATATCCTGGGAGACGCCTATGAATATCTGATGCGCCATTTCGCCACCGAATCCGGCAAGAGCAAGGGGCAATTCTATACCCCGGCCGAAGTTTCCAGAATCATGGCCAAGGTCATCGGCATGGGCAGCGCCAAAAGTGCCGCCCAGACCATCCATGACCCTACCTGCGGGTCCGGATCCCTATTACTCAAAGCACATGATGAGGCCAAAGGCAAAACCGGCCATGACCTCACGATTTACGGGCAGGAAATGGACAATGCCACCAAGGCGCTGGCCAAGATGAACATGATTCTCCATGACTGCCCTTCGGCCGAAATCTGGCAGGGTAATTCCCTTTCCTCACCGCATTTCAAGACCAAGGACGGCAGCCTCAAATCTTTCGACTTCGTAGTGGCCAATCCGCCTTTTTCCACCAAAGCCTGGAGCAACGGCTTCAATCCCGCCGAAGATGAATTCAACCGCTTCAAGTTCGGCGATCTCAACCTCATGCCGCCCGACAAAAACGGCGACTATGCCTTTCTCCTGCATGTCCTCGGCACCCTCAAGAGCACGGGCAAAGGCGCGATCATCCTCCCTCATGGCGTGCTCTTCCGAGGTGGGGCAGAAGCCGCCATTCGCAAAGCCATCCTTCGACGCGGCTATATCAAAGGCATAATCGGGCTCCCCGCCAATCTCTTTTACGGCACCGGCATCCCGGCCTGCATCATCGTGCTGGACAAGGAACATGCCGCCGCCCGCAAAGGCCTTTTCATGATCGATGCCTCCAAGGGCTTCCTCAAAGACGGTAACAAAAACCGCCTGCGCTCCCGGGACATCCATCTCATCGTCGATGCGTTCACCCGCCAATTGGAACTGCCGCGATACTCGCGCATGGTACCCTTGTCCGAAATCGAATCCAACGACTTCAACCTCAACCTCCCCCGTTACATCGACAGCACCGAGCCCGAGGACATCCAGGACATTGAAGGTCATTTGCGGGGCGGAATTCCCAGGCGGGACATTGACGCCCTCGGCAAATACTGGGAGGTATTTCCCGGCGTCCGCTCCAAAATTTTAAAGAGAGCCGATCGCCCCGATTATACCCAACTCAAGATTCCCATTGGGGAAATCAAAGCCGCGATCTTCAGCCATCCGGAATTCACGGCCTTCAATCAGTCCGTGACTGTTCTCTTTGACAAGTGGAGAAAAAACCATACGCCCAAACTCATGGGCCTGCGGGTAGGTGACAAACCCAAGGCCTTGATTGAGATTCTTTCCGAATCCCTGCTCGAAACCTTTCACAAAGCACCGCTGATCGACCCTTACGCCATGTATCAGCATCTCATGGACATGTGGGCGGAAGTCATGCAGGACGATGTCTACATGATCGTGAGCGATGGCTGGAAGAATGCCGCCAAGCCGCGCCTGATCACCGAGGACAAAGACAGGAAAACCAAGGAGCAGGTCGATTTTACCGTCGGTAAACTGAAGTACCGGACCGAACTGATTCCCACGACATTGCTGGTCGCGCGGTACTTCGGAAAGGAAGCGGCCGCGATTGAGAGTCTGGAGGCGGATGCGGCGGGTTTCGAGCAGAAGCTGGAAGAATTGAAGGAAGAGCAGGGTGGCGAAGACGGGTTGCTGTCCGAAGTGACGGAAGACGGGAAAATCGCCAAGGCGGCCGTGGCTGCCCGCTTGAAGACCATCAAAGGCGACAAGGGAGCATCCGAGGAACGCAAGGTATTGGAGGAGTATTCCGAGCTGGTCGAACAGGCGGCTGCCGCGAACAAGGAAATAAAGGCGGCGCAAAAAGACCTGGAGGCGAAGGTCGCGGCGCAATATGAGAAGCTGACCGAGGCGGATATCAAAACCCTGGTGGTGGAAGACAAATGGCTGGCGACCTTGGGGGCCTCCGTGCAGTCGGAGCTGGACCAGGTGTCGCAGGCGCTTACCGGGCGCGTGCGTGAGTTGGCTGAGCGCTATGGAACGCCGCTTCCCACACTCCTGAGCGATGTCAAGGCGCTGGAAAAGAAGGTTTCCGCCCACCTGCAAAAGATGGGGTTCGGGGTATGAGCAAAAATATCCGAGTTTTTTCGCATCATTGCCCCAATCTCCAAATTGGGCAGCAGTCGGCTGCCCAATTACCCTGGGACGGGGAGGATGCGTTGTGACCGAAGCTCTCGAATTTCGGAACTTGGTGGATTTATGCAAAAAGGCCCATCAAGAGCTGCAGGGCCGGGCCAGCCGCACCGTGGACTCCTACCTGGTGGTTCGAAATTGGTTGTTTGGCTGGTATATGGTGGAATTTGAGCAAAATGGAGTGGATCGGGCTCAATATGGCAACCGGATGATTGACAATCTCGCGGACGCCCTGAAAAAGGGCGGTATAAAGGGCGCCTCCACGACCAATCTCAAACAATGCCGTTCATTTTACCGGTGCTACATGCAAATAGGTCAGACACCGTCCGACCTATTTCCTCCTCCCAGACCAATTCGTCAGACACTGTCTGACGAATCTTTCCCGGTTCCGGTAAATTCTACTGGAATGCCGGCATCGGCATTCGACACCCTCCTTCAGCATTTCAGCCTGGGCTGGTCCCATTATGTCACCCTGTTATCCCTGGACAACCCGGAAGAGCGCCGGTTTTACGAAATCGAGGCCACCGCCAACAGTTGGAGCGTCCGCGAACTTGAAAGGCAGGTAGCCAGTTCCCTCTATGAACGGCTGGCTCTGAGTC
>CAYNXV010000048.1:0-20162 GCA_964401245.1 uncultured Bifidobacteriales bacterium | reverse complement strand
AAAACCTTGAAGGAAAAGCGCGACGAGAAAAAAACCAAGAAGGCGGGCAAGAGCAGCAATTAATCCCTCTACCCATTTTTATAAAAGTTTGACTTCGAATCCCGCCCCTAAAGGCGGGATTTTCATTTCCGGTTTCAATCTTTGGGATTCATGTCATCCCCGGCAAACTCGGCGCAGCAGGAACCGAGAATAGGGTAACAATCTTCGCAAAGCCACTCGCCATCGTCTTTTTGAACGAACCCATCCTTACCGCACCGCACGCACTTCGGAATTTTGGGTTCCTGTTCTGCTGGGGTCTTTGGCTTCTGCGAATTCGGTTCATTCATGCCGGTTTATTCCGTATTATAATTCTGATGGGTCGAAAAATAATATGCACATCAAAAGAGCCACCTCCAAGAGGAGGTTCGGGGAGGAGCGCCGAAGGGCCATCGCTCCCATTCGACGTTGTGTATATTTGAACTCCTGGTACCCACGTATCCTCAGGCCTCATCCAGGAGTTTTCACTTGTCCGATAATGTTCTCGCCGTCCAGAACCTCCACAAGGCCTGGGGAGATAAAGTCCTTTTCCGCGATTTATCCTTCGGCCTCGAACGCAAACAGAAAGTCGGCCTCCTGGGCCAGAACGGCAGCGGAAAATCCACTTTGCTGAAAGTCCTTGCGGGCCGCGAATTCGATTTTACCGGCACGGTTACCCAGCGCAAGGACTTAAGGGTGCATTATGTGGAGCAGGAAGCGAAACTGGTTGCGCCCCCCAAGGGACGCCCCCTTTCCCAGGTTCCGGCTCCGGAATCAGGCCTGCCCGAAGGTTGGCGGCTTTCCGATTATATCTTCGGGTCCCTCGGCCCCGTGGGGAAAGTTCTGGGAGAATATCATGACCTGGTGACTTCGGAAGCCGCGGACCATCCCGATCAGGCCGTCCATCGCAGCGATTTGGAAAACCGCATCGAAGACGGGCACGGTCTTCCCCTGTACCGGAATGTGGTCAGCCTGGCCGGACAATTGCAAATCGATTTGGCCTGGACCGTGACTTCGGCCTTATCGGGTGGGCAATTGAAGAAGATACAGCTTATCCGCGCCCTCTCGGGCGAACCTGATTTGCTCCTTATCGATGAACCCACCAACCATCTGGACGAAGATGCCATCCGTTGGCTGGAAAACAGACTGATCCAATTTAACGGAACTTTGGTATTGATAACCCATGACCGCTATTTCCTGGAAAGAGTGGTCAATCACATCCTGGAACTTTCGCGCGGACAGATTCGCGGCTTTCCCGGCAATTACGTGCGTTATCTGGAAAAGAAGGCCGAACTCGAAGCCGAATTGGCCGGACAAGACGCCAAGCGGCTTTCCTTTCTCCGCAACGAAATAGACTGGATTCGGCGCGGCCCCAAAGCCCGGGGAACCAAAGCCAAGGCCCGCATCGATCGCTTCGAAGCGGCCCAAGCACAAGAAGGTTATTCCAAGGCCAAAACGTTGGAACTGGATTTGCAAGGCAGCGCACGCCTGGGTCGAACCATACTCGAAGTCAAGCACCTCCGTAAATCCTTCGGCGATCTCAAACTTTTCCAGGACCTTAACCTCAGTCTCCTACCCGGCGATTGCATCGGCATCTTGGGCCCCAAAGGTTGTGGCAAAAGCACGTTTCTGAAGATCCTGCTCGGGCAACAAAAACCCGAGGGCGGCGAGGTGGTGGTTGGGCAGAATACGGTTATGGCCTATTTCGATCAGAAGCGGGAAACCCTCGATCCCCTGGCAACGGTATGGAAATCGCTCAACGGTGATGCCGAATACGTGGAATTCGGCGGCGGACGACTTTCCAAGCGGAATTTTCTCGAAAGTTTTCTTTTCCCTCCCGCGATTCAGCAAACGCAAGTAGGGCGTTTAAGCGGCGGCGAGCAAAACCGCCTGCAATTGGCGGCGTCTCTGGTCAGTAATCCCGCCAACCTTCTCGTTCTCGACGAACCGACCAACGATTTGGATATCGCCACCTTGCAGGTGCTGGAAGAAGCTTTGGAGAAATTTCCCGGTTGTGCGCTGATTGTCAGCCATGATCGCTATTTTCTGGATAGGGTGGCTACCGCGATGCTGGTATTCGGTCCGGGAGGGCAGACCCGCTTGTTGCCCGGCAATTACAGCGATTATCTTGCTGCCAACCCCTTTCCTCCGGCCGAGGCGTCGGTTCGTTCCGAAAAACCGGTTGTCGAGACCCGTAAAAAAGACGCTTTGTCCCAATCCGAAAAAAAAGAATTTGGGCTGATAGAAAAACGGATCATCGCGGCCGACTCGGAGTTGAGCCGGGCCGAAGCGGCGCTGGGCGAAGTTTCCTCGCAAGGGGATTTCGCCGCGATTCAGGAAAAAAATCGGGCGTATGAACAAGCTCAAAAGCAATTGGAAGAATTATACGCGCGTTGGGAATACCTGGAAAGAAAATCGCGGGGAGATTAGAACCGGTCGCAAAAACCCTTCTGGCGTCGCCGGGCTGCGGGCTTCGCGCCCCTTTGTCGGCCTGCATCGCGATATTTCCTCCCAATATCGCTGCTTAGGCCTTCGCGGGGCACTCGCTCTCGCTCCGGCTTTGGCCGACGAAGGATTTTTGCGACCGGTTCTAAGGAAAAACTTTATTTAAAGGGGATAGGAGGATGTTCCATGCCGACCACTCAGGAAATCACTCCCCGAAGCGAATGGAGTCTTCCGGCCGATGCCGGTCCTGACGACATCCTGCGCGCCATCGGAGAAACGCGCAACCGAATGGACGGAACCCTGCATCGACTGGAACACCGCTTGCGCCCGCGACACTTATTCCGGGAAGCCCTGCGGCGAATCAGCCCCTGGATGTTTATCGGGCTGCTTTCCACCATCCTGGGTTTACTTTGGTTTATGCACAAAGCCCGCCTGGGGCAGCCCGTGCTATCCTTGGCGGTCAGCACGGTTACCGCCGCCTTGGCGGTGCGCTTGGGCAATGCCATCGCCAGGAATTATTGAACCGTCATGACTCCCTGCATTATGGCCGCATGACCGGGAAAAGTGCATAGGAACGGATATTCTCCCACGTCCGACGGAGCAGTGAAGGTGATGGTATCGCTTTCGCCGGGTCCCAGCAGCTTTGTATGGGCTATGATCACGTCTTCGGCGCCTTGCGGTATGTATTCATTTTCGGACGCCGTCAGCGCCTTCTGCGCGAAATCATTGATGTCGGTTCCGGCCTGGATAATCACGAGATTATGTCCCATGGCCTGTTTTGGCAAATTGCCCACGTTCTCCAAGGTCACCGAAACCTCCTGACCGGCCTGGACGGTGAATGCATTCAAGCTGAACTGCATCTGATCGTTGCCGGTTATATGAATCGTATTCTCCGCTGCAGCCGAAGTTTGGGCGGCGGCTTCGGAAGCCGGTTGAGGCTTTTTCTCCCCGGAACCACAGCCGATGAGAAAGGACGAGGAAAGCAACAGGATGGACGCGATTGCGCCTTTGGGGGAGAGATATTCGCGAAGATTCATTTGCCGTTCCTTACTATGGGATGGGGAAAAATTTTGACCCATCAGGTGATATGGAATCCCCGTGCGGTTATGCCCGGAATCTTATGAAAATAATATAAAGAATTTCCGAAATTCCGGATTCGCCAAGTAATTCTGGCGAGGTCCGTCTCTAAAAACATATCTTCGACGGGTGTCGGAAAATTCAGTCAAGGAGGATTTTATGAATTTTTTCAAACTTTCGAAGTATTGCCTGGGAGCCGGCTTGATGGTATTGACGGCTTGCGCCCAACAACCCGATCGTCAGGCCGCCGGCGAGAGAGAACGGGGAGATAGATCCAACGGCATGGCCCGCGACACGCTGGGAATGGCCGAAGATCCGCGCACCTATACCGGCCAACTTCAGCCGATCAATGAACAGGTGACGGGAGCGGTGACCGGAGAAGCCGTAATCGATGTCAGGGACGACAGCGTTCAAGTGCAAGTGAATGTTGAGGAGATTCCGGAAGGAATCGCCAACCTGCAGTTTTTACTGGGATTTCCGTCGGAAGCGGAAGCAAGATGTCCCGCCATGGCGGGAAACGGCGCCGGGAATGGATATGGCAACGGAATGGGAAACGATACGGGGAAAACCCATAAAGACGGCACACCCAAAGGCGCCCCTCGTGGCGCAGGAAACGGAATGGCGCCTCCGTCCCAGACCCAGTCCCCCTCCCAATCCCAAACGACGGCCGGGATACCCATGATTCAGCTGCAGGACGACCGGCCGGGCATGCCGGAAGTCATTGAAAACGGATTTTCTTTCCAGCAAACGCTTTCGAGATCACAATTGGAAACCGCGGCCCGGCAGCAATTCGGTTTGGACACCCTCAACTATGAAAACATGGTCCTCTATGTTCAGGGTATTTCGGAAACGGGAACAACCGCGCCTGAACGCACTGCGCCGGGAACCCGGCCTCAGCCGGAAACTCCCGGAGCCCAGGCGGGTGCTTCGATGCCAATCGCTTGTGCGGAATTCCAGATGCAGGCCAATGGGGCCTCAAACGGATATTAACGGGTTCTGAGGGATCCTGACTTCCGATTCCTCTGATAAAGGGCCGCCATGAAATTTCATGGCGGCTTTTCATTGAACAAATTTTTCCGGCAATCGCACCCATTGCATTTGCCGGAGAATCCATCTTTGGCGTTCTCTGATATAAGGCGTGGGCCTTGCCGCCGACCAGCGTAGCGGATTGGGAAGCACGGCCGCCAGCAGAGCCGATTGCTCGCGGGTCAGTTTATGCGCGGGTCGATCGAAATAATGGCGCGCAGCCGCTTCCACCCCGTAGATTCCATCTCCCAATTCGGCGACATTGAGATACACCTCCATGATACGCCGCTTCGACCAGAAGGCTTCGATGAGCAGGGTGAAGTAGGTTTCCAATCCCTTGCGCACCCAGCTTCTCTGCGGCCACACGAATACGTTCTTCGCCGTCTGCTGCGTGATGGTGCTGCCGCCGCGCATTCGTGACTCGCTGCGATTGCGACGGAAGGCCTTTCGGATGGCTTTCCAATCGAAGCCGCTATGGGAGAAATACCGTTGGTCTTCGGCGGCCACGAAAGCCCTTATCAAGTGGGGCGGCATCTTTTCGAGTCGTGTCCAATCCTTCTTTAATTGGGGGAAATCACCTCCCGCCAGACTTTCGCAAACCCGGATGGCCATGAGCGGTGTCAGCGGAGGCGGGACGAAACGAAGTAACAGGGCCCAGAGGCAGGTGCCCGCCAAGAAGTATACAAGCAGTAACCGAAACCACTTCACGGGACGGTATTCAACCTTGGGGGATTTCGACTTCGTATCCCGCGAATTTCCGAAGGTTGATGACACCCGTATCGAAAATCAGGTATTGCCCCTTGATGCCCATCAGCGTGCCGCCTACGGATGGGGTTTTCTCCGGATTCATCGACGCGACTTTGACGGGATAGCTCAGTACGGGGTAGCTGAAGCGATGCAATTCTCCGTCGGCCACCTTTTCGCCCGGCAATTCGTCGTTCCAGGTTGCGAAAAGTTCATCGCGTTTGGCGCGTAAATCGAGTTCGTCGCCTTCGCCTTGCAGCATCTTGCGCCAATTGGTTTTATCCGCCACGAAATTCTTCATGGCCATTTCCACCAATCCCGAATCGCGACGCGCCTTGACGCGGGCAATCGGAAGGCCTTGCACAGCGCCTTGATCCATCCAGCGGGTTAGAATGGTATGCGAGCGGGTGATACCCACCTTGATGCCGGAGGAGTTGGCCAGGTAAACCGTGTGTTCGATAAAACAATGGGATTCGCCCCATTTCGGCTCGCGGCAGGTTCCCAAATGGTAGTGGCAGGTTTCCGGCTTCATGATGCACATGTCGCATTCGGCCAGACTTTGCATGCACCGGAAGCAATAGCCCTGCGAAAAGCTGGTGCGCGTGGGGGTATTGCAGGCGATACAGAAAATCCTTCCGGTAAAGCGGAGTTCCACGGTTTTACCGATGAGGGGATTCATGTACAGGAGCTCATTGCCTATGGGCAGGCGATATTGCACGGTGTCGCCTTTTTCCGTGCGCATTTTGCGGATGGTACCTGATTTCATGCAGCTCCGAGTATCAATAAAAAAGGGATTAAGGGAAATGCCGGTAAATGGAAATCACCCCCACATGGGACCCGGGCGTGAATTTACAAAGTGAGGTCCGCCTTCACAGTACATTTCCCGTCACCTTGATAATGTCAGAAAAAAGGGGTATTTTTTCTGACATGCCCCCAACGAAGGACCCAAGCCCTGCATCAAGCATCGATAGCCGAATCAGGAAACAAATCCGCGAATCGGGTGCGGGATCGGTATTTACCCCCTCCAACTTCCTTAAGTTGGGAAGCAGAGCAGCCGTAGACAAGGCCTTATCCCGTCTCACCGCCAAAGGGGTGGTGCGGAGGGTGGCCCGGGGGTTATACGACTTTCCCAAGACTCATCCCCGGCTGGGGGTGCTCTCTCCTTCCGTGGAGGCGGTCGCCAAGGCCTTGGCTGGACGGCATGGAATTCGTCTGCAACCTTCCGGGGCTTATGCAGCGAATCTGCTTCGGCTTTCGGAGCAGGTGCCGGCCAAAGTCGTATTTCTCACCGACGGGCCATCGCGAAAGGTGAAAATAGGGAATCAGGAAATTACGCTGAAGCAGGCGGCTCCGCGCCAATTGGGGGCTGCCGGTCGAACCAGCGGCATGGTCATCGAGGCGCTACGGTACTTGGGCAAGGAAAACATAACCCCCGAGCGAATAGGTCACCTTCGCAAATTATTGTCCTCAATGGACAAAGCAGTGCTGCTTGATGATTTGGAGCTGGCTCCTGCATGGATGCATGAACATATCCGGTATATTTCCGGAGAGAAAAAAGCATGAATGGATTTCTTGATCTTTCACCCGAGGACCGGAACGAATATTTCCGAGAAGCCGCCAATCGACTGGGATTGCTTACCGTGATCGTGGAAAAGGATTTTTGGGTATGCTGGACCTTGGATAGGATTTTTTCGCTTCCGAATGCCGCCTCCCAATATGTTTTCAAAGGCGGCACCGCACTGTCCAAGGTATTTCAAGTCATCGATCGATTTTCCGAAGATATCGATCTCGGAGTCGCTCCATCGGTATTGGGATGGGACGAATCGGATTTGGACGAGGCTCCATCCCCGAATCAACGCCAGAAGCGGATGAAGAAACTGGAATCGGATTGTTCGGAATGGCTTGAGAGGGATTTTTGTCCCGGGCTGGCGCTGGAAATCGAATCCAACCTTCCCTTTAAAATGGCCGACGAAAATGGGTTACGTTTTCTGGTGGATCCCGTCACCCATTCGCCTGTTGTGAATTTCGTTTATCCATCTTCATTCACCCATGAAGCGGGATATATCGCACCCTTGGTAAAACTGGAATTTGGATCTCTCACCGATCAAAATCCACGAGGTCCGCACTTTATCAAACCCCTTATGGCTGACGTAATTGACGAGTCGTTTCCGGAATTCAGATCCAACGTGATTGCCCTGGAGCTGGAACGGACTTTCTGGGAAAAAGCGACTATCCTCCACGCCCACTTCCATCGTCCTGATGACAAACCTATCCGGGATCGATATGCCCGCCACTATTCCGATTTCGCTGCACTTTGGAGGAATCCTTCCAGAGAGGCGGCTCTGGTCCGAATAGATTTATTGGATCGCGTGGCGCTGCATAAAAGCCGCTTCTTCGGTTCCTCCTGGTCCTCTTACCACACAGCCAAGCCAGGGCAATTGAGGCTGGTTCCAAAGTTGGAGAGGATATGGGAATTGGAGCAGGATTATGCCAAGATGGAACCCATGTTCGCTTCTAAGCCCCCGCCATTCAGCAAGATAATTGAGGATCTAACCGAGGCCGAACAAAGGATCAATTCGCTGTGACCAATTCCTATTTTCACCCCAAACCAGGAGAATGGCGCCATGCTGAAATTTTTTGGATATAAGAAATGCTCGACCTGCCGCAAGGCCGAGAAGGCCTTGGAAAAGTCGGGGCGCGAGTATCAATTCATCGATATCACTGAAAACCCGCCTTCGCAGGGGGCTCTCAAAAAAATGGTGGAACAAAGCGGGGCCGAATTGAAGAAATTCTTCAATACCAGCGGTGTTCAGTACAAGGAGTTGAATATCAAGGACAAGGTCAAAACCCTTTCCGATACCGGAATCCTATCGCTTCTGGCCTCCAACGGCAGGCTCATTAAGCGCCCGCTGGTCACCGATGGAGAGCGCACCACGGTCGGCTTCGACGAATCCACCTTCCAGAAGGCTTGGAAGTAAATCCGGCGGGCTCATGATTCGGATCATCCTGGTCCTGCTCCTTTCCGCGGCACCGGCTACCCATAGCGCGGAAGGAAGGTCATTGCAGTTTCAATGGAATCTGGAAGCCTCGCTGCTTTGGGGCGGCACCATAGGCCAAGTGAGTGGAAATTACCGGCTCAACTCACAGCCGGCGCCAAATCGCAACTCCTTCCACCCGGATGGTTTGTTCCCCTGGGATGCGTGGGTGGCGGGTAATTACAGTTCCGATGCCGCTCGGGCCAGCGACATGCTGAGTCTCGCCGCCCTTACTCCCATTATGCTATTCGGCTCCTATTCGCTTGTCGATCGTATTGACGTGGATGAGTTCGCAGTAACCTTGTTGGTACTGGGTGAGGCCGCACTTTTGAATTCCGCCGTCAACCTCTGGGTACGCTCATTCGGGTTGCATCCCCGCCCTTATGTATTGGGCGAGAAAGCGCCCCGTTCCTTACGCGAGCGTCCTGAGGCCAATGGTTCTTTTTATTCGGGCCACGCCAGCGCCGCTTTCATGACCGCGGTTTTCACCGGCTATGTGCATCAGGCGCGTTTTCCCGATTCGCCCTGGAACAAATGGATTTGGGCCGGGGGGCTGGGGACCGCCACCGCCATTTCCACCCTACGGGTGGTTGCGGGTAAGCACTACCCTTCCGATGTTCTGGTTGGAGCCGCAGTCGGGTCCTTTTTCGGGTTTTACCTACCCTATCTCCATTTGCCTCGAAAACCCCAACCCCTACAGGCGCGTATTTCGCCGCTGCCCGGGGGATTGGCGCTTTCCACTACGTTTTAAAGAATTTCCTATTTTTAGCCGCACTCCATGATATCCCACACTCCTTCCAAACTCGATACCGCCCTCGACCCCCGGCTCCTGGCCAAACTCCCTGAGGAGGACAGGCTCTTTCTTAAAAATTGCGAAGAAAAATGGCGGTTCTCCTTTCAGCAATTGAAACAAGCCGGGGAATGGCTTGTGGATATGCGCATGTGGAAAGAGCCACGGTTGATGCAGGAGGCGGAAAAACTCCTCTCCGACCTGGGACAAACCCTAGGTGGAAGCGCCGGCCCCCTTCCCGACAACGCGGGTCAAATCGGTGATCGCCTGTTCCGGCATATGGCCAAGGTCTACGGAGAATTGGCGGGCGAGGCCAAGCATTATCCCGTCGAAGGCGTGCGCGAAGACTTGCCTCGCCACACCTTCGTCGACAAGGAATTGAAAGGCCGATTACTTCGGCTTTGCCCCGCGGCTTCCGAGCGCGCGGTTTGCTGCAATCTCAAGACCTTGAGCATAGTCGACAATTGCGCCATGGCCTGCTCCTATTGCGTGCTGCAAAACCATTACGACGAAGCCAAGATAGCCGTTCCCACCAATCTCAAGCAGAAGTTGGCCGAGATTGAGCTCCATCCCGAAAAGCGTTATCGCATCGGCACTGGAGAATATTCGGACTCGCTGCTCTGGGGGAATAAAAACGACATTCTTGTCGATCTCTGCGCCTTTGCGGAAAAGCATCCCAACATCATTCTGGAACTTAAAACCAAATCCGCCAACGTGGATTGGCTGCTCAAGAACCCGGTGCCCCGTAACGTCTGCGCTTCGTGGTCGCTCAATCCCCAGGTCATCATCTCCAACGAGGAGCATAAAACCGCGGGATTGGAACGCCGTCTGATAGCGGCCCGGGCCGTGGCCGACAAAGGCATAAAGGTGGGATTCCACTTTCATCCCATGTTCTATTTCGCCGGTTGGGAAGACGAATATAGGTGGCTGATCAGCCGCGTCGTCTCGCTTTTCGAACCCGAAGAGGTGCTATGGGTTTCGCTGGGTTGCATCACCTTGATGAAAGGATTCGCCCAGGAGTTACGGAGTAAATTCCAATCCTCCAAACTCCTGCAAATGCGCACCGAAACCACTCCCGACGGCAAAATCACCTATGCCTTCGATATACGCGAGGGGCTATACCGCAACGCCCTCGAAGCCCTTTTACCTTGGAAGGATAAGGTTTTCCAATACCTTTGCATGGAGCACGCCCCCATGTGGAAGGCCGTGATGGGCTACGATTACCCCAACATGGCGGCCTTCGACGACGTTTTCAACGCCTCCGCTTTCGCGAAACTCTAAAAATACCTGATTAGGCCTGCCGTCCATCGGGGTCAATTTCATTCTGCCAAGCCAGGATGCCGCCCTTCACATTGAAGGCATTGGAATACCCCTTGGATTTAAGGAATTCCACCGCGTTGCGGGACCGGGCGCCCGATCGGCAATGGATGTAAACCGGTCCGTCCTTGGGGATTTCGGCGTAGCGGGCTTCGAATTCGCTGAGAGGAATGAGTTTGGCCGAGAGATTGACCTCGTTGAATTCCTCTTGCTCCCTCACGTCGATGAATACCGACTGGGGGTCTTTTTCCAGTTTTTCCTTCAATTCGTGAACCGTAATTTCGTCTTGCATGGGGTTTCCTCAGTGATTTTACGCCAAAATATAGGAAATTGAGAGGTCGGATGCCGGGAAAAGGCCTCCCGGTTCGCCCTCCATTCTTGAATTCCGCCCATTTTTAACTAACTTATTGGCCCGCCGTTCATACGGTTGGACCCCTTGGGAAGCCTTTTCGGGTTCCCGTCAGGGCAAGTTTTCACGGATCGAATAGTCTCCCGTCAGGGGCAGGTAGCCCGGCGACGGAATGAAAAAGTAAAGAAACGATAGGGTTATTGCATGACTTCACGTCCCAAGGTCAAAATATCGCGCGCCTTGAACCTGTCTTTGACGCCCAAGGCAGCCCGCATCATGGAAAGACGTTCTTTCACTCCCGGCCAGCACGGCTTGGCGCGCAAGAAAAGTCCCTCCACCTACAAGATGCAGTTGCTGGAAAAGCAGAGGCTGCGCGCGACCTATTACGTCTCCGAAAAACAATTGCGTCATTACTACGAATCCGCGGCCCACTCGCATGAATCCACCGGCGAAGCGTTGCTCCGTCATTTGGAAACCCGTGCCGACGCCGCGATTTTCCGTCTCGGTTTCGCCCGGACCATTTATGCCGCGCGTCAATATATCGGCCATGGCCATTTCAGCATCAACGGTCGCCGCATTTTCACTCCCAGCCACAAGCTCAAGGTGGGCGACGTCATTTCGGTGAACGAAAAATCCAAGAGCCATCCCCAAATCATCGAGGCCCTTACCGGTTCCGCGGGTGTCATGGTTCCCGAGTACTACGAAATCAACAAGGTCAAAATGGAAGGCAAACTCATCGCCAAGCCTTTGCGCGACCAGATTCCCGTCAAGCTGTCGGAACAGCACGTGGTGGAATACTACTCGAAATAATCAACTCGAAATAACCGGAAGCGACGAAACGTCGTTTCCAGGTTTCCGGAATCCGCTTCTCGTTTGGGGAGCGGATTTTTTTATGGGTTATTTTTCGACTTTCCAGTTCTTCGATTTACCGAAAATCTGGATTTTGTATTGCTTGATCTTGAAATTTTCGCGGGTGGCCAGCTCATTCAATGTCTGCTCCAGCTTGCGGCTGTGTACCTCGCGCACCTGTCCCGTATCCGTGCAGATGAGATGGATATGCGGACGCTCCCCCAAAGTGATTTCATAATGGGTGTGGCCGTGTCCGAAGTCGGATTCGCTCAGGATTCCGACCTCCACCATTTGATTGAGCGAACGATACAATGTGGCCCGCGAAATCTTCTTGTTCGCCTTCTGGATGGCGAACAGCAATTCGTCCGCGCTGAAATGTCCCGTTTGATCGAAAATAAAATTGAGGAGCATGGAACGCTCCTTGGTGAAGAACATCTTGTTCTTTTTCAGGTACTCCGAGTAGAGGTTCAGGGCAACCGGGAATATTTTCTCTTTATCAGCCACTTGATAAAATTACTAAAGGTGACCCGATTTTCCGGGAGAAACCTTTCGAGGAAGGCCCGGATCCTTGAATTCGAAGAAAAGAACGCCTTGGCACTTCCCTTTGCGGGAGATCAGGTAGTCATGGAAGTCTACCGTGGCCACGGCTTTGGGGCCCAAAGAGCCGGCATGCCTGAGTTGAGGGGGCTTGCCCTTTTCCGCCACCAGAAAACCCGTATGGGTAACATCGAGTCCCTTGATGTCGGTTACGAAGGCCACACCCAGAAAAACCTCTCCCTTGTTCCAGTTTTTCACCAAATCCAGGGCCTGGTCGTAAGGCAGATAGGGAATTTGGGTCACCGGATCCCGGTCTGGTCCCGGAAGGTTGCGCTTCGCGTAAAACGCTTTTTTATGAATGGGTTTGGCAAGCACGGTATCGCCCTTCATCCGCTTTATCTCTACCCGTGAGGCGTTGTTCTTGAGCCAATCCTCCACGAAAAAATGATTGCGGGAGGAGTAGGAGACCGTGTCGGAGCCATAACGAATCGCAAGAATTTGCGGCAGCAAATCGGTTCCATCGCGGCTCGAGGCCAGTGCCATCACGCTTTCGATATAGGTCACGCAATCGAACCGGCTCAAATCGATAAGGGGATTGGGTTCGAGTCCCGCAAAGCGCCCTTCGCCCGTGGGGCCTAAAAAGTAGGGTCGGCCCTCCAGTACGCGGGAAAAGTACCGCAGCCGATCAAGGTAGGGGGATGGGGCGTCCTGGGAACTCAACAATTGCTGCCCGGCAATCAGGGACTCGCGCTCTTTATTGAACCAGAGGGCCGTGCGGGCATACAGGGAGTCGAGCAGGGTACTGGCGCGATGCTGAGGCCCGCTGAACTCGTTCACGAACAGCGAAATCGCCAGGGTATCACCGTCGATGCCGAAGATATAGCCGCTCAATCCCTGCACCGAGTTGATGGAACCGGTTTTCATTTTGATGATTTCCATGGGGCCAAAGGGCCGCAAGCGGCTTCCGGTGGCGCCATCCAAACCGGGGGTGGCCAGGGACGCCACATAATCCCGGGCTTGGGGGTGTTTGGCCATTCGGGCCAACAGCAAGGTGAGGCTCCGGGGTTTCAATTGATTGCGATCGGAGAGGCCGCAGCCGTCGGCCAATACGAAATCCGAGGAGTCCAGGCCCAGGCGGGTGAGGAAATCCTTTTCGGCGGCGAATCCCGCCTCCGGGGATCCGATGCCCTTCGCCTGCTTTCCCAAGTGCCGGAGCAATAATTCGGCATGGAGATTTTGGCTGCGCTGATTGACCTCCTCCACCGCGTTGATGAGAGGCGCCGTGGTGAAAGCGAATTTCCGCCACAAGGGACCCGTACCGGATTTGCCGTCGGTTTGGGCTTCGGACTTGTAGGCGATTCCCGCATCGGCCAAAGCGGTTATGAAGGCGGCACGGAAGTATTCCGGAGGATTGCGCACCGGCAGGGTGAAGCGCTGGGGGGAAGCCAGGGAGCCCAGGGAACCGGAAATCGTGATCAAGTTCCGGGTGGGATGCTGGCTGACATTGATGCGCCTGGCCCTGCCGCCGGTCGTTTTCGTATGGTTGCGTACCTCGATGTACCCGACTTCCGGCTCTATCTTGACCTGGGCGGGGCTTCCGGGCTTGCCGGGGGTGACGACGACGTTATAGCAATTGTCGTTGAAGGAAAGCGCCGAGACTTCGGCGCCATACCAAGTGTCGAAATGATGCGTCTTCCAACCGTTGGGGCGATGGGGGCCCGTGAAAAACGTATCCGAGACTACGACACTCCCGACGATTTCAGCAATTCCCAGGGCCTTGAGGCTGTCGGTCCAGGCCCGCAGCGGGGCCATTTCGTCGGGGAAAAAGCGCCCCGAAACATTGGGATCGCCGCCGCCTTCAATTGCCAGCTTGCCCTTGAAGGTTTTTTCTTGCAGGGTTCCGCGCAACTGCAAAGTGGTGGCGGGGAAATGATTGGTGGAAAAGGCATCGATTACGGCGGCGGTGGTCACGAGCTTGAGGCACGACGCCGGAGTGAAAAACAGGGTGTCGTTATGCGAAGCTTCGAAGCGGTTATAGCGGGTGGAATAGACGCTGATGCCCAGGCGGCCATCCACTTTGGAGGCGCGGGCGAATGCCAGCAATTCATCGAGCAGCAGTGAAGAGGGCGCGCCATGATAGCCGGTTACCGCTGGCATACCGGGTTTGGTCGGCGCCGGGTTTTTCGAAGCGGGAACGGCCTTTCCGGAAGCCGCTTGGCCCAGGCCCAAAGCCAATAGCGCGATGCATCCCCAGTTGTTTTTCTTCGGCATCAATCCGCCTTCAGCAAGGTTTTCAAATCGTGAAAATAGCCGGGATAGGTTTTCGCGGTGCATCCCGGATCCCGTATGGTGACGGGCACTCCGCCCAGGCAAACCAGCGAGAAACACATGGCCATGCGATGATCGTCATAGGTATCAATCACCGCGCTTCGCAATTTTTCCGGGGGATGGATGACAAGGTGCGCGGCTCCCTCTTCGACATCGGCTCCCGTTTTACGAAGCTCCGTCGCCATGGCCGCGATGCGATCGGTTTCCTTGACCCGCCAGTTTCCGATATTGCGAATGGTGGTGGAACCTTGCGCGAAAAGCGCGGTAACCGCCAGGGTCATGCCCGTATCCGACATGGAATCCATATCCACGTCGATGCCGGTCAGCTGCGCGCCGGAAACCGTAACGGCATTCTCTTCATAAACGACCTTGGCGCCCATGCGTTCCAATACCCGCGCGAATCCCGCTTCTCCCTGCAGGCTGCTGCGGCCGATGCCTTCCACGCGCACTTCGCCCTTGGCGATGGCCGCGGCCGCGAGAAAATAGGATGCGGAGGAGGCGTCGGCTTCGACCTGGAAATCCTCTACCGCCCGATAGGCCTGCGGAGGTTTCAGTCGGAACCTTTCGAAGGATTGCCTCTCCACCTCCACGCCGAATCGGCTCATCAAGGCCAGGGTGAGTTCGACATAGGGGCGTGATACTAATTCGCCTTCTACCTGGACTTCCACCGGCTTCCGGCAAAAGGGCAGGACCATCAACAATCCGGTCAGGAATTGGCTGGAGATGGATCCGCGTATGGTCGTGAAACCGCCTTCCAATCCCGCGGCCCTTATGGAAAGCGGCGGAAAGCCTGGCTGGCCCGGATAGGAAAGTCCGGTATTGCCGGCCAAGGGCGTCAAAGCGTCCACCAAATCGCCTATGGGGCGCTCACGCATGCGTGGTACGCCGTCCAGCAGGAATTCACCTTCTCCGGCGCAAAGCAGGGCGGATAGAATCCTCATGGCGGTTCCCGCATTGCCGACGAACAGGGACTGCGGGGAGGTGGAACGGATAGGTCCTCCCAGCCCCTCGACTACGGTTTCATTTCCATGCCTGGATAAGGATACCCCGAGCTGCCCCAGGGCTTGGCGCATATAATCGACATCGTCGCTTTCCAGCAGGTTGTGGATGCGGGTGGTGCCGCGGGCCAGGGCCGCCATGGGTAATACCCGGTTGCTGATGCTTTTGGAACCCGGCGGGCGGATGCGGCCCCCCACATGGGCGCAGGGAGGCAAAGTGACGGTGGTTCCGGACAGGGGGGAGGACATGGTTTAAAAGTATTAAAAAGGGAATCCGGCGACCCCGGTTCAGATATAGTCCCGGTTCCTGAGTGCCCCCCGGTTCAAGGCGAGGCGGCGATAGGGAAGGGAGTCGATGAGGCCGAAATCATGGGTGGCCATCAACACCGCGGTTCCCGAAATATTGATGTATTGGAATATCTTCACGATTTCGCGCGAGGTATCGGGATCGAGATTGCCGGTTGGTTCGTCGGCCAATATGATATACGGTTCGTTGGCCATGGCCCGGGCGATGGAAACCCGTTGCTGTTCGCCGCCCGAGAGCTGGTGGGGAAGGTTGCGGGCCTTATGCGAGATACCGGTCAAGGTGAGCACCTCGTAGACTCGCGACTTGATCTTCTTGGACGGGTATCCTCCCACGCGCAGCGCGAAGGCCACGTTTTCGAATACATTGCGGTCGGACAACAGTTTGAAATCCTGGAAGACGATGCCGAGCCGGCGGCGCAGCAATTGGATGCGGGATTGCGGGGTCTCATGCGACCGGTAGGTGAGGTCGCGGTTGAAGGATATGAGCACTTCGCCCTTGTCCGGCCGCTCGTCCATGTAAATCAGCTTGAGAATGGTGGTCTTGCCCGCTCCGCTGGGGCCCGTCAGAAAGACATACTCTCCCCGGTCGATTCGGAAGTGGACGTCCTCGATGGCCTTCCAGGTCCGTTCGTATATCTTGGTGACATGATTGAAGGTGATCATGGCAACCTTCCCGGCCTTCCTGAGCTCATGACTATCCCTGTTCGCGCCTTGCCACGAAATGGGCCCGTTCCGCGGATTCCCTCGCCGGGGTCATGCCGAAATTGGCGTGGCAACCCAGAATCTTGAATCCCGACTTTTCGCAAAGGTCCGTCAACTCATCCAAAGGATAAATCCTTTGGAGATGATTTTCCACCTTGCGCACGAAGCGGCCCGATTCGTCTTCGAAGAAGAAGGTGAAATCGTTGTATTGCAGGCGCAAGTCCTCGTCATATTCGCTTTCGCGCACCACCGAGCAGCCGGGCCGCTCGTCGAAATAGGTGGCGTTGCGGAAATAGCGCTTCGAGTTGGACAGCGTGGTGGCGTCGAACAGGAAAAGACCGCCGGGAACCAATTGGGCATGCACCTGATTGAGCATGAGGGAGATTTCCTCCTCATCCAGCAGATAATTGATGGAGTCGTATATCATCAGACAGAGATCGAATCCCCCTTTGAAGGGCAGAGCCATGCCGTCGGCCGCCACCAAATCGCGATTGGGGGAGGTTTCGCCCCGGCGGGCGATGCGTAGCATCGAAGGAGAGAGATCGCTGAGTATCATGCGGGCGCGCGGAAAGGGAGGCAATCCCTTGAAGGGCGCGGTGCCGGAGGCGATTTCCAGGATATGGCGCGGCTCCAGCCCATAGTGACGGCACAGGCGCGCGATATGACGGCTCCATCTTTTGTAATCGACATGGTTCATCAACCAGTCGTAATGGGGAGCCATATCGGTGTAAAGAGGCGTTTCGTTCATTTTCGCAAAGGGGTAAAGCGGAGGGTTCGGGCCCAGTGAAAGGCCCGGTATTCCTTCGGAACCTAGTTGGGCGATGTCTCGTTCCCGGGAGCAGCCTCGGACTCGCGTTCGCCTTCTACATCCGACTCCGTGTTTTTCGAGGAGGCCGCCAAATCGAAACTCGCGAGTTTGTTTTCGATATGGACGGTTTTTCGCCAGCTTTCCACGAAGGAGGATAATTTCTGATTGGCGAAATAGCTTTTGGCGATTTGGCTGATTTGCACCCAATCCTCCTTGGGACTCAGTTTTCTTTCCTCCATTTTCTCGTCGAGACGAAAGAGATGGAAACTGTCGTCGATGAGCACGGGGTCGCTGATGCCGCCTACGGCCAGGGTGTCGATGACCGCGGCATAGGCCGGATCCAATTGGCCTTCGGTGAACCAGCCCAGGCTTCCCTGCTTGGCGCGGGACTTGTTGTCATCCGATAGCTTGGCGGCCAATTGGGCGAAGTTGCCTTTCTCCGAAGCCACTGTTTTCAACGAGTCGAGGTAGGTTTGCGCCCGCGCCGTATCCTCGGTGCCGGGTCTCAGGCGAATGAGAATATGCGAAGTCCTGACGGAGTTGTCCTTTTTTCCCGTAACCTTGACCAGATGGAAACCGAAGCGCGTTTTCACGGGTATCTTGGTGTACTCGTTCAATGCCAACCTGAATGCCGCTCTTTCGAAATCAGGGTCGAGCGTGCCCTTGCGGGTATAATCGAGATCGCCCCCGTTTTTGGCGGAGAAATCCTCGGAATGTTCCTTGGCCAACTCGGCGAAGTCGGCGCCCTGATCGAGCAATTTAATGAGGGAGTCGGCTTTTGCGAATGCTTGCCTTTCGAGCTCCTTGCCCGCTTTGATTTTATGCTGCAAATGGGATATGCGCACATTGTTGCGCTGCACCGGCAGGCTGTCCTGGTATTCCTTATAGAATTGCTGCACTTGCGCCATCGAAGGTTCCGCATCCGCGACGTATTTCATCTGGATTTTCTGCTTATAAGCTTGTTCCCGGTATTGCTTGATAAGCCTTTCCTTGAATTCGGACAAAGTCATGCCGCTGGTTTGCTTGAGAAGCAGGGAGAGCTTGTCCTCTCCGCCTTGTTGCTGGGCCAGCCTTCCGATATGTTCTTCGACGCGGGGAACGACTTCTTTGTCGGTTACGGTGATGGATGTGTCTTTTTTGGCCTGCAGGAGAAGGACTTTGTCGTCGATGAGGCGGTCAAGCAATTCGCGGCGTTGTTCCGCGGGGGGTAGGTTCTGGAATCCGGGCTGGCTTTCCAAAAAGGCCCTTTGCTCTTCAAGGTCGGAAAGCAGGATGATTTCATCGCCGACTATGGCCACGATTCCCTCGATGGGTTCGGCCCGCAACGGGGCGGTAGCCAGGAGAACGGCGGCAAAAGCGGAAAGCAGCGCGGTCATCGGAGCGAGTCGGATATTGCGGGTCATGCTCATTCGGTAGTCTCGGGGTTGGGCGGAAGAGGATTTTCCTGCGCCGTGGATTCAGGTTTCGGTTCCGGTTTCGATGCGGATACGGGTTCGGGATCGCGGTGAGGAGAAGGTATGGACTCGGACGCTACAGGTGCAGGCTTGGGAGCCGGAGGTTTGGGACGGGGCGGCGGCGCCGGCTTGGTAACGGGTTGGACCTGCTTCTCCGGTTCGGGCGTAGCTACGGATTTGGGTTCAGGAGTGCGGACGATTTTTGCCTTCGGCGGAGTTTCCTCCAAGTGGGTATGCGTCTCGGGTTCGATCGGGTCTTCGGAGACGGGATCCATTTCCGCTTCGGAAGTCGATCCCGGAACCCTGTCCACATTGAGGGTGATGGAGGCGTTTTGTTTAAGCTCGGCGACCCGGTTCTGGAGCATTTTTTCCCTGCGGTTCATGACCAGGGTGGAGCTGATATCGTTACGGGCCTCTTCGAAGGGAATAATGTCGCCGACTTCGGCTTTTTCGAGGACCCGGAGAAAATACACGCCGTCCTGACATTCCACGGGAGCCGAATTCTGATTCGGCCGCAGTGAAAAAAGCGGTTCAACCAGGCAGGCGGGAATTTCGGATTCGGTTTTGAAAGGAAGGGACGCCGGCGATTCGGGTACGGGATCGGCGGAATGCCTGGAGGCCACGGCCAGAAAATTATCGCCCGCAGCCTGCCGCCGCAATTGACGGGCCAGCGTAGGATCCTCAAGGCGGATATGCATGAATTTGACGGCGGCCTGTTTCCGACGATAATGTTCCTTGTTCATTTCATAATACTGACTCAAGGTGACGTCGTCCGGTTCGTAGGATTCCGAGGCGTTGAACGCCGAAAAATATTCTTCGATAAGGATTTTGCGCTTCATGCGCTCGATTTTCCGTTGGACGGTCGTGTCTTTATCCAGCTTGTTTTTAAGGGCTTCCTGATAGACCACTTCGTCTTCAATCCATCTTTTGACGAAATCGAGGTATTGCTCCCTTTTAATGAGATGCTCGAATTCGGAGGGAAAACTTTGCCGAATTTCCTCGAGGGTGAGTTTGGCGGAACCAACTTCCGCTAAGGCAGTGTCCTGGGATTGGGTTCGGGAACAGGATTGGAGCATTCCCAAGGACAGGAACCCCACCATGGCCGCAATGTGAAGGATTTTTGCCATTTTCCCTTTCCCCATAGTCCGCACACACCGGGGGTGCGGGGTCAGGTGCAACAATATATAACATTCGCGAATCGTCATACCAGGCCCCGCAAAACCTGATTGGCCTGGGTGATGCGCTCGGCGGGGTCCCGGCCCGACAATTCCACCACGATTTGCAGGGGCTTTTGGTATACGAAGCGCATGGGTCGCTTGAATTTGGGGACCAACTCGCCCAAAGTTTCCTTTTCCGGCTCGAACATCTCGGCGAATTGCAAT
>CAYNXV010000047.1:4903-20213 GCA_964401245.1 uncultured Bifidobacteriales bacterium | reverse complement strand
CGGTGGCGAAAGAGCACCTGCCCGCCTATATCGATGACGATACCCCGGTGCCGGATCACGCCCGCTTCCGCATGTCCCGTCTGGTCAAAGTGGCCTTTTGGGGAGCGGCTTTATGGTTGATACCCATGGGGATTCTCCTCCATCTTTTCGGATGGATGCACGACTTCACTCAGATGGGATGGTTTTTCAGCAAGGCGGCGCTGCTGACCTTCGGGGGTGCCTACGCCGTATTGCCCTACGTATTCGAAGGCGCGGTCTTGAATTATGGCTGGCTTACCGCTCACCAGATGATGGCGGGATTGGCGTTGGGCGAGGCCACTCCTGGGCCACTTATCATGGTGGTAGCGTTCGTGGGATTCGTCGGAGGATACGCGCATCAGCTGTTGGGCGCCGAGGCTCCGTTTCTCGCGGGAGCGGCCGCGGCGTGTCTGGTGACTGGGTTCACGTTTCTGCCGTCGTTCCTCTTCATCTTCGCCGGGGGACCGCTGGTCGAAAGTACCCATGACGACGTGAAATTCACCGCGCCTTTGACGGGAATCACGGCGGCGGTGGTGGGAGTCATCGTCAACCTGGCGCTGTTTTTCGGATTCCATGTATTGTGGCCCGAGGGTTTGGCGGAAGGGTTCGATTGGACGGCCGCCGCAATCGCACTCGGAGCCGCGGTAGCCTTGTTTCGCTTCAAACGGAGCATCATCCAAGTCATCGCTGTTTCCGCGATGGTGGGACTAGCCTTAAGGTTTTTTCCCTCCCTTTAGCCTTATCGCTTTCCGAAAGGCGCCAAATAAGCGTCTATCCAAATTTTCAAGGCGTCAGATTCAATCCAACTCCACCGAATCGCGGAATTCCGGTGTTTCCGCTACCCACTCTAGCTCCCGATGGATTCTAAGCCTCAGGGCTTCGGAGGCCTCCGGCTCGCCATGGGTGATGAAAATCCGGCGGGGAGCTTTCCCGGCGCTTTTTATCCATTGGACCAATTGCCCCGCATCGGCATGCGCGGAGGCGTTTTTCATGGAGACGACTTCGGCGTTTATGGGAACGAATTCGCCGTGGATTTTTATTTCTTCCGACCCGCGAGCCAGAGCCGCTCCCCGGGTGCCGGCCGCCTGGAATCCCGCCAACATGATGATCGTGCTGCGCAGCGGGGCGAAGGCTTTGAGATGGTGGAGCACCCGCCCGCCGGTGGCCATTCCACTGGCCGAAATCAACACCATGGGACCTTTGCTCCCGGAAAGTTTCGCCGACTCTTCGGGGGCCTGCACATATCGGGCCATTCCGAATACCTCTTCGGCCAGCTTGGAACCCAAAGCGTGATCGGATGCATGCTTCGTATAGAGTTCGGTCGCGGCGATGGCCATGGGGCTGTCGACATAAACGGGTATGCGGGGAAACCTGCCGGCCTCCTTCAAACGGTAGAGCAGGTGGAGCAGGGATTGGGTGCGTCCCACGGCGAAGGAGGGAATCAGCAGCACGCCCCCGTTTTTGACCGCCTTGTTTATCAATACCTCCACCTGTTCCAGGGGATCTATGTCGTCATGGAGGCGATCCCCGTAAGTGGACTCCACCACCAGGTAATCGGTGGCGGGCAATTTTTCCGGAGGGGGGAACATGGGGTCGTTGGGCCTACCCAGATCCCCGGAAAAAGTGGAGGAAATCCCCGCATGCTCCAATCGCACGCTGGCGGCGCCAAGTATATGACCCGCTTTGAGGAAGGTAAGGTCCAGTCCGCCGCTTAAGGCAAAAGGTTGGTTCCAATCTACGGCGCGAAACAGGCGCAGGCTTTTCTCCACGTCCTCGGAGTTGAACAGGGCTTCGGGATGGCGATGCTTGGAATACCCTTTACGGCGCGCGTATTCGGCTTCTTCTTCCATGATTTTAGCGCTGTCCATCAGCAGGATGCGGCAAAGATCGCGGGTGGCGGCCGTGCAATAGACCTTACCGTTGAAGCCTTCCTTGACCAGGCGGGGAATGTATCCGGAATGATCGAGGTGGGCATGGGTGAGGATTATCGCATCAATGGTTTCGGCGGCTACGGGAAAAGGCGCCCAGTTCTTGAGTCGCAAAGCCTTTAGACCCTGGAAAAGTCCGCAGTCGACCAGCACCTTGCGTCCGCCGTATTCGACCAGATATTTGGAACCGGTTACGGTGCCCGTGCCGCCTAGAAATGTCAATCGCATCTATTTCCTCCCGAACGGTATGCCACCACCGATTATAAACAACCAAGGTATTCAATTCCTTAAATATGCGGCAATATCCCGGCCAAATCGGCACAAGATCGTGTATTGACCTCCTTTCCGGAATAGTTTTGCTTTAATAATGGGCAAATACACCCTCCGGGAGAAAAAAATGAAAGTTCCTTTGACCATTTCCTACCATGGGTTCGACAAACGCCAAGACATCGACGATTTGATCCGCGAAGAGGCGGAGAAGTTGGAACGCTTCAACGGCCACATCAACAGTTGCCGGATTTCCCTCGATCAGGTGACCGGAAGATTGGAAAACGGCGGCTACCGCATCAGCATCGATATGCGTGTGGCGCCGGGGCATGAAATCGTGGTTAAAAACGAGCCGAAGGAAACCAAGGAGCAGCCGGCGATACAAAGCATCATCCGGGATGGCTTCAAAACGGCCCGCGAACGCCTGAAGCGGTTGAGCGAGCAGCAGCGGCAAGAGGTCAAAAGCCATCCGGGGCAGCAGGTACAGGCCGCCATCGCCCGCTTGAACGAAGATCACGGTTTCCTGCGCAGCGCCGACGGCCGCGATATTTATTTCCACCGCAACGCCCTGGTCGACGGCGACTTCGGAGAATTGCGCGTCGGAGCCGGAGTGGCCTATTCCGAAGAGATGGGAGAGAAAGGACCGCAGGCGTCTTCAGTCCGGATCGTGGACGCGCGGGGAGGCGCGCGGTGAAGATGTTTTCATCAGAAATAATACGTCTTAGCTCTCATTTTAATTTTATTTCAAATTGAAGACGGAGATTATTGGAATCAAAAATTAACCACATCCCTTGCAATCAAAGCTCCCTACTATAGGCTTTTACCCAAAACCCCATGTTGAACACCGGTACTCAGCCTCAATTTTCGCCCGCGGAAATCGCCCTAGTCGGAGGCGATTCGGGACATCGGGCATTGGTGACTCTCGACGAAGAGAGACGCATTCTCTATTGGAGTCCCAAAGCCGTTGAAATTCTAGGATGGGAAGCCGGGGAGGTTGAAGGAAGGGAATTTCTTCCCTTGCTATTGCCCGGTAAACTCACCGAAGTCGGGAGTTTGCATGCCCGACTATTCGGTGGAGGCAGGGAATACGCCCTATCCGGACGGACGGCTGAACCCACGGTTTTTCGGAAAGACGGAACCGAAGTCGCCGTCCAATTGAACGGGGTGCCCATAGCCATCAACCTGCGACGAAGAATGTGCATTTTCATCCAGGAACTGACCAATGGGGATTGGGTGGATCAACGGCATCGCATCCAAACCGCCATTACCAACATTATCGCCCGCTCCCCCAAAACCGACAAGGCCTTGCAACAAATCCTGGCGGCTTTCTGCCACAGGACCCCATGGGTGTTCGGAGCATTTTGGAAAATCGATCCCGAAGGCAAGTGGGTGCAATGCGCCTTGTCGGAAATCCGCATTCCGCAGGAGATGGAGAAATTCGCGGAAAGAACGCGTAACCTGATGATCGAAAAGGGTAAAAGCCTGCCGGGAAGGGTATGGGCATCGGAAGAAGTGGAATGGATGACCGATATTGCGGAAAGGGATTTTTTCATACGTAAGGCGGAGGCCAAGGAGGCCGGATTGAAAACAGCCTTCGGTATTCCCGTCATGAAAAAAAACCGGTTCTACGGGGTTTTCGAATTTTTCGCGCGCGAAAACCTGGCCCCCAACGCCGATTTTCTCGCGCTGGTCCATTCCTTGTCGGGACAGCTCAGCGAATTTTTCGTCTTGAAGGATGCCGAAGAGAGAGCCGCCAAATTCTCCATGCTGGTGGAGGAAAGCAACGATTTCATCGCCATTTTCAATCACGAATTCCAGGTGTTGTATTTGAATCGGGCGGCCAAAAGATTGGGCGGTTCGGATGACAACGAAGCGGAAACCTTGAAACATATCAGAGATTTCATCATCGAAAAGGAACCTGCCGAAACTTTGGAAATCCTGAAACAGGTGACTTCCCAGGGGAGTTGGCGGGGGGAATTACGTTTCCGGAGTTTTGAGACCGGAAAAACGATTCCCGTGTCGTGCAATCTTTTCGTCCTGAAGGAAAAGGAAAGCCAGTTGGTGGCCATGGTGGCTTCCGATTTGACCGAACTCAAGGAAAGAGAGGACCGTCTTCACCAGTCGCGGAAAATGGAGGCTTTGGGCCGGCTTGCCGGGGGCATAGCCCATGACTTCAACAATCTGCTTACCGCCATAATCGGGTATAGCGATATGCTGGTGGGGGCATTGGACGGCGACGAAACCAATCTTGAATTCGCCACCGAAATAAGAAGGGCGGGCGAAAGCGCGTCATCCCTCACGAGGCAGTTACTGACCTATAGCCGTAAACAGGAAACCCGTACCAAAAATCTGGTGTTGAACGACACCGTAAGCAATATGGAAACCATGCTCAAGCGCCTAATCGGTGAAACCGTGGAATTGGAGGCGCGAACCGATTCCAATCTTTGGGCCGCGCGATTGGACCCCACCCAATTGGAGCAGATAATCCTCAACCTCTCGCTCAACGCCCGCGATGCCATGCCTATGGGCGGAAAATTGATATTGGAAACCCGAAATTTGGCGTTGGACGAAAAAAACGCCCGCTTGATTCCGGACCTGAAACCCGGACCCTACGTGGTTCTCAAGGTGGAAGATAACGGAGTCGGCATGAGCCCGGATATTTTATCCCGACTCTTCGAACCTTTTTTCACCACCAAAAAAGCGGGTGATGGAACCGGCTTGGGTCTTTCCATGGTCTACGGAATCGTCCATCAATCCGACGGGGCCATCAAAGTGGAGAGCCGTCCGGGAAAAGGCACGGTGTTCAATCTTTACTTTCCGGCCTACCCACAGGAAAACACCGGGGACGAACATGAAGCCATCGCCGGTTCGGGGCTGGTTAGAACCGGGGAAACCATTTTATTGGCCGAAGATGAGGAGATGGTGCGCAGTTTCATTCGCAGAGCCCTCGAAAGCCGGGGTTACTCCGTTTTGGAAGCATCCAATGGAAGGGAAGCCCTGGAATTGGAGCGGGAATTTCCGGGTCCATTGCATCTGATGGTGACGGATTTGATAATGCCCGAAACCAACGGCATGGAACTCGCCGATGAGATAAAGCGGCGGCGTCCCGGCATCCGCATCCTATGCGTTTCCGGATACAGCCCCGATTCCTTCATCGCGAATAACATGAAAGAGGGGGAGTTGGAATTTCTCGGCAAACCTTTCAATGCCGAAACCTTGTTGGATAGGGTAGGACGGCTGATGGAAAAGGTGAACAAGACGTCCGAAAAGAATTGACCCCCACGCTTTACATTCCCTGTCTTGACACTTAACCTTTATTCCATTGCGTTCGGGCGGCCCGGAAGAAAATTTTTCAGGACTGCTTGGAAACAAAATCGAAACAAGATTGAAACAAGTACGATTGGGGACGAAACATGGCCGTTGCTGAACCGGAGATTTCCGAGCGGAGGATGACCAGCGTATTCGAACGCTATCTCACCTTGTGGGTGGGGTTATGCATCCTGGGCGGCATCGCCCTGGGCAAGGCGGCACCGGGCCTGGCGAAAACCCTGGACGGCATGTCATTGCAGGTCGGCGGCGCTCCCGTGGTTTCCATTCCCATCGCGATATGCCTCTTCTTCATGATGTTCCCCATCATGGTCAAAATCGATTTCGCCTCCGTGATCAAAGCGGGGAAAAATACCCGGCCGGTATTGCTCACCCTCTTCATCAACTGGGCCGTCAAGCCATTCACGATGTATGCCATCGCACTTTTCTTTCTGGGATATCTGTTCCGCGCCTTTATCGGAGTGGATGCCGTCGATTTGTTGAAAATGCCTTTTGGTCTGGATGCGGCCGTGGGCAGCGTTCATGGAGCGGGTACGGTGGTGATGCACGAAGGCGTCAAAATGCTCGAAGTGCCGCTATGGCGCAGCTATCTGGCAGGGGCCATTCTGCTGGGAATCGCACCCTGTACCGCCATGGTATTGGTCTGGAGCCATCTCGCGCGGGGCAACGACGGCCTTACCCTGGTGATGGTGGCCGTCAACTCCCTGCTGATGCTGGTTCTCTACGCGTTTCTCGGGGGATTCCTCCTGGGGGTGGGCCGCCTACCTGTGCCCTGGCAGGCTTTACTGCTGTCGCTTTCCGTTTACGTGGCGCTTCCCCTGGCGGCAGGATATTTCTCACGGAAATGGATCATCGCGGCCAAAGGCGAAACCTGGTTCCGCGAAAAATTTTTGCATTTGCTCACGCCGGTCACCATCGTGGCGCTCCTTACCACCCTGGTTTTGCTGTTCAGCTTTAAAGGCGAAGTCATTTTGGGTAACCCGCTTACCATCCTCTGGATTGCGATTCCGCTTTTTCTGCAAACGGTGCTCATCTTCGCCCTGGGGTACGGCCTGGCCCGAATGCTCCGCCTGCCCTATCGCGATGCCGCTCCCGCCGCCCTGATAGGCGCGTCCAATCATTTCGAAGTGGCCATCGCCACCGCGGTCATCCTCTTCGGCCTGTCCTCGGGCGCCGCCTTGGCCACGGTGGTGGGAGTGCTCATCGAAGTGCCGGTCATGCTCCTTTTGGTGGGCTTTTGTCGCCGGACAGCGCATTGGTTTCCCCAGTCCTCGAGTAACATCCATGATAACACCCCAAAAAGGAGAGGCGATGTCGGCGCCCATACCTAAGAAACTGCTCTTCGTCTGCATCGAAAATTCCAACCGCAGCCAGATGGCCGAGGCCTTTGCGCGCATACACGGAGGGGATAGGGTGGAGGCCTACAGTTCGGGATCGCGTCCTTCTGGAATTGTGAATCCCAAGGCCATAGCATCCATGGCCGAATTGGGATACGATCTCTCCCGGCACGGTTCCAAATCGCTAGACGAAATTCCCAAGGTGGAATACGATGCCGTGGTGACCATGGGTTGCGGCGACGCATGCCCTTTTGTGGAGGCCAAGCGCCGCGAAGATTGGCAAATACCTGACCCCAAGCATATGGAGCCCGAAGAATTCCGGAAAGTGCGTGAGCTCATCTCGCAAAAGATAAAGGCCCTATTGGCTGAATTGAGATGATTTCCGATATCAGGTGCGGGGTTGTTATTATTAGAAAATGCCCTTTTCACTAGTTGAAATCCGGAAGGCTTTTTCTATGCGTCTGTTTATATGGGCGCTTCTCGCCCTCACATGCATTCCCGTTTCCGCGGGCTCCGTTTCCGTTGAATCCCCAATCGATAAAACCCTCATTGTCGGCACCCGCGAATCGCCCCCCTTCGCCTTTCGCGCCGCCAACGGCGAATGGCAGGGCATCAGCATCGATTTATGGCATTCCATCACCACGAAGCTGGGATACATTTCGGAGTTCCGCGAAGATGATATACCCGGCCTCCTCTCCGGTGTTACCGATAGCCGGCTCGATGCCGCCGTAGGCGCGCTGACTCTTACTCCCGAGAGGGAGGCTGCTTTCGATTTCACCCATCCCTTTTATTTCACGGGGCTCAGCATAGCGATTCCCCGCCAGGAGGATGCCGGCTGGTACGGCGTCGCCCGGCAATTTCTTTCCGTGGAATTTCTGCAAGTGGTGCTGGTGCTGGTTTTTCTCCTTTTGATCGTGGGATTTCTCGTGTGGTATTTCGAGCGCCGTAAAAATTCCGAGCAATTTCCCGCCCATCCGGTGCGCGGCATACTGGCCAGTTTCTGGTGGTCCGCCGTGACCATGACCACGGTGGGATACGGAGACAAGGCTCCGCAATCTCCCGGAGGGAGACTGGTGGCGTTGGTATGGATGTTCGCCGGCCTAATTCTCATTTCCACTTTTACCGCCGCCATCACCTCTTCGCTGACCGTGGGCAAAATGTCCGGGCCTTTGCAAAGCGCCCGGGATTTATCTTCGGCGCAAATAGGCACGGTACAGGGTTCCACGAGCGAAGCCTATCTCCAGGGTCGCCGGCTCAGCTACATCCCTTTTCAAAATCTGGATGCCGCCCTGACCGCCCTGGCCGAAGGTCGCCTGCACGGCGTCGTATACGACGAAGCCATACTGCGGTATTCCGCCCGCACATCCTATCCTAATCTTCTCCGCGTGCTTCCCGAATCCTTCGACAATCAGTATTACGGAATCGCCCTTCCGCCCGGAAGCGCGTTGCGGGATCCCGTCAATCAGGCTTTGCTGGAAATTCTCAACTCGCCGGAATGGGAGTCGATACTCTATCGTTATCTCGGAAATTAGGTTGGAATCGTCTTTACCCAACTTCACCGATGCCCCGTTGTACCGAGGGGCCCCGGCGTAATATAATCCACCTATGTCGGGAAAAAGAGTGGCCGTAATCGGGGCCGGAATCATCGCGCGCGGGGGGCATATCCCCTGCATCAAGCTTTGCGGCGACGACATCGTATTAATCATCGACACCGATAAATCCGCTCTGGAAAAAGCGAAAGCCCTGGCGCCGTCCGCGGAATGCCTCACATCGGCCCGTATGGGCGCATGGGATAGCGTCGACTGCGCCGTCATTTGCACGCCGCCCACCTTCCACGTCGCGCAGGCGGAATCCTTGCTTCGGCGGGGAATCGCGGTTCTTTGCGAAAAGCCTCTGGCTCCGGGACGCGCCGAGGCGGAAAGTCTCGCTGCACTGAGTCGTGAAAAGGGCGTGCATTTGCAGGCGGGGTATTGGCGGCGTTATCAACCGGCATTCTCCGCCTTGGGGCGGATTTTACGCAACGGCGATCTGGGCGAGCCGCTTTCTTGCCGGATTCTGGCAGGTCATATATTCAGGAATTATCCACCTTCGCTCACTTCATTGTCTTTGAGCGCGGGAGGGGCGGTGATGGATTTCGGTGTGCACATTTTCGATTTGTTACTCGGCCTATGCGACGAAGTAACGATTGAATCCTATCGTGACGATGCACAAGGAGGAATGGAATCCGAAGCCGAGGCTGTTTTTAAACTGCGTATCCAGGGGCGGGAATTCCCGGCCGAAATCATTCTCAGTCGTACGCGTCCTCTTGGTTATACCGCAGAATGGATCTTTGAGCGGGGCAGGGTTTTACAGGATTTGGAAAAAGGCGAGATACTTACGGTGGAAAGCGATAAATCCCTGTCGATGCTGGGAGAGAATGGCGTTCCCTCCGCCGTATTCCGCTTGGGGCCGCCTTTGACATACCTGGGTTACTTCGAAAAACAGTGGCATGAATTCCGCGCCGCCCTGGCCGGCAAACCTTCGCAAGTGGCCGATATCGGGCATGCGGTTCAGGCCAGCGCCTTGGTCGAAAGCTGTTACGGTATGCGACAACCGCTACACATGGCGTGGGGAGACTAGGGTGTCCGACACCGCCAAAATTGCAGTGCTGGGCGCCTCCGGCGAAATCGGAGCGCGACTGGTGCAGCGCTTAATTCGTGAGGGCCGCCCGGTAAGGGCCGTGGCGCGCCGTCCCGGCATCCGCCTGTCCCGCTGGAAGGACCTGGATTTTCGCGCCACGGACTGGTCCGATAGGCAGGCTCTTATAAATGCCTTATCAGGCTGCGAAACCCTGATCAATTGCGCGGTGACCAAGGACGACAAGGCCACCGATCCCGATTTGCTGGCCGCCAATCGCCTCGGCATGCGCAATCTCCTGGAGGCCGCCGCGGCCGTGGGTATCAGGCGCATCATCCATCTGAGCAGCATTGCCGTATTGCCGCGCCGCATCACTAAGGAGGTGCTGGATAATCCCTATATTTATTCCTCCGAAAGGGATTGGTATACCTTGGTCAAAATCGAGGCCGAACGCATGGCTTTGGAACGGCACGACGATTTGCACTTGACTGTGGTTCGTCCCGGCGTGGTATACGGACCGCATATGGCCTGGTCGGAGCGGGCCTTTTCCTCCACCCCCGAGCATCCGACGCTGCTCCCCTCGGCATCGGGTATTTGTCCGGCCGTGCACGTCGACGATGTGGTGGGGTTATGCCTCCACTTGGCGCGGCAGGGCGATACCGGGGCCCGACTGGTGCATGCGGTGCATCCGGAACACCCTACCTGGGAACATTTTTTCCGCCGGCACGTGGAGGGCGCGCGTCAGGGAAGTGAAGCGAGCAACCGCTGCGTGCATGTGCTTGACGCGCTTAGCCTTGCCGTGTCCTCACCATCCCTTCCTCGGGGACCGAACCTGAAATCGATTCTACGATGGCTGTGGATGTCACCCCTGTGGCACCCCGCCTTGGCGGACAAGGCGTTTCTGGCCGGCTTCAAGCGCCGGTTCCAGGCGGGTTCGCGGGAATTCCAGCCCACGATTTGCAGGGACGGCGCCCAGGCTCCCAATTA
The DNA here is from genome assembly GCA_964401245.1 of uncultured Bifidobacteriales bacterium. Taxonomy (GTDB): domain Bacteria; phylum Fibrobacterota; class Fibrobacteria; order UBA11236; family UBA11236; genus JBGTHM01. The sequence continues at coordinate 9,733 of CAYNXV010000047.1, read as the reverse complement.
TCTCGATATGGAATTGTTCCAAAGCACCGGCATTTTCGGTCCGGATTCGAACGGCGTGGATTTGGGTTATGCGTATCGAACCGGTTTCCCCGAGGGCGTGGCCAAAGCCGCGGCGTGGTGGCGGCCGCGGGAATGAATCGGCATATCCGGCGATGGAAATGCGCCGCACTTATACTGGGAATGACCCATCTCGCGATTTCGGCGCAGCGGGATTCCGGCTTTTTCAGCCTGGAACCGACCGTTCAGTCCAACACGTCTTTTCGATCCGATCCGTTCAACCCAGCCCAGCCCCTGGAAACGAGGGTCCGTGCCTATCTGGATGCCAATTGCGCTTATTGCCATCAACCGGGAATCCCGGGAAGGGGTGGAATGGACCTTCGTTTCTCCACCCCGCTGGAAAACACCGGTTTGTTCGCGCCCAGCGGGCGGCCGGCGCCGGACGGGGGCGCCTTGCAGCATATTCAGCCGGGATTTCCCGAGGCCTCGGATATCTATCTCCGCATGGCCTCGTTGGGTAGCGACGGCATGCCTCCCGTGGGAAAGACGGAAGTGGACGAACGGGGATTGTCCTTGATGCGCGAATGGATTGAAAGCCTGGCGAGGGATTCCGTAGCGGCAACGGGGCCGATGCCGGATAAGGCCTCTCTACGGATCCATTACCGGGACCGGTTGTTGGAGGTAACCTCATCCGGTTTGAAGTTGAAAGGAAATCCGATTTTCAGGATTTACCCCATGACAGGCGATAAGGTGGAGGGCCTTTCCCTTTCCGTCGCTGCAAACCCCGACCGCGAGGGTTGGGTCTTGCGATTGTCCCAACCGCTTCCGCGAGGCAGGTATCGGCTGGACCTTCGATGGGACGATGGCCGAATCATCCGGGAATTCCTGGTGCTTTAGCGTACGTGCACGTCTTTTCGCCGATGCGACCTGCCGTATCCGGATCCCCTTGTCAGCCGAACCTGAGGATCAATAGGATTTCGCGCTCAGCCAGATATTCTCTTCGCCCAGCATGTCGGCGATGACGCCCGTCAATTCCTTCTCGGCGGAAATCTTCACGTTCTCGCTGACCATCGAAACCTCGCCGTGTTGGAACGATTCCAGGTGCAGCACGAGCTGGCATTGACCCTCGAATCCCCGGCAAATGTCGAGCAGGCGGCGCACGTCTTCTTCGTGGGTGCCCACGGTGCGTACTTTCACATGCACGCTTTTGGCCAGCTTCTCCCGCGTTTCCGCCAAGGGGAGCACCTTGGAGGCCACCAGCTTCATCGATTCGCCGTCTTCGTTCAATTGCAATGCGCCCCTTATCAGCACCATCGAATCGATTTCCACCTGGTGACGCACCGATTCGAATACTTCGGACCAGAAAGCGACTTCGATTTTTCCGGCAAAATCCTCCAGCTCGCCGAAGGCGAAAGTCCGGTTGTCCTTTTGGCTGATGCGGGTTTTGAGCCGGGTGATCATGCCGCCGAGTATGACGCTGGTACCGGGTTTTTTGGCTTTCAGGCGTTCGGGGTCGAGAGGGCAGGTCGCGAAGCCCTCCAACTCGGGACGATAAGGTTCCAGGGGATGTCCGGAAAGATAAAGGCCGAGCACCTCTTTTTCCTTTTCCAGCATTTCGTGATAAGGCCAGGCTTCCACATTGGGGAGCGCGGGTTCATCCATGGGTAGCGTGGAGCCGCCGCCCTCGAAAAGCGAGGTCTGTCCTTTGGCTTTGTCGTCCTGAAAGGATTGCGCGTAGGCGAGCGCCGTTTCCACCGCCGCGAATTGCTGCGCCCGGTTGCCGGGAAGCGCGTCGAGAGCTCCGGCGAAAATAAGCGATTCCAAGGCGCGCCGGTTCAGCATTTGCATGTCGACGCGTTTGCATAAATCGAATACCGACTTGAAAGGCCCGTGTTCCCGGCGCACTTCCACGATTTTCTCCACCGCGCCGATGCCCACGTTCTTGACCCCGCCCAAACCATAGACTATGGTGCCCGGCTTGGCGCTGAAACGGGCTTCGCTTACGTTGATGTCGGGAAACTCCACCGTGAGTCCCAGGGCCTTGCATTCGTTGAGCAGCACCACCAGGCGGGTGGTGTCGTGCATTTCGGAATTCATGTTGGCCGACATGAAATAGGCGGGATAATGCGCCTTCAAGTAGGCGGTTTGATAGGCTACCGTGGCATAGGCGGCCGAATGCGATTTGTTGAAGGCGTAAGAGGAAAAGGGAACGAGAATGTCCCAGATTTTTTCCGCTACCTTGGGATCGTATCCGCGTTCCTTGGCGCCGCCCACGAATTTGGGGCGCAAGTCGTCCATTTTCTTGAGGTCTTTTTTAGCCATGGCGCGGCGCAGCAAATCGGCGCCCCCCAGCGTGAACCCCGAAAGAACCTGGGCGATTTGCATCACCTGTTCCTGGTATACGATGACGCCGTAGGTTTCCAGGAGTATGGATTCCAAATCCTTGTGATAGCAGTCCACGGGCTCCAAACCGTGCTTACGCGCGATATACTGGTCGATGAAGTCCATGGGACCCGGACGGTACAGGGCGTTCATGGCTATCATGTCTTCGAGCTTCGAAGGCTTCAACTTTTTCAGGTATTCCTGCATGCCCGCCGATTCGAACTGGAAAACGCCCACCGTGAGGCCCTTGCCCAGCATTTGCAGGGTTTGCGGATCGTTCTCCGGCAGCTTCAGGGGATCGAGCCGCGCCCCTTCCCCTCGTTCCACCTGCTCGAGGCAATCCTTGATCACCGAAAGGTTGCGCAGGCCCAGAAAATCCATTTTGAGAAGCCCGATATCCTCCGAGTAGGTCTTGTCATATTGGATCATGACCTGATCGGAACCGGGTTGCCGGAACAGCGGGGCGAAATTGACGATGGCTTCAGGCGCGATGATGACCGCCGCCGCGTGCATGCCCGCCTGCCGCACCAGGCCTTCGAGCCGCAGCGCCAATTGCACCAGGTTCTGCAGGGCGGGGTCGTTGTCCACTTCCTTTTGCAGGTCGGGGGATTCGTCCAGCGCGGTGCGCAAATCGGCGAAGGGATTGAAGGCGGGAAAAAGCTTGCACAGGAAGTTGAGGCGGCCGGCTTCGAATCCCAGCACCCGGCCCACGTCGCGCAGCACCATCTTGGCCTTCATGCGGCCGTAGGTGACCACTTGCGCCACCGAATCCTTGCCGTATTTGTCCACCACGTATTGGATGACCTGCGCCCGGTCGTGATCCGAAAAGTCGGTGTCGATATCGGGCATAGTCACGCGTTCGGGATTCAAAAAACGTTCGAACAGCAAATGGTAGCGGATGGGATCGACATCGGTGATGCCGATGGCGTAAGAGACCAGGGACCCCACGGCCGATCCGCGACCGGGACCCACGGGGATATCCATTTTCTTGGCCGCGTTGATGAAGTCCTGCACGATGAGCATATAGCCCGCGACTCCCATCTTGCGCATCACTTCCAGTTCGAAATCCAGCCTCTCGGTAAGAGCGGGAGTCACCTCTTCGTAACGTTCCTTCAAGCCCTCGCGCGACAGATGCGCGAGATAAAGGTCGGAATCCTCGAATTCGGGAGGAATGGGAAATTGCGGCAGGTGCAGGGTGCCGAATTCGATTTGCACGTCGCAGCTGTCGGCGATGCGGGCGGTGTTCTCGATGGCTCCCGGATATTCCCCGAACAGCTCTTCCATCTCCGCCGTGCATCGGTAATGGAATTGGTTGGAAGGAAACTGCGTGCGATTGGCGTCGTTGAGCTTGAATCCGCCTTCGATGCAAAGAAGAATTTCATGAGCCTCGGAGTCTTCCCGCTCCAGATAATGCACGTCGTTCTCGGCCACCAACTGCCAACCGGCTTCGTGATGCAATTCCAGGAACTGTTTGTTGATTTCCTTCTCTTCTGCCAGCCCGTGATCCTGAAGACATAGATAGACGTTGTCGCGACCGAACCAGCGCGCGTAATTATCCAGGACTTCGCAGGCCTTGTCGCGGTTTTTGCGCAGCAGGTGGTAGCCTACTTCTCCCTGATGGTTGGAGGTGAGGCAAACCAGGCCCTCGCCCCGGTTTTCCAAAGACTCGGCGTCTACCCGCGGTTTCTGGAAAAACCCGTCGAGATATCCGTCGGAACAGATTTTCATCAGGTTCTTGTAGCCGGCATTATTTTTTGCCAACAGGGTGAGGCGATGGGACGAAGGCTGCCCGCCCTGGTAAATCAGGTTTTTACGCGAGTCGGGCGCGAAATAGAGGTCGCATCCGATAATGGGTTTGATGCCGGCTTTCAGGCAGGAACGATAGAACTCCAGCATGCCGAACATGTTTCCGTTGTCCGTCAGAGCCAAGGCGTCGTGGCCGCAGGCCTGCGCCTTTTTGATAACCTCCGGAATGCGCGACATGCCCGTGAGCATGGAGTATTCCGAGTGGTTGTGCAAATGGACGAAGCGACGCGTCATCGGTTATTTCTTGAGGGCCCGTAAAAATCGGATTTGATCGAGAATGTACTCGTTTCGATGTCCGGTTTCCCTTTCGATGCCGATGATTTTGGCGGGATTGCGATGCTTGATTAGCAGAATGGGGGAGACTACCACCCGGTCGGATTTGTCTCCCAACTTGAGTTCCAATTCGCTGCCCGCGTCGATGGCCGATTCCACCAGGCTCACCTTTTCCTCCGAATTCAAAATGCCCGCGTTGGCCGCATCGCTGGGGAGCGGTTTCTTCGGTCCTTTACGGGGAGGTTTGGGAATATCCGCTTCCGAATAGCGGAAGTCTCCGTAAGCGAGCCGGGGTAACTTCCAGGTATCGGCTTGCATGTCGGTGGATACCGGCTGCAAATGCAGGATACGGCGCGGGTCTTCGCCGGGAAT
>CAYNXV010000047.1:0-4803 GCA_964401245.1 uncultured Bifidobacteriales bacterium | reverse complement strand
TCGAATCCCAGCCAGACAATGAGTTCCCTCAGCGCGTCCAGCTTCAGCCCGACCTGGAGCCCCTGCACCACCGACTTTTTGGTAAAGCGGTGCCTGCCCAGAATTTCGTCGTTTTCGCGATCGCTGCAAAGTTCCACGCGATATTGCGCCGCCAGCGGAAGCATAACCGGCACCAGGCATTCGAGGTTGGGCAGGCCGATAGGTCCCGATCCCGCGGGTTCCACGGCCGGCAGGTCTTCGGATCCCGAAGGCGCAATCAGAGGCAAGGCGTACTCGCGGTTAAGGCGCGCGAATTGGATGCGCCCCTTGGCCATGCCGAAGTCGATGAGGCCCAGCAGCCAAAGCTCCTGCAGCGGTTTGGGAAGGCTTTCCCAGGTGAGTCCGCCGCGCACCTCGGCATAATTCTTCTTTTTGGCGCCGCCGTAGCTCCAGACCAGATCGGCGAGTGCGCCGACGCGGAACAGGGAACCATTTTCGAGCGAAGCCATGGCTTGGAGGAAGCGGCGCATGCCACCGGTTCTCGTGCCCAGCCACCAATCGAGCAGTCCGGTCACGGCGGCGGGAGAATCGCCTTCGACGATTTCCCGGCCTTGGGTGGAAAGGTGGAGACGGCCCTCGTCGAGCTTAACCGCCCGGGTTTCGGCCGCGAAGCGGAACAGGAACAGTGCCTCCTCCTCTCCCGCGACCGGTGAAAGCTTGGAGGCGAAGGAGAATCGCCCGGCCAACGATTGCAAGTCCTTGCGGTGCAATTCGCCGCCCTGGGTAACCTTCACGTTTCCCAAAGCGGTTTGGGCCAGAAAATGCGCCAGGTGCGATTTGAGAAAATGCGCGTAGACCATCCATTGGGCCTGGGCGGCTTCCCCGTCGCGCAAGGCCTTTCCCTCCAGTCCGCGTTCGAGCACAAAAGGCGCGAACTCGTCGAAACCGTGGTAGGTGCGGTAATCGCCTTCGCGGGAATAAAGCAGCACTTCGTGTTCGAGATGCCTGAGGTGATGGCGGATTTCGTCGGAGTCCATCGGCGCCATCTGGGCCAGGACCTCCTCTTCGCTTACGCCCCTTTCTTCGGAGGCGTAGATGAAAAGCAGCAGACCGCGCAGCGTATCCGTGAGGCGCTCGACCACTTCGCCGATTCTTTCACCGCGCTCCAGCCAGGCAAAAGCGGCTTGGCTGACCTGCGCCGTTTGCATGAGCCCGGCCTGCGGATTTTCGCGCCGGAAAATCTTGAGTACGTAGGATTTGGGCGCGGCCTTGAGATATTCCGATAATGAAAGCACTGGAACCCGTCTTGATGAAACCCGTGGGGGAGTAAATATAGCTTTTTCCCCGCCGTTGCAGCCCGGATCGCACGGCGGGTATTCGGTATTTTCGGAAGCACAAGGGGGTAATTAGAGGCGGAAAATCCCGAAAGGCCACCATGAAAAAAAAGCCGGAAGGAAATCCTCCCGGCTTTAGGCATTAGGCGAGATTCTCGAAGGAGCGGATTATCCCAAGAGGGAGAGCACGCCCTGGGGCACCTGGTTGGCCTGAGCCAACATGGAGGTGGCCGACTGGGTGAGAATCTGGGAGCGCGTGAACTCCGTGGTCTCCTTGGCGAAGTCCACGTCGCGGATGCGGCTCTCGGCGTCCTGCGTATTGTAAATCTGGTTGCCCAGATTCGCAATGGCGAACTCGAGACGGTTCACGTAGGCGCCCATGTCCGAGCGCATGCTGTTCACCGAACTCATGGCGACGTCAATGGCGGCCAAGGCCGAGGTGGCGGCAGCCTGTGTGCTGACCGCGGTGGTGGTGGGGTCGAGGCTCAGCGCGCCCAGCGTCATGGCGGTTATCCCGATGGTCATGGTATCGGTAATCGGATTGGCGCCGGAACCGATGTGCAATACGGAAGCCACGCCTCCCGTCACTCCGAAAGAACCTTCCGCGCCGTCCAGCAGCGTCATGCCATTGTATTCCGCCGAAAGCGAAATGCGCGTGATTTCCGTCATGAGGGCCTGGAATTCCTGATTGGTGTAGGAGCGTTCCGTGGTGGTCAGGGTATCGGTGGCGCTTTGGATGGCCAATTCGCGCATGCGCTGCAGGATGTTGTTGATTTCACCCGTGGCGCCTTCCGCGATTTGCAGCAGCGCGATGCCGTCCTCGGCGTTCGATTTGGCGCGGGTCATGCCCCGCACCTGCGAACGCAGCGATTCCGACACCGACAGACCCGCGGCATCGTCCGAAGCCCGGTTGATGCGCAAGCCGGTGGACAGCTTCTCAAGGGATTTGCCCAGGGACTTGTTCTGGCCCTCGAGCGCACCTTGCGTGATCATTGAAGAAATATTGTGATTGATTCTCATGGTTGATAACCTCCGTGTTTTTCTCGCCTTCCCTCGGACCGTCTTTGGAGCGGGCCGGTAGTTGTTTGGTTTGTCGGAGTTTTGCCGCCCGGGCTTTACCCGCCCGATTCAAGCGAAAGACCAAAGTGGCGTTTTCGCATGAAAATGAGGCTTTTTGCCCATTTTCCCGGACTGAACCTGGAGTCGAAGTTAAAGCGGCTGATTAGGGATTACGCAAAAAAAAGGCCGGGAGGAGATCCTCCCGGCCATAGGCGAGCGTCACGAAGGAGCGGATTATCCCAGGAGGGAGAGCACGCTCTGGGGCACCTGGTTGGCTTGCGCCAACATGGAGGTGGCCGACTGGGTGAGAATCTGGGAGCGCGTGAACTCCGTGGTCTCCTTGGCGAAGTCCACGTCGCGGATGCGGCTCTCGGCGTCCTGCGTATTGTAAATCTGGTTGCCCAGATTCGCAATGGCGAACTCGAGACGGTTCACGTAGGCACCCATGTCCGAGCGCATGTTGTTCACCGAACCCATGGCGGTATCGATGGCGGCCAGGGCCGCGGTGGCGGTTGCCTGCGTGCTGACCGCGGTTGTTCCCAAGGTGAGACCCAGCGATCCCAAAGTCATGGCGTCCACGGAAATGGACATGGTATCGGTGGTCGCATTGGACCCGGCGCCGATATGCAGTACGGAGTTCGCGCCACCCGTTACGCCGAATGAACCCGCGGCACCGTCCAGCAGCGTCATACCATTGTATTCCGCCGAACCGGATATGCGGGTTATTTCCGTCATAAGGGCCTGGAATTCCTGGTTCGTATAGGAACGTTCCGTAGAAGTCAGGGTATCGGTGGCGCTTTGGATGGCCAATTCGCGCATGCGCTGCAGGATGTTGTTGATTTCACCCGTAGCGCCTTCCGCGATTTGCAGAAGCGCGATGCCGTCCTCGGCGTTCGCTTTGGCGCGGTTCATGCCCCGCACCTGCGAACGCAGCGATTCCGACACCGACAAGCCGGCGGCGTCATCCGCGGCCCGGTTGATGCGTAAACCGGTAGACAGCTTTTCCAGCGATTTTCCGAGGGAGTTGCGTTGGGTTTCCAGCGCACCTTGAGTGATCATCGAAGAAATATTGTGATTAATCCGCATGGGATAACCTCCTTGTTGGGTTCAGACTAAGGCCACGTCCCTGCGGCCATGAACACTTCTTCGGAAGAATTGGAGAGTTCCTTTAAGGTTTTTAACAGCTTCTGGTTCAACCCCTGAAGGAATTGCGGAAATTGGGAAAATGGGGTTTGGAAAAAGAGGGATATTGGGCTATTTGGTGATTTTCCCCTATAAAAAAAGCCGACCCATCAAGAGTCGGCTGCAAAAATCCAGGGAAGACAACGCCCAGAGGGCGCTCAGACTTACATGGGATTATCGCGTTTTCCGCTATTGTCGTATTCGATGCCGATGGTCCCCACGGGACACCCTTCGGCAGCCTCGACGATTTCGTCGGTCAGCTCGAATCCGGCTCCATCCTTGATTATCATTTTTTCAGGAACCTCAAAAACCTCAGGGCAAGTGGCTTCACAAGCCCCGCACATGGTGCATTCGTTCTCGGATTCGTCCAACCACACTCGGGTAATGGCCATTTTCTTAACTCCTAATTCCTTCAATCCAGCGGATCCGGGCCGAATAGATGCAAATGAAAATTTGCTTCGGTATCCATTCGGTATCCATTATCGGCTGTAAAACCCTGATGCCAAAGCTGCAATCTAAAAGGTTCGACACCGACTCATTAATTAAACACCGAATCAGTAGATAATATAATATCTGCATCCTGTGAATTCAATCGCTCATAGGGTTCGGAGGCCTTAGCCGGCTTTAAGCGACGGGCAGGGGTCGGAGGCCGGCGATACCACGGGAATCGAAGCGGAATTTCTATATTTAGCCGCCTTTTGGGCATAGGGAAGCAGGTTCGGAGTGGCGCGCAACAGCTCAGCCAAAATACATGCGGGGATACTCGGCGCTACCGGGTATACCGGTCGGGAATTGATGGGATTGATTCTGCGTCATCCCGGCGTGGAAGTGGATTGGCTTGGATCCGAATCCCAGGCCGGCCAACCCTTTGACAGCCTCTATCCCCAATTTCTCAAGCAAATCTCCCCGGATAGGAATACCCTGCTGCCTGCGGCCGAAGTGAGCAAGACGACTCCGGAGGTGGTTTTCTCCTGTTTGCCTCATGGCGCCTCGGCGCGGATGGTAGCACCTTTCCTTGAGAACGGGAAAACACGGGTCATCGATTTGTCCGCGGATTTCCGCATCCACGATCCAGTTTCCCACGAAAAGGCGTATGGTCCGCATGGTTTGCCTGCCTGGTCCGATGCGGGGGCTTACGGCCTTTGTGAAACCAATGCCGATGCGATAAAAGCGGCGCGTTTGCTGGCCAATCCCGGCTGCTATCCCACCTCGGTATTGCTGCCTCTCATTCCCTTGTTGCGAAACGGCA
>CAYNXV010000046.1:0-20309 GCA_964401245.1 uncultured Bifidobacteriales bacterium | reverse complement strand
CGGGCGGTATGTCCGGCCTTCAATGCCGCCGCGTCCACCGTCTTTTCCCAGCGCACGTAATCGGCTTTCTCGGCCTTGTCCCAGGGCATGGCGTTGTCCAATTTCTTCTCCCCCACGTCCAGGTCGGTATAGGCATCGGGAATCAGGATGTCGGGCACCACGCCCCGGTATTGGGTGGAGCCGCCATTGATGCGGTAGAATTTCTGGATGGTCAGCTTGAGCGAGCCCATGGGACGGAAAGGCGCGAACACGGGCGGCAAATAGGCGTCCAAATCGATCATCGATTGCACCGTGCCCTTGCCGAAAGTGGTATCGGTTCCCACCACCACGGCGCGACCGTAATCCTGCAGGGCGGCGGCCACGATTTCGGAGGCAGAGGCGCTGAATGAATTCACCATTACCACCAGGGGCCCGTCCCAGGCCACATCCGGGTTCTTATCTTCCAGCACCCGGCTTCGGCCTTTCTTGTCCTTTACCTGCACCACGGGGCCGGTTTCGATGAACAGGCCGGCCAATTTCACGGCATCGTCCAAAGCGCCTCCGCCGTTGTTGCGGAAGTCGAGCACCAGACCGTCCATGCCTTCTTTTTTCAACTTTTCGATTTCCTTACGCACGTCATCCGCCGAGTTGCGCCCGTCTTTGCGGCTGAAGTCGTGATAGAAAGTGGGCAGCTCCACGTATCCCCATTTGCTCTTTCCGCTTTTGTTCTGCAGCATCGCCGATTTGGCGAAGGTCTCTTCCACGACCACCACGTCGCGGATGATGGGCACTACGCCGATTTGTCCGCCCGGCTTTTGCACGGTCAGCCGCACCTCACTGCCCTTTTGGCCGCGGATGAGACGTACCGCGTCGTTCACGCTCATGTCCACGATATCGACGGGTTCTTCGTTGCCTTGGGCCACCTTCAGGATTTTATCCTCGGCCTTGAGTTCCTTCTGGCGCCACGACGCGCTGCCGGGAACGATGCTCACCACTTTGATAAAGCCGTCCTCTTCGCGCAAGATGGCTCCGATGCCTTCGAGGGTGCCCGTCATGCTGAGGTCGAAATCCTCGCGCGCCTGCGGAGGCATGTATTGCGTATGCGGATCGAAGGCGTTGGCGGCGGCATTGAGATAATTCGCCACGCGGCGGCTTCGATCTTCGTCCAGCATGCGGTCGAGGCTGCGATGCACGTTCCGCAAAACCTGTTCCCGGCTTTCGGCTTCCAGGGCTTTAAAATCCTTGGGAGTCTTGTCGGTTTTCAGGGAGTCGGGAATATCCTGCGCATTATGGATGCGCGTCAGCACCTGGAACTTCAACAGCTTGGCCCACCGTTTGCCGCGCTCGGAAGCCGTGGCGGGGTAACTTATCTTCTCGGGGTCCAATTCCAGCGTATCCTTTTCCTTCAAGTCCAGGGGCTTGGCGAGTAATTTGCCCGTCAACGCTTTGACTTCCTTGATGCGTTTCTCGCTTATCGCTCCCGCTACGTCCACGAAATCGAGCGCTCCACGGTTCAATTCGTCGTCGAGTTCGAGGCGATGCTTGCGCAGATTTTCCACGTCGGATTGCAGGAGGAAGCGCTTTTGCGGATCCAATTTCTTGAGATAGATATCGAATGCCCTTCCGGAAAAGGCGTCGTCGAGATCGGAAGGTTGGTAATGCCACGACCGCACGCTTTTCAGGAACATCTTGCCCAGCAATTCATCCTTACCCGGCATGCTCCAAACCGACGGGACCGCCGTGAGCATGATGAGGGTGAGAAATCCTGCGAAAGGGGCGCGGCTTCGATTCGACAAACGGGTTTTATGCATGGGCTGAGGCTCGCTTGATCGGCTGATGGTTTTGGCACGGAAACGGATAAAAGATATTATACCAAAACTACCTGAGCCGGAAAAAGCGGAAGTATGGAAAAAGGGGGTAGAACAAGCAAAAACGCGGCCCCAGGGCGGATTGCCCGGGGCAAGCGTGTGCTCAGAAGAAGGTTCGAAAGAATTTCAGGTTACTAGGACTTGGGATGCTCGGAGCCTTCCGGGCTGCTTTCCGGACGGTTGGCTTCCTGCTTTTCGGCGGAAGGCCACTTTTCGGCTTCGTTCTGGGCGTAGAATTCCGAAGAGCCTTCTTCGGGATTGCGGAACAGCAAATACGCTATCCCCGCCACCACCGCCGAAACCAACAGGGAAATGAAAATCAGCGAGGTCGCTCCTTCGTACCAAGCCTTATGGTAAACCCAGGGCTTGCGGAATTCGGTGCGCTCGTATTTCTTGCCGTATTTCTTGGCCAGCGTTCCCACCTTATCGCGCACGTCTTCGAAGTTGTCGCGTAAATCGGCGAGGTCGCTTTGCATTTGTTTCATTCTTTTTTTGCTGATGATATCGTTCAATTCGTACATGCATGCACTCCCTATACTTGGCTCATGGCCGGATATTACGGCCCGGAACCTGTCCGGGTCACTTAATAAATAGTTTCTTGAGGCATGAGCGGCAAATAAGGAGACGATTTATCGTTTGGGACCCAGCTGCTCCAAATCCCGGGTGAATTCGGATAGGCGGGCGGCGGCCCGCGAGCGCTGTTCGGGCGTGAGAAGGGCGCTGACGGCAAGAATCATCCCCTTGGAATGCAGTTCCTGCCGGGCTACGGCTTCTTGATGCGACGGGGTGCGCAGCTTTTCCGGAGTGAGGAAATAATCCCTGAGGAAACCGGCCAACCGGGTGGAATCGCCCGTATGCGCCGCCTCGGCCAGCGCGTTTTGTTGGTTTTGCCGGAACTCGAGCCAATGCCCGGTATTCAAGGGCAGTGCCCGGCTCAGGGAATCGATGGCCCGGCGCTGTGAGGCGCTTAGTTTACCGGTGAATTCCTCCACTTGATCCAAGGTTCGCTCGGCGCGTTTATCCCGGGATTTTTCCGGATTCTCCCGCCATTCGCGCAGTTTATCGGAATTTTTTCGGGACGCTTTTTTGGTATAGGCCCTGAGTTGGTCGCCATCGAGAGAGAGTAAAAATGCGGTGGAGGCTTCTACCATCGGTTCCAAGGTTCGGCGCCGCAAATCCCGATATCGTTCGAATCCCCATTCCAACTCTAAGGAATCGACGCCGTCCGGCATCCGCTGAGCCGCTTCCTTGAGAAAAACCACGTAATCCGCCAGCATTTCCTGTTTATGCCAGGCGACGTATTCGTCGACCCGGCTGCGTAAATCGCTTTTCTGGTCCCGGGACAAATCGAACTGTTTCTGCAGGGTATAATAAAGGACCCAATCAAGGTGCCGGTAACCGAGTTTGAGGAAACTGCAGCCACCCAGGAGGAAGGCGGTAAGGGCCATGGCGGGAAAACGGAGATTACGGAGCCGCCCTGTCCGGGAGGATTTGGCGGGAGGCGTGTGCGGGGTATCGATTTGCATGCCGGGGCCTGGTTGGGGTTCAGGCTAAAATACCCGGTAAGGGTGCCGGCATCCAGAAGCGGAGAGAAAAATTACAATTGGGGAAGGATAATCCGTTTCGGTGGGAGGCTGGATGCGGACCGGAGGCCCAGGCCGGGGGATTAATCGATCAGCTGGAATTCTTTTTTGCTTGCTCCGCAAACCGGGCAGACCCAGGTGTCGGGAATGTCGGCGAAACGGGTTCCCGGCGCGAGGCCGCCGTCTTCGTCGCCTTCTTCTTCGCTGTACACATAGCCGCAAATCATGCAGATATAGGATTGGTAAGGTATCGCCATATCGGAATCGCCCGGCCTTTCAGAAACGCAGGTTGAGGGCGTTCAGGTGGTATCCGCGCTCCTTGCCCCCGGGACCCATGGGTACCATGGCCAAGGTCGGTGGCAGCAGCATTACGCCGCCTTGGGCGGAACCGGTGATTTCGCGACGGCGTTGATCGCGGAAATAACGCGAGACGTTGAAGCCCACCACTCCGCCCGCGGCGGGCAGAGCCAAAAGGGGCAGCAGGGGTTCCCACTTGTATCCGTTTTCCACTCCCAGGGCGTCGGCCAGGAACAGGCCCGCGCCGGTGCCCAAGACGGTTCCCGCGTAGGTCCACCAGAACGAGCCGTCCTCTTCGTCCAATTGGCCCGCGAAGTAGGCTCCCAGGGTGGCGCCGACCGAGAGGCCCAAAGCGCCTCCGCGGAATCCACCATCAAAGTTGGTGTAACGGACGCCGGTGAAACCCAGGGTGCCCTGCTGGTAATCGCTGTCGCGTATGAGCCGCTCGATGCCTTTGCCGGAATAGAAGCCGACCGCTCCGAATACCGCGCTGCCTACCACTCCGAACAGGTATTCCTGGGCCAGGAGGATGGGCTCGCTGAAAACCCGGGCCGGGGGGGATTCCGGAACGGCGGTGGTGTCCGCTTCCTGGGAGAACGCCGGGGACGCGGAGATGTAAAGCAATGCGGCAATAAGCATGGATTTGGGCAGGGCTTTGGCGGGAACGATGGTTTTCGTCATGGTGATTCGCATATCCTGGTAATTAACAAATATTGAGGGCCCGCGTCATCCGCGAAAGGCGTCCCGGCATTTTTCCCCGCAACATCCGTCCCATTTTTTCCGGCAGTCGGGACATTGGAGAAAAAGACGGTGACAAGGGTCGTACGCGCAATTCCAAGGTTCATCCCAGGCATTTCCGCATTGGCTGCAGGCGGCCAACACGTGATCGGAAATCCTTTCGGTCATACGGCCGTCGAAAACGAAATTGCGGCCGAGAAACCGGTTCTCCAGTCCTTGGGCGCGCACCTCGCGCACGTATTGCAGAATGCCGCCCTCCAATTGCGCCACGTTGCCGATACCGTGCCCGGCCAGATAGGCGCCGGCCTTTTCACAGCGGATGCCGCCTGTGCAATACAGTAATACCCGTTCGACGGGCCTGGTTTCCGCAGCGCGTTTGACGACCTCCAACGCTTCGGGCAAAGCTTCGCTGAAAGTGCGGGCCTTGAGGCGAAGCGCCCCGTCGAAACGCCCGATTTCACTTTCGTAGCAATTGCGCATATCCACAACTACGGTGCCCGGTCCCTCCATGGCTTGATTGAATGTCTCGGCGTCGAGGCGCGGGCCTGCTTGCGAAAAGTCGAGGGTTTCCCCGCCCAAACCGTCGGCCACCAGGGTCGGACGCACTTTGATATGCAAGGCGAAGAAGGATTTGCCGTCGTCCTCCACGGCGCGGTTGAGGCGGCTTCCCGACAGAAAGGGATCCTCCGACAAATCGGTGGTGAAAGCCCCCATCGATGCTTCGGGCACGCTGACCTGGGCGTTGATGCCTTCATGAGCGACATAGACCCGGCCCAATACTCCCAGCGGTTCCCAACGTCTGTACAGGGAGTCGCGCCAGGCGGCGGGATTTTCCACGTGTCCATAACGGTAAAAGGAATAGGTGCCGCGGGCGAAGGGTTCCAATTTCAGCTTTTCACGCAATTCCTTACGGCTGCGGCGATTATTCAATACGGTCATGCGACTCCCGAAACTTCGGGGAGAAAAATAGCATCGAAACCCGTTTACCGCCAAAACCCCAAAACCCGCCGATTTCCGCAACGGATAGGATGCGGACGAAATCGCGAAACCCTCAAAAAAGTCCTTCAAAAATCGAAAAAAGGTCGGCAGCCGCAAGCAAAGCGATAAAAATCTTGCCCAAATCCCGGATCAGAAAATAACTTATCCATACCTTGTCGGTGACTCACATATCGTCCCCGACATTTGCGCGTTACGTCATGAACAAGTTAACAACACTCATCGCATGCATGGGATTGGCCGGAGCTTCCGGAGCCATGGACGTTTCCAAGAACCGTTCGTTGCTCAGGTTCGACGCCGATTTTCCCAGGAACGAAATCGTTGAGGCGCAGGCCGTGCTGATGGTGGAAATCTATCTGCGCGTCGACGACGATGACGCCCTGCTTTTCGATTCGGACCATCCCACCATTGTCCTTGGTAAGATTCGCCTCGGCGGCCTGGCTCCCGGCGCGGCCAGAGACAGCGTGGAACGGTTCCGGGACGACCTGAAAAAGAGGGTTGACGCCCTGTATCTCCGGAAACCCGAAACCTGGAACGCCGGGGACTCGCTCCTGCACAAGCTTTTTCCCGCGGAATGGACGCCCAAGGAGAGGGCGGCCTCGATTACCCGAGCGTGGGCCAAAAAGGGATTGAAGCGCACCTTTCGCAAAAGTCTGGCCCGCTCCTACGCCTATTTGCCCATTACCGAAGCGACCTTCAAAAGCCAAGGCGTTCCCCGGCGATTGAAATACCTGCCCCATATCGAATCGCGCTTCGCCATCGGAGCGTATTCGCCCGCCGATGCCGCGGGGCTATGGCAATTCATACCCGCCACGGGAGCGCGATATCTGGAAATCAACCCATTCGTAGACCAGCGGCTCGACCCGGAAGCTTCCACCGTGGCCGCAGGCAAATTGCTCAAACAATACCGGTCGCTGGCCGGCTCCTGGCCGTTGGCGCTGATGGCCTATCATTCCGGCATCGCGGAAATATTCAAGGCGGTGCGCGAACAGGGGCTTACCGACGAGGGCGAAGTGGTGAGCCGCTATCGTTCCCCCTCCTTCAAACGCTTCTCGCGCATGTATTACGCGAAATTTCTGGCTGCCTCCAGTCTGGCCATGCAGGCTGACAGGCTCTTTCCCGGATTGCGGAAATCTTCGCCGGCCCTTTTGCGCAGCGCCAAACTCGAACACGAATGGAAGCCCGTGCAGTTGAGATTGCTTACCGGTTATTCGCTCGCGACCTTGCGGAAATGCAATCCTGAATTGAACCGGATTATTTTCGACCGCAACCTGCCGCTTCCCCAGGGCTATAAATTGAAATTTCCCCAGGCCGCGCCCGGCGCCGACGATTTGGCTTTTGAGGATGTAATATCCGACATGCAGCAAGCGAAAGTACCCAAAGCCGTATTGTCGGCGGGTATCGGCGCCCTATCCCTGCCCGGACAGGGATATATCAAATCCATGGTGCTGGCCTTGCGCCGAACCCTGCTTTCGGAGCATCATGAACTCCGCGAAAAGCGCCTCTTTTTGGCGCGCTTCGGGTTGGATGCGCCCGGATTAGCCGAAAAGGCCCACATCGACGGCATCATCATCAATCCCCACCCCATGGCCGCCTCGCTACTCTCCCCCTCTCCCTGACCGCGCATCCGACGCCGTCTTCCTTGACTTCGTCTCCCGCATCTCATTATTTGAATTTACAGGAAAGAAAAGGGTGGCGGGAACCTTTGTTCCGCCTCAGGCCGCATGGGAACCGAAAAGAGCCCCTTTTCGGACGGAACATGCGGCTTCACCGGCTCCGAGGGGGATCCGGAGAATTTGGTCCAGCAAAGCCGCTACAACGCTTCAGCATGCCCCTCATGCATTCCGCACTATCGGAGCATCACGATTCCGCGCCCGGGTTGGGAAGTAACTTCCCAACCCCTTTCCCCTTTTCTTAAATTATCGACACACCCCAACGGCGCCGAAGGTGCGGGAGGCAAGTATGTCGGGAGATAATATTTTGGAAGCTCTGAAGCGGGCGGCCTATGCCGGCATCGGCATGGTATTCGCAACCAAGGAAAAGGTGGAGGAATGGGCCACAAAAATAACTGAGGAAGCCAAGCTCTCCGAAGGCGAAGGCAAAAAGTTCTTTGAAGATCTGGTGCGCAAAACCGAAGAGACACGGCGTAATCTGGAAAAGATGGTGAGCGGAGTGGTGGACAAAACCCTGGAGCGAATCGATTTACCGCGCCGAGCCGAATTCAAGGCCCTGGAAAGCCGGGTGGCGCGCCTCGAGGAAAAGATCGGTTCCGGTAATCCGCCCGCGTGATTCAGAACATCAGACGATTGGGTCGTACCTATCGTCACATCCACCGTTATAGGGAAATCATTTCCGTATGGGCCGGTCACGGTTTCGGCGACTTGCTCGCCGGGCTCAACCTGGACAAATACATCGATTTCGGGGAAAAATACCTGCGGCTCCAGGTTTCCCCCATTCCCCACCTTACCCGCGCCGAGCGAGTCCGCATGGCTTTGGAGGAACTGGGCCCCGCTTTCATCAAACTGGGCCAGATGATGAGCAACCGGCCGGACCTTTTATCGTCGGACCTTCTCACCGAATTGGAAAAACTGCAGGACGCCGTGCCGCCTTTTCCCGACGCGGAGGCCCGCGAAGTGGTGGAAACGGAGCTCGGTGGGCCCATAGACCGCCACTTCTCAAGCTTCGGCGCCACGCCCGTCGCATCGGCTTCCATGGCCCAGGTGCATAAAGCGGTTTTGCATTCCGGTGAAGCGGTGGCCGTCAAGGTGCAGCGTCCCGGCCTGGAACAAATCCTCAAGGTGGACCTCGAAATCATGTATCATCTGGCCTCGCTACTGGAGCGCTATGTGGAAGGCATGAATATTCTCAGCCCCGTGATGATTTGCGAGGAATTCGAACGGACCGTCAAGAAGGAATTGGATTTCACGCGTGAAGCCGGCCAGATGGAGCGCTTCGCCAAGGCCTTCGCAGGCGAACCCCTGTTCAAGGTACCCAAGGTTCACGGACAATTCACCACACGCCGCCTATTGGTTTTGGAATACATCCACGGAGTGAAAGTAACCAACCGCCAAGGCCTCCTGGATGCGGGGATGGATCCCAGGGCCGCGGCTCGCACCGGCGCCGGCATCGTCTTCCGGCAAATTTTCGAATTGGGATATTTCCATGCCGATCCCCATCCGGGCAACTTACTGGTGCTGCCCGGCAATGTGATTTGCCTGCTCGACTACGGCATGGTGGGGAACATCTCCCCCACCCATCGCGACCACTTGGTGTCGGTGCTCATCGGCATGGTGGAGCGGGATGCGGGCCGCATCAGCAAGACGCTGTTGCAATTGGCCGTGCATCCCATCGAATCGGCGGAATCGCTGGAATACCATATCGCAGAATTGCTGGACGAATACGTGTACGTTACCCTGCGCGATTTGCGCGTGGGCGATTTCCTCCGTAAGCTCATTCGCCTGATTCTCGAGCACAAGCTGAAAATGCTGCCCGGTTTCTATCTGCTTCTGAAAACCGTTGTGACGGTAGAGGGTGTGGCCGGAAGGCTCGATCCCGAATTCGACATGGTGGAAACGTTCCGCCCTTTTGCGCGGCGCATCATGCGCGAAAGGTTAAGTCCTACGCGCCTGCTTTCCGATCTGTACCATACCGCCTGGGATTTGAGCCCCTTGCTGCGCGACTTTCCCTCGGAGGCGCGGGGCCTTCTCGACATGGTGAAAAAGGGCAAGGTGCGCATCGAATTCCAGCACCGGGGTTTGGAGCCGCTTTTGGAAGCCCATGAGCGCAGCGCCAACCGTATCGCTTTCGCCTTGGTGCTGGCATCTCTGGTGATAGGTTCCTCTTTGGTCGTGCTGGCGGGCGTGCCTCCCACTTGGAAGGAAATTCCCATAATAGGTCTCGGAGGTTTTCTGGCCGCCGCGTTGCTGGGTTTCTGGCTGCTGGTCAACATCCTGCGCAAGGGCAAGATCCACTGAACAGGCGCGGGCTCAGCCCATGGCCGACAATTCCGGCAAGGAATAGGAATCGCCGGGCAAATGCAGGGGGCCCAATCCCAGCGCGCCTTCCACCGAGCCGGCAATCAAGGCCAATTGCCCCATGATGCGTTGATAAAGGGCATCGAGGCGCGAGAGCGCCTTCTCGGAGGCACTGAATACCCTTTCGAAATCATCCGCCTCGGGAAGCGCATCCAGCACATACCCGGATAAATCGGCGTAGGCATGCATGGATATGGGAAAAGGATGGGCGACTTTTTCCAGGAGCGCGCGCAGCCTTACCAGCGCCTGATGTAAGCGCAGGGAATTTTCGTGTATGGCTTCTCCCAGTTCGCGGCCTTTTTCGTTTCCCCGCAGGTTCTCGACCAGTATGAACATTTCGGAGAAGTCCTTGCGCAAATGCATCGCCGCTTCCAGGGCCGGTAGCAATCCCGAGAGAGCGGGCAGCAGGGTGGCGGCATCACTCAGGAATTGTTCGCCATCGCGCAAGGCTTGGGTTTCGACCAGAACCGGCAGGGCCGACAGGGCCGTAAGCAGCCGCTCGCAGAAAGCCTGGTCGAGCGGAGCGAGTTTCTCGGACAAGGACTCCTGGTCGCGCAACGTCTCCATGACGGTCTGCGCGGATACCGAAGGAGTTCCCGCTTCGAGGTGAAAATCGTCGGGATCGATTTGGAAGCGCGCCGCGAGCAGGGCTCCCGCCTGGATGGCCTGTATCAGCCGCATATCCGCTTGGAGAAAATCCAGGAAATGCCGGCGGGCCGCGGGCAGTTCCGCTTCGATGCGGGCCCTTACGCCCATTAGGGCGGCGCGGGCGGCGGGCAGCTCCGAGGCCGCCAGCGGGGCAACGATGGACTTTCCGGGCCGCAAAGGACGCAGCCAGGTTTGCAATCCGAAGAAATAGGACTCCAATGCGGCTTCTCCCGCCTGCATCAGGCTTTGTCCGCTCATGATGTCTCCGGTGGTGGTCAACCGTTCGGAGAAGAATTCCTCCTGTAAATCGTTGGCATACAGTCTGAGCGTCACCTCCCGGCACAACGAATGGAAGTCGAGAAACAGGGTGGGAGCCTGCGCATGCAGATGGCCCAGCCCCGTGCCGGCTATTTTACGCGCCTCCGCGATACGCTCTGCGAAAGAGGGGTGGGTGCTCAGGATTCCGCTTTTTTCGGCCCGCATCTCCTTTTCGATTTTGCTCCGCACTTCCGCGATGAAAATCCGCGTATGCGCTTTGACCAGAGCGGGAAAATCGTCTCCCAGCCGCCCTTCCTGCCACGACAGGCTCAAGGTTTTCCGGGCCAGGCCTTGAGCCGCTTCCAGAATCCGCGTCTGCACCAGCAGCGATTCGAACGCCTCGACTCCCGCCAGCTTCACGGCATATCGATCGGCGTCCAATTCCATCTGGCGCAGGAGGTAACAGCTGAGAAACCTTCCCAAAAACATGAAGGGCCGCAAAGCTTGACGCGTAAGCCATAAGCAGCCCCGGGCGATATGGAAGAAAAACCCCACTCCCAATTCGAGTCGGCGCGACCCCCGCACCAGCCAATCGTCCCAGACATCCCGATCGTTCACCGCCTGCTCGAACCAACGCTCCACGCCGCGAACGATATAGATGAGCCGTATCGCCCATCCCTGGCCGAAATGCGCGAGTTCATGGGCGACCATGGCCGCGAATTGCTGCAAAGTCAATCCCGCCACCAGCGACATGCCGAACACCAATTCCACCCGTCCGCGGAAAAGATTCACGATGCCCGGAGAATATCTCGCATAGGCGTTCACGTCGGAGTTCACGTAGAGGCGACAGGGCACGGGCGCGCCGATTACGGAGCAGAGACTGCGGACGAAGGCGAAAAGGTCGGGCTCCTCCTCCGGCGAAACGCTCCTATCGCGGGGATCGCGGCGCGTCACCGCCCACAGCGGCTTGAGGAGGAAAAGTCCCTGCACGGCTCCGATGCCGCCCAGACAAAGGTAGGCCGCGGCGCTCCACCATCGGGCCTGCGGGCCGAAAAGCCAATGGAGATGGTATGCCAGATGATAAACGGTCAGGTAGAGAATCCCGACGACCATGAAGATATACAAGGCCGGCAGCAGCAGCATGCCCAGGGTTGCCAGCAGAATGCCCGCGCGGTACCGCAAGGGCACGCTTTCACGTTCCAGGGTGCCGTGCAGCCTGGGGGGATCCAATGGATTTGCTGGGCGGGCCAGAGGCTCACCGGAAACATAGGCGATTGACACAAGCCTAAGCATACCGCCTTATCAGGTAAAAAATCCCTTTTTACCTGATTATGGGACGAAAATCAGTTTTTAACGGAGTTGAGGGCCGATTCCGCGGCCCGGGCCACCGCCGCCGATTCCTCCCGAGGCGCTACGACCTTGGCGAAGTCCCCGCGCAGGGCTTTGAGGGCGTATTTCTCGCGGTCGATTTCATGGCGGGTGCGGAATCCCCAGCGCCGCAGAGGCATCAGCGGATAGCTCCAACCTTGCGCCTGGAATTGCAGGAGCATGGGAACGGACAGCCAGGTAAGCAACGCCCAGGCGCGGTTTTTGAAAAGTCCGAACACTAAACCCACCAGGGCGCAGCCGGCGGCCGCAAGGCCCATAACGCGCTCCACGTCCCATTCGTCGTCGAGCCTGCTTATGCGATGCGAAATGACTTCACGCGATTGCGTACCGTAAAAGCGGATATTTTCGCCGGTACGCTTGTCGATGGCGTCGTTGATTGCGAGCGGGGTGCAGCTCCGAACCCTGTCGCCATCATCATGGAGCGGATTTCCATCGGAGCCTTCGGGAAAATTGAAAACGTTGCGGCTTGACTTTTCCTCGACCATCGGGATCTCCTACCCTCCGGCGTTTATCGACCGGAATTCTTTTTTCAAAGATATCTTATCACCCGGAGCGGGGCAAACGCTGCAACCCTTCTCAATGCGAAGGACGCGAGACCTCTTCGACCAACTCGCCTGTCGCCTCTTCGTCCAGATTGCGCGCCAAATCGGCCTGCGATATGATGCCGCAAGCTCCGCCTCCCTCGTCGATCACCACGATGCGCCTGACCTGCTTTTCCTCCATCAACCTGACGCATTCGTCCACGGATGCGTTTTCGGACAGGGTCAATACCGGCTGCGACATGCAATCGGCCGCCGTCAATTCCAACGGGTTAAGGCCCTGCCCCAGCGTGCGCACCGCAATGTCGCGATCGGTCACCACCCCTACGGGACGCCAATTTTCCTGATCTTCGACCACCGGAATGATGCCGCAATCATTTTCGATCATCATGCGCGCCACCTCCTCCAAAGGAGTCTCCGGGATGCAGCAAATGGGATTTTCCGTCATGATTTCCGAGATTTTTCCGCTTTCAGCCATGAATTCCTCCTGCGATTTAATTCAACCACCAAACCCCTAACATAGGTTTTTCACCTGAACGCGGATAGAAATGAAAAGGACCCGCTCGAAGGCGGGTCCTTAAGGATGACATGACGTCGGAATCGGAGCCGGGATTCGGGGTTTATTCCTCTTCGCCTTCCAATTTGACGACGTCTCCGATGGTGGTGGGCGAAGGCACGTGGGCGGCCAGATAGGCCTTCCATTCCGCGTCTTCCTTGTTTTTGAAATAATCCACCACGCTCAAGGTGAGCTTGCGATCGGCGTTGGATACTTCGATGACCACCGTAGGCAATTCGTCGCCCACCTTGAAGGCTTCGGCCGGGCTGCGCAGGTTTTCGGTGGTAAGCTTCGAAGTGGGAATGAAGCCTTCGAGCCCGCCGGGAACTTCGGCGATGACGCCTCTGTCCAGGAGACGCAGGATGGATACCTTGACTTCCTTGTTCAAGGGGTAATCCTGTTCCACCTTTTCCCAGGGGTCTTCTTCCAAATGCTTCATGGAAAGGGAGATGCGGCGTTTTTCCTTGTCTATGGCCATGACAATGCACTCGACCTCGTCGCCCTTTTTGAGGACTTCGGAAGGATGCGTGATTTTCTTGGTCCACGACATGTCGGAAACATGGATGAGGCCGTCCACGCCCTCTTTCAACTCGATAAAGGCGCCGAAAGCCGCGAGGTTGCGGATTTCGCCCTTGACCTTGGAGCCGACGGGAATCTCGTTCTCGATTTGATCCCAGGGATCGGGGGTAACCTGCTTGAGTCCCAGCGAGATTTTCTCGTTCTCGGCGTCGAGCTTGAGAACCACCGCGTCCACTTCGTCTCCCACATTCAGGATTTGCGAAGGGTGCTTGATATGCTGGGTCCAGGACATTTCGGAGATGTGGATCAAACCTTCGACGCCCTGATCCAATTCCACGAAAGCGCCGTAATCCGTCATGGACACCACGCGACCGCGCACGCGCGTGTCTTCGGGGAACTTGGCGGTGACGTCTTCCCAGGGATGTTTCGTCAACTGTTTCATGCCGAGCGAAATGCGCTCCTTGCGATCGTTGAAATCGAGCACGACCACGCGCACCTTATGGCCCAGTCCGACCACTTCGGACGGATGGCCGACGCGGCCCCAGGACATGTCGGTGATATGGAGCAATCCGTCCACGCCGCCCAAATCGATGAAGGCGCCGAAGTCGGTGATGTTCTTGACGATACCTTCGCGAATCTGTCCGCGTTCCAGGGTATCGATGATTTCCTCGCGCATTTTGGAGCGCTCCTGCTCCAATACCACGCGGCGCGAAACCACGATGTTGCGGCGAATCTTGTTGACCTTGATGACCTTGAATTCCATTTCGACTCCCAAAAGGGCGTCGAGATCGGGTACCTGGCGCAAGTCGATTTGCGAACCCGGCAAAAAGGCTTCGATGCCGAAAAGGTCGACCACCACGCCGCCTTTGATGCGACGGATGATACGGCCGGCAACGATTTCCTCGCGCTCGAAAGCCTCGCGGATGCGCTCCCATACGCGCATGAAATCCGCGCGTTGCTTGGAGAGGATGATTTGGCCGTCGGCGTTCTCGACCTGTTCGAGATAGACTTCGTATTCCTTGCCTACCGCCAAATCGACTTCGTCTTTGAATTCGATGCGGGGAATGATGCCTTCGGACTTGAAATGCACATCGACGAATACGTCGCTGTCGGTGATGCGGACAACGGTGCCCTTGACTATGCTGCCTTCCTGCAAACCCTGAAGGGTTTCATCATAAAGGCTTAAAAGACTTTTTTGGCCTTCGTCAGCGAAATCGAGTTTGTCCTCCTCCTGGAGAAAATCCTTCAAATCCTCTTCGGTGCCGTACAATAACTTCTGCGTCATGATTCTCCTTGATATCCCTTCCGTCTTCCCGGTTGCGGCAAAATCGCTATTTCGAGCGGGAATGGGGTCGGGGCATGGGCGCCAGGTTTAAGAAATCGAACATCCGATTCCAGGAGTGGCCGCTCCACGAAGGTTTTACAGCGCGGTGGGTTCCGAAATCTTTGGATGGGCCCAGGGGCTCAATCGGAGATGGGAAGGGGTCGCCGGCTTAAAACGAAGTCGGTAATAGTAGTAACTTGCTGCTCAAATGTTAAGTCGCTGGTATCGATTATCAGGGCGTCCGGGGCCTGAACCAGGGGGCTATGGGCGCGCGTACTGTCTTTTTTGTCCCTTTGCTCGATATTGGCGAGAATTCCCTCGAGCGTGGAAGCGACGTTCAGTTCATGAAGTTCCATAAGTCGGCGTTTGGCACGGACTTCCGGGCGCGCCGTCATGTAGAATTTGAATTCGGCGTCGGGAAAGACCACGGTGCCGATATCGCGGCCTTCAACTACGGAGGGGGCTTCCAGTCCCAGTTTTCTCTGGGCCTCGACCAGCACTTCGCGCACCGGTTCGGCCTGGCAATAGTCCGAGACCCGGTCGCTGACCTCGTGGCCCCGGATGGCGTCCGAAATGTCTTCTCCATTGACCGAAACCCGGCCCGCCTCCGCGAATCGTAGGTCCATTCCGTTAGCCACATCGACCAGGGCAGGAATGTTTTGGGGAGGAATCCCTTTTTTCAGGGCCAGGTGGGTATGGGCGCGATACATGGCGCCGGTATCGATATGCCTTATACCCAGACGTCGGGCCACCTCGCGAGCGGTACTGCTTTTGCCGGAGCCGCTTACGCCGTCGATGGCGATGATGAAGGAGTCGTTGGATGCGTGTTTCATGGTGCCAAAAGTAATTACCGGCGGGGAATTTGCAGTGGATTCCTATGGAAAACTACCAATCGAAGTCGGAAAGGGCGAGTAATCAATCATCGTCATGGCAGTGGGAGGCGCGGCTTTGATATAATTCGGGCGTGCCTATTTCTCCTTCAAGGTTTTGGCGTCTGGGACCGCCCTTGGCCTTTTTTTGGCTGGGAAGCGGTTTCATGTGCGTGGAAAAGAATCCTCCTCCCCCTTTGGCTCCAGTAGAGATTACGGAAATCAGTTTGCGTGTCCATGAACCCGCAACGGGAAGGCCGGGAGTGAAACTGGCATGGGCATACGCGGATCCGGAGGCGGTCACCCATTTCAATATTTATCGCCGTGCCGAGGGTGAACAGCTTGGCACGCTCATTCACTCGCAGGTGGTAGGTACGCGCCGGGAAATCCATTCACCGCTTCCCGATTCGAGCCGCAGCCAAAAATTGCAATACGGACTCAAGGCGGTATATATCGAAAAAACCGGGCAGCGAGTCGAAAGCGATTCGATGGTATGGGTGCCGATTACCATCACGTCCAATTTAAGGATTTACCATCCCGCGGCAGAGTCTATTCAGAAAAGTCGCTTCGTCCCTATCGAGATTTCCACGGGTTCCGATTTCGGTACCCTGGTGAATATCGAATTGTTCCAAAAGGAAGGCGCCGAGTGGAAAAGAATTCTCGCAACCTGCTTTCCTCGCGAAGGATGCGGAGTCCCCCTTTTCGGCAATACCTTGCAAAGTGAGGATTTCGTATTGCCTTCCCACCCTACCGACACGTTGTCCATGATGCTATGCGCCATCGGCATCGAGTCGTTTGAAGTCACCGCCACTTCGCTGGTGCAAACCCTGCAATGCCATCCCTTCAAGAGGCTGGGAGAATGATTGGCTTCGGGTTTTCGGCTCCCTTTATCGGGACCTTCCTGACGATAGCGGCATCGGTGGTGGTATCGCTATCGAATCCGGTTTACGCCTCCGATTTCACCTTGCTCCGCAGTGACGACAAGGGTCTGGTGCTGTTATGGCAAGGGAATTCGGAAAGCCGGGCGACCTTCGCCCTGCCTCCGGCGGGCGGCGCGGAATTGCGTTGGGAGGTGGAGGATGAAGTGGTGGAGGGACTCCCGCAGCAGCCCGCCGTATCCGCATCGCATCCTTATCCCGGCGCTCCGGCGGAGATTTCGGCGCCCGTGCGCTTTCGGGACACTGAAATTGCCACCGTGCGGGCCTTTCCCGTTTATCGCAACCAGGGAAAGCATCTCCGCGTGCGAACCCTGCGGCTCACCATAACCTTCACCGGGGGGGAAAAGCGGAACCGCACGAGCTTCCCGGCTCCCGAAGATCATCCGGCGGAGATTTACCTGCGCGATTGGTTGGTGAATTATCCGGTATCGCGCGGTTTCCGCAGCCTCCCGGCTACGGCGGCCGTAAAGGGAGCGGCCGCTACCGACCTGCCCGCGCGACGGTTGCTGGTAAGAACCCGGGAGGATGGCATTCATGTACTGACCCGCGAAGACCTGGAAAAGGCGCGCATGCCCGTCCGCAAAATCGACCCGCGCCGCATTCGGCTTTACTATGCGGGCAAAGAGGTGCCGATTTTCATAGCGGGCGAAGACGACGGGCGGTGGGACAAGGAGGACTACCTTGAGTTCATCGGTAAGCGCGCCGAAGGGGAAACGAGTTATAACTCCCTCTACACCAACCAGGCGGTTTTCACCCTGGTATGGGACATGCCCGGTTTCGGATTGCGGGCCCCGCGCGTGCCGGTGGCCGCGCAGGAAGGCGGCAGCGTGCGGGTGGACGCTCCCCCGCAGGAATCGGTACGGCCTCACCGCGTCGATATGCGCGTCGAAGAGGATTTGGAGGTGCTCCGCATCGGCAGCACCCATGCGGAGGATATTCAGGACTTGGGAGAGAACGTGCTTGTGGAGGAGTTGGATGACTTCTGGTTCTGGGAAATGCTGGGTCTGAAAAGGGATTTGACGGAAATCGAGTTCCATGTGCCCTATCGGGCCGTGAATGCTGGGGAGCCATTGTTCATCACCATAGGACTCAAGGGGGTTACCAATCATTTGCGGGCCAACCCCGATCACCATGTCAAATTCACTCTCAACGGAAACGATATTTCGTTGGTGGGCGGCAAAGCCAACGACGCCATTTGGGAGGGCCAGGCAAGCTATCTCTGGAAATCTCAGCCGCTCAATCCCACCGTACTTTTGCCGGGTACCAATAAACTTCTCATCCAGAACGTCAACGATCTGGTTACCCTAGACGGCAGCGCGGTGGAAAACCAGGTATCGCTTCTCAACTTCGTAACCCTGAGCTTTTCGGCGAATTACCGGGCGGTGGACGGACGCCTGCGGTTTTCCAACCGCTTTCCCGACAGCCTCGGCCAAAGGCGTTTTACCGTGGAGGGTTTCGATTCCGACAATATCTCCCTATGGGATGAGGACGGACGCAAGTTGGTGGGATTCAACGTATTTCCCTCGGGCGCGAACCGCCTGGTCAGTTTCAGGGACAACCTCGTATCCCTGACCCGCTACCAGATATCCACCCATGAAATGCGGCTGCGCCCCGAAGTGAATCTCGATACCTTGGACAATCTCCTCGGCGGCCATAACGGAGCCGACTATCTCATCGTAACGCACAAGTCGTTGCTGGGAAGCGCCATGGACTCCCTCATCGCCCATCGTAAAAGCGAAGGGCTGCGGGTAAGGGTGGCGCTGGTGGAACATATTTACCAATCCTTCGGCGACGGCAGCCCCCGACCCGCCGCCATACGCCGTTTCGTCGAACATGCGTTCAAACATTGGGGGCGGCCGGCTCCCGTCTATCTGGCGCTGGTGGGGAATGCCTCCATGCATTTCGACAAGCTCCCCAACCCCGGACATCCGAATCTGGTGCCCACCTCGGTGGTCAACATTCCCGGATGGGGCATCGCGGCCGCCGACGATTATTTCGCCAAGGTTTCGGGAGAAGACGACGTGCCCGACCTTTTCGTGGGACGCATACCCGCCTCCGACAAGGCGGATTTGTCGCGGGTGGTGCGGAAAACCCTGGTGCATGAAAAAGAACGCCCCGCGGGTCATTGGCGCAACAAAACCCTTTTGCTGGGAGGCTATGAAGATGCCTTTACCCAACTCAATAATTCGCTGCAAGCCCTTCTCATAGACAAGGGAGGCGATTATTCCCGGCTCGACTTGTTTCCAACGTCACCCTACTTCCGGAATCCCGCCTCCCCTCCGGGGTTTTTCAATCTAATGGATTCGTCCTTCAATATCGTCAGCTTCGCGGGCCATGGCGGAGGCGCGGTCTGGTCCGACGGCGGCTTATTGACGATACAGGCTTTGGATCGGGGCGAACTGCGCGCCGAATACCCCATTCCCCTGGTGCTTTCGCTTACCTGCCTGACGGGTTTTTTCGAAGACGTGAACTCGCGTTCGCTCGGCGAGGAAATGCTGCTGATGGAAAAAAGCGGTGCGGCGGCCTTTTACGGAGCGGCGGGCTATATATCCAATGCCGCCACCGAAGAATTGGCCCATGAACTTCTCTCCGGCGCTTTCGAAAAACCCTCCACTACCGCGGGGGGGCTTATCCACCAGGGCGAAACCATGGTAAGACTCAAAACCGGCAACGCCTTTCTGCCCGTGCTGGCCGAATTCAATCTGCTGGGGGACCCCGCCCTGCGGCTGCGATTCCCCGAACCCGCGGCCGAATTGCGCATCGATCCGTTCATGGGAGCGGGCAAAGAAACGATTCGCGTGACGGGAAGCGGTTTACCGGTGGCGAACGGATCCGGTACGCTCTCCTTTTATCAAAACGACAGTTTGCTGAAGTCCACCGGCGTAACCATCAGCGGCAACGCCTTCACCCATGAGAGCGAATTGCCGCCTACCGACCAGTTCCGCAGGGGAAAGGCCCTCTTGCATTTGTGGAACGACAGCGGATCCTATCGGGCCGAAGGGGAATTTTCGCAGCTGGATTGGCTGGTCGACTCCGTTTACACCGAACCAGCCAACCCGCGGGTCGGCGATTCGGTGCGGGTGGGATTTCGGATCCGCACCGTCCATCCGGGGGTGGAATTGCTGGGAGGAGTGGCGCTTTACGATGTGGGCGATCGTTTCACTTCCTTTGCCACGGGCAATCAGGCGCCGTTGGCCATGTCGGAAAATGGCCGCTCGGTTCTCACCGTCAACGCCATTCCCCTGCTGACCCAGGGAAGCGGCTCCAACCTGCCTATTCTTTCCCTCCGCTTCCGAATGGCTTTGCGTACCTTGGACGAAAACGGAACCCCAGGCACTGTGATGGGAGGCGTGGAAACGCGCTTATTCCAAATCACTCTTCCCTATGCGCCGGATATGGCCTTGGCCAACCCACCGCTCCGCCTTCCCATTCAAAATGAACTGGGAACCTGGGTTCGCTTCCGCAACCGGGGCCTGGGAGCCGATTCGAATTTCACGGCAACGCTTACCTTCAAAGACGACGGGGATCGAACCGATACCCTGAGTTTCAACCGACGTCTCAATCCCGGTCAAGTCGATTCCCTTTTCTTTCCCCTGCGCGATTCCGATCTCGGAAAACGGTTGACGGCGCGGGTCTTTCCCACGACTCCCGACGCCACTCCAGGGGATAACGTCCGTGATACGGTATTCAACTGGGCTTCGATGACTTTATTGCCGGGTGAACGGGTCCTCTCCCTGGCCCAGGCCCCCGTTTCCATTTCGCTGCTCTCCGCCG
>CAYNXV010000045.1:18223-20403 GCA_964401245.1 uncultured Bifidobacteriales bacterium | reverse complement strand
CTTCCTTCCGAAAAGAAAAAGGGTCTTTTCGGCGGACTGTTCGGAAAAGAGGGCTAAGCTATGGGCGATTTCGTGCTGTTCAAGGAGGATGTCGAAAGGTTGAACAAAATCCTTTCCCATCTCATCACCGAAAGCGCTTCGAGTTATGTGTTGCTTATCAACAAAGACGGCAATCTCATCGCCCAGGTGGGTTTCAACCCGCGCTTCGACGTAACCAGCCTGGCCGCGCTGGCCGCCGGCACTTTTGCCTCCACCAAGGCCATCGCCTCCCTTATTGGAGAATCGGAATTCTCCATGATGTTCCATCAAGGCGAGAAGGAGAATATCCACATCTCCCTGGTGGACGAAGACGTGATTATGGTATTGATATTCGACGATCGGACCAACCTCGGCATCGTCAAGATGGTGGCGGGGCACGCGAGGATCAAGCTGGGAGAAGCGCTGGATACCGTGCGCGGAAACCAGATGGAAGACATCATGCCCGAGGTCGCCCCAGGCCGCGACGATGTCTCGCATGGCCAACAATTGGCCGATCAAATCGACTCGCTTTTCCCGGACTCGCCTCCCGATCCCCGCTGAGGCGGCTGTTTCCTTTCTTCGCCATGCGGCATGAAAGGCATCATGGCCATCAGGGCGATTCCCGGCCCCCCCTGATATTGTTATAATACCCCACAGGCGACCTTTTCCGGCCGCATTGAAGGGGGATTTCCCAATTATGGACAAGCTCAAAGCGGGCCGCATTCTCCAGGCGGGATTGGATCGAAAAGCCGATTTCGTGGAAATCTTTGAGGAGGAGACCCGGCATGCCTCCCTCTCCTTTCGCGACAGGCGCGTCGAGTCGGTTACCGCCGGCACCGATTATGGCTTGGGAATCCGGCTCGTGTACGGCACAGAGGTGCTCTATGCCCACACCAGCAACGAAGACGAAAGCCATATCGTACGCCTTATCGACAATCTGGCGCGCAGCCGGGGAATTCTGATCAACGACTCCTCGGAACCGACCACTAAGCTGGTGGGCAAGGTTTTCGAAAACCGGCATGTTATTTCGCGCGACCCGCGCAAGTTGGGACAGGACGACAAGCTGGCTTTGGTGAAGACGGCGGACGAAACCGCCCGCGCCTATTCGCCCAAAATAGTCCAGGTTTCGGCCCGGGCCGCCGACGTGACCAGCCGGATTCTCATTTGCAACAGCGACGGCCTGTGGACCGAGGACGCGCGCACGCGCTGCCGCTTCTCCGTAAGCGTGTCGGCCGAAGACAAGGGCGAGATTTTCGTGGCCACCGAGGCGCCGGGCGCCATGCGCGGTTTCGAATTCTTCGATTCCCTCGACGTGGCGGGCTATGCCCGCAGCGCGGCGGAAAGGGCCGTGCTCATGCTCGCCGCGGGTTATGTCAAGGGCGGCAAGATGCCGGTCATCATGGGCAACGGCTTTGGGGGAGTGATTTTCCACGAGGCCTGCGGCCATCTGCTGGAAACCGAGGCCATACGCCGCAAAGCTTCGCCTTTCGTGGGCAAGATGGGCGAAATGATAGCCCACAGCGCCGTGACGGCCGTCGACGACGGGACTGTTGCCAATTCATGGGGATCCATCAACGTGGACGATGAGGGCAATCCCGCGCAGCGCACCGTGCTCATCAAGAATGGGAAACTGCAAAGTTACCTGTCCGACCGGGTAGGCGCCAAGGAGACGGGCATGGGCATTACCGGCAGCGCCCGCCGCGAATCGTATCAGTATGCTCCGGTTTCGCGCATGCGTAACACCTATATCGACAGGGGAGAGCACAAGGTGGAGGATATGATTGCCAGTGTAACCGATGGACTGTACGCCAAAAAAATGGGAGGGGGCTCGGTAAACCCCGCCACGGGTGAATTCAATTTTTCCGTGGAAGAGGCCTATTTGATCAAGAACGGAAAAATCGCGGAGCCGGTGCGGGGGGCGACTTTGATTGGAAAAGGCGCGGAAATACTTCCCCTCATATCGATGGTGGGCGACGATTTGGAATTGGCGGCCGGAATGTGCGGGGCCTCCTCCGGTTCCGTGCCGGTTACGGTGGGGCAGCCTACCATCAAGGTCGACAGCATCCTGGTGGGGGGGAGATGAGCGTCGCGGGAAAGTCGGCTCAAGCCGGGGCGGCCGCGGACGCGAAAAGCTTCACGCCCGAAGAGGCGCTGGAATTCAT
>CAYNXV010000045.1:0-18123 GCA_964401245.1 uncultured Bifidobacteriales bacterium | reverse complement strand
TGGATTTGGATTTGCCCGCTCCGTTTCCGCTCCCCGATCTCGATTTGCAATCCTTTAATCCCGATTTGGAGTCGGTGACATTGGATCAGATGAAGGCCTTGGGACTGGAAATGGAAGCCTTGGCCAAGGAGGGCGATGCCCGCATCGAAAACATTCCCTATCTGGGAGTCAGCCGTTCGTCGGGTATGTCGATGGTGCGGAATTCGAACGGCGTATTTCTTCGCTCGCGCTCCAACGTGGTTTCCGCCGGCATCGGCGTGGTGGCCAAGGAAGGCGAGAGCAAGAAAATGGGAACCTATTCCAACGGCGGACGGTCGTTCTCGGTTTTCGATCCCCGCTATATGGCCGGGAAGGCCGTGGAGCGGGCCGTGGAGCTGTTGGGGGCGGAGCCATTGCAAACCGATCGTTACCCCGTGGTTTTTTCCAATCGCGTGAGTCCGCAAATCCTTTCCATGTTCTCATCGCCTTATTTCGCGGAGGTGGTGCAAAAGGGACAGTCGCGCCTTTCGGGAAAAGTCGGACAGGTCATCGCGGTTCCCGAACTCCATCTCACCAGCGACCCCCATATTCCGGGCGCTCCGGGTTCGCACCTCTTTGACGGCGAAGGCGTGGTCACCTCACCCTTGGAAGTGATCAAGGAGGGGGTGCTGAAAACCTATCTCTATAACCTGGAATCGGCCAAACAGGCGGGGCACGCTCCTACGGGTAACGGTTCGCGCGGCTATTCCGGCAAGGCCGGAACGGGGTTCGCCAATTTCATCGTATCCAAGGGCGGCCAATCGCTCGAGGATTTGCTGGCGGCTTATCCCCATTGTTTTCTGGTTACCAAATTGGA
This sequence comes from uncultured Bifidobacteriales bacterium, assembly GCA_964401245.1. GTDB lineage: Bacteria > Fibrobacterota > Fibrobacteria > UBA11236 > UBA11236 > JBGTHM01. Next base: position 17,288 of record CAYNXV010000045.1, on the reverse strand, counting down.
AGGCGGATCGGGCTGCTCGGCGGTGTCGGGCGAAATCTCCATCGGCGCTCAGGGATTCTTGTATGAACAGGGCAAAAGAATACGTCCCGTAGATAAAGTCACGCTTAACTCGAATTACTTCGAAATGCTCATGGCCATTCGCGGGCTTTCCGATCGCTATTCCGAAGCCTTTTCTTCGGTGAAGGTACCGGATATGCTGGTGGAGTCCATGTACGTATCGGGATGATTTCCCGGAACGCCAAGCACCTCATGGGAACGGATGTTTTAACGGTAGAAGGCCTATCGGTAAGCTATGGGAAGCGGGGTAAGGCCTCACCCGCGCTACGGGATCTTTCGCTATCGCTGGTACCCGGTTCGGTATTGGCGTTGTTGGGTCCCAATGGCGCCGGTAAAAGCACCCTCATGCGTTGCATCACCGGGCAGGTCAAGCCTGCCGCGGGCAGGGTGCGCGCCTTCGGGAAAGAGGTGAGCGGTCTCTCCGCCGGTGGTCGCGAACACCTGCGCCTAATCGGAGTGGTGCCGGAGAATTCCGGAGTTTACGGCAAGCTTACCGCGCGCGAATACCTGGAATATTTCGGCGGCTTCTACGGAATAAGCGATTTGCGCGATAGGGTGGATTCACTATGCCGGGCCATGCATTTCGAGAGCGGAGACAAACCCGTAGGCAAGCTGTCGCAGGGGAACCGCCAAAAGCTTCAGCTCATACGCAGCCTTTTGCACCGTCCGCAACTGCTCTTATGGGACGAACCCACCGAGCATCTCGATCCCCTGGCCCAAAAGGAGGTGCTGGCCTACCTCCGGGAATACTTGCGTGAAACCGGCGCCTCCCTGTTACTGACCTCCCACCGCTTGGAACAGGTGGAAGGACTGGCCACCGATTTCGGATTTTTACGCGCGGGCAGGCTGCTCTTTTCGGGCGACCGGCATGCCACTTTTCTGGAAACCGGCGGTGAGGTTTATCTGGAAATCGAAATATTGGAAGACGCGGACCTGGCCTCGGTGCAAACCCTGCTGCATCCCTTCGGATTACGCCTGGAAAAACGTCCGCCGGACAATCCCCTGGCCGCCTGCTGCTTTCGGGCCGAAGGCGCGGAGTTGGAAAGTAAAATGTCACTGGTGCTAAGCCGCATGACCGAAGGGGGACATGCGGTATGCCGCGTCGAAATGTGCCGGCCCGACCTGGCCGATATTTACGCGCGTTTCATCGGCGGCGAGGTTGCAGAGGAATGAGTTCTCTTCTCGCCATCGCCCGGCATGAGTGGCGCTTGATACGCAGGGAACCGCGATTTCTGGCGCCCTTTCTGTTGACGCCCTTGTTGTTGTTGGCGATTCATGGCGGATTGTCGCTGGCCTGGGCCGTATCCGCGGAGGAATTGCGGCAAATCACGCGCACCTTTCTGGTACTTTTCACTTTACTCATGCCCAGTCTCACCGTGCCATTAAGCGCCGACGCCTTCGCCGGCGAAAGGGAGCGCCGCACCTTCGAGGTATTGTTCGCGCTTCCCGTGAGTTTGAGCGTTCTGTTCTGGGGCAAGGTGCTGGGGCTTTTCCCCATTCCCGTCCTGCTGGGGTGGGCGGGGCAGGCGGCATTCCTATGCATGCTTGTCGTGACCGGAAACTCGGAGGCTTTCACACTTTCGCTGGTCGTTAAAACGGCCTTGCTTATGCCGGCGATGGCGCTGTTGCTGGGATCCATGGGAACGTTTATCTCCCTGGGTTCCGAAAGCGTGCGCGGCGCCGCGCAACTTTCCAGCCTGGTGATGGTATTCGTTTTCTTTTCGGTAATGCTGGGTTCGCCCTGGCTGCTTTCGGGCTGGGATGTTTTTGTAGGATTCTTGGTGACGATAATTTTACTGTCCCTGCTCTTTCTGAAGATGGGACGGAATCGGTTTTCTCTGCGGTAGTTTTCCTTACCGGCCGGGGAAAGCTATTTTCCAGGTCCGTCGAGAGGTGAAGCGCCCGATAAAGGAAAAGTATATGCGAGGTTACGATATTCGAAAAATCCTCCTGGCGGGAATAACCTGTCTGGGGCTTTCCCTTTTGGAGGTAGATGCGCAGCCGCTTCCCGAAGGAGACGATAGGGGCAAACTGCATTGGCAACTCGACTCCATCAGCCGCGAAGTCGAACGGACTTTATACACGGACAAGGAAAAAGCCGAGATTCGCGCCTGCGGACGCGGCAAGGATTCCCTGATGCGGGCGCTCCGGGCTGGAGACGGCGAATACGCCCGTCTGAACGAGGCCATGAGCAAGGCCAAGCTTGCCGATAAGGATCCCGATGAAGACGAAGTCCGCCGCTTGCTGGAGGCTAAATACGCCCTGGAAGAAGGGTTCAACCGTCGGTACGAAGCGGAGGAAATGGGGCGGCGATGTCTTCAGGGGGCAAAGGAGCGGGAAGAGAAACTTCGCAGGAAATTGGCCGACCATGGGGATTATCGCCGAGTGAAGCGGTTGTTGGCCGAAGCCGAAGGCGCCGATAAGCCCGATTAAGCCTGGAAATTAACTCGATAATCAGGCTAGGCCGATGCTCTCCCGGGCCCCGTGATAGTACATTATACCACCAGATTCCATGAGAGATGGGATGGACGAAGAAGCGGGTTGGATGGCCGCTCTTGCGGGGATGCGAATCTCCAAGGGAGAGGAAAGTCCGGGCACCACAGGACAGGATGCTGGCTAACGGCCAGACCCGGAAACGGGATGGAAAGTGCCACAGAAATGATACCGCCGGTTGCGCGCAAGCGTTGCCGGTAAGGGTGAAATGGCGAGGTAAGAGCTCACCGCGCTCCTGGCGACAGGGGCGGCAGGGTAAACCCCATCCGGTGCAAGACCAAATAGGGCGACACGGTCTTCGCAAGAAGGCTTCGGAACGGTCCGTTCCGCGTCGCCGGGTAGGTTGCATGAGGCGGCGGGCAACCGTCGTCCCAGAGGAATGGCCATACCGGAAAGGCCTTGCGCAAGCGGGTCTCTCCGAGACAAAACCCGGCTTATAGACCCGCTTCCTCTTCCGTCCCCACACGACCATGCAAAGGAAAGCCTTCTGATTTCGAAATTACGATCGGGCGGAATTTTTCCGGCGGCCTTGGTTCTTTCCGCGTTGTCAATCCATGCCCCTTATGCCGCGGAAGACCGGCTGTTCAGTCCCACCCCGGGATACGTTTTGGCCAAGGATTTGCCGGATACCTTTTCGGCCCGGGCCACGTCGGTCATCATCGATATCCAGGACGCCTTCGACGGGTCTACCGTCCATTCCGAAGCCAATCAAATGGTTTTCGATATCGGCAATAAATTGCATATCGAATCTCGGCCAAGCACCATCCGACGGCGCCTGATTTTTGCGGTAGGCGATACCGTTTCCAAAAGCACGCTCATGGAGGCCGAGCATTTGCTGCGCTCCGAAGAATTCCTGGCCGACGCCATCGCCGAGGTGAAGCCGGGTGAAGACGGAAGCGCGGAAATAAAAATCACGACTTACGATCATTGGAGTACCACGCCGGGAGTGAGCCTTACGCGTTCGCACGGTAGCTGGGAGTATTGGTTCGGGTTGGTGGAAAGCAACGTGCTTGGCACCGGTCAACGACTGGGATTTTTTCTCGGGCACGACCGCTTCCGCGATACGCGCTGGGTGGATTACAATAATAACGCCCTCACCCCCCTCAAGCTCCGTCTCGGGGCCAGCGCCGCCCATCTCAGCGACGGTTTCAGTTACAATCTATCGCTTTCGCGTCCGCTGGAGTCGCGTAGCGAAAAATACGCCTTCCATGCGAGTGCCGGGGGGTTGGAGTCATCGGAATGGGTGTATTGGGACGCGAACGCTTATGCCCGCTCCTTGGCGCCGGAAGCGAGAGCCGACAGTCTGGAAAAGGCCTTGGGCGGGGAAAGCCGCATCCTGCTTGAGTTCGACAGGGTCGCTACCTATAATGCCTCCCTCATGGCCACCCGTTCCTTCGGGAACCGGCAGAAAACGAATGTGTCGCTGTTCTTCGACTTCAAGGACCGCTACAATGCGGGCGCCGTGCGTGCGGGAAATGCGGCTTTACTCGAAGCGGCCGACTTGCCGGAATCGATTTATCGGGTCAATGAAAGGACGGATTTCCTTTCGGGCATTGAGCTGAGTTTTTATCGCTACGATTACAAGACCGTACGGAATTACCGCAACCTCAAATGGAATGAATCCGTCGCCGTGGGATGGCGGTTGACCAACCGCATCGGTAACAACCTGGAATTTCTGGGCGCCGACAATGCCGACTTTTATTTCAGTCACGCCTTCGTCTACAATAACATCTGGAACAACCGCCATTTTCTCGGGAGCAACCTTTCGTTGAGTTATTTTCTTTCGCCGGAGGGGAATTTCGACGAAGGATACGGATCCGTCTACGTCGGTTACCAATGGAAACCCATTCCTTTGCTGGCCAGCATATTTTCCACCACGTGGGAGAATTACTTCGCCCGCGAAGCCAGTCAGCAATTTCTATTGGGGGAGGCTACGGGTTTGAATGGATTCCCCAACGAATATTATGCCGGGCAGGCGCGCTTTTTGGTGGAGGCGGAACAACGCGTCTTTCCGCAATTCGAATTCGGAACCCTGGTGCCGGCCCTGGCGGTATTCGCGAATGCGGGAAACACTTACCCCACTTACGACGATTTCGATCTGAACGATCTCCACTATTCCTTGGGGTTCGGATTGCGTCTCGGGGCCAGCAAATCCGTGCAGAAAGTGGTCAACCACATCAATCTATCCTGGCCCATCGGAGAAAAAGGCCTGAGCGGACCCAGTTTTTCCATCCGCGCCAAGAAGTCGCTTTAAGCAGTCGTCACAGCGCTGATTACATGGGTTGTTGCTGCGGCCGGATATTGATCCTCAGAAATACCGCTTCAATATCTTTTTGTTGGCCACGAAATAATCCACCCCGGAAAGCAGCGTGATTACGGTAACCAGGAACATGAGTGTGTAAGGAGTTTGCGCCCAAACCGTATCCCACAGGGGTAGGTGGGATACGGAACGTTGGATCAGGGTATCCACGATTTCGAGCATCAGGATGGTGATGATGGCCGTGCCCTGCAAAGCGGTTTTCCATTTTCCACTATTACGGGCGTCCACCACTACGCCTTCGGCCGCCGCCAGTGTGCGCAAGGTTTCGATGGTCGATTCCCTGAAGAAGATGACGGCCACCATCCAGACGGAAGCATAGCCCGAAGCCAGGAAGCACAGGAAGATGGTCATGTTCGACACCTTGTCGGAATAGGGGTCGAGGTATTTACCCAGTCGGGTCACTTCGCCCCGTTTGCGGGCGAGATATCCGTCCAGTCCGTCGCTTACCACCAGGAAAACCGCCAGCAGAGCGGCGAGGATTTTGAAGACGAGATTGTTGTTCTGGTAGATGAGATCGTTGTCGTAGAAAAATACCCAGATGAAGATGGGACTGAGGATGATGCGGCTGAGGGTGAGCTGCGTCGCTACCGAAACCGGTTTGCGGGAACTTTCGTCGCGGTAATAAAAATAGAGATATCCCACCGAGGTGCAGGCCATGAGCAGCAGGCTCAGGACCATCATGATGCGGGAATAATGGGCCGAGTTCCAGACATAGAGAATCATGGTGATGTTGAGCGATAGGGTGGTGACTTTCCCCCATATCGAATTCAGGGGTAACTCCCGTTTTTCGCGCAGGAGCAAAGTGGAAAAAACCAGGTAGAAGAGGTTGCGGACGGTGAGTACGGCCAAGCCGGTGGCCAGCATGGTGGGAAACGGCTCCGACGGCATCCATAGGAGTCTCAGGAACAAAGCCAGAAAGATGAGATTGGCCAGGGTTTTTTCCCCTAGGCCCAGCCAGAAAAGCGCTAAGGGCCTTTCGATGTCCTGATGCCGCAACTGAAACGAAGTGTACAATCCCATTACGAAGGATATGGCCAAAAGGATGGTGGCCGAAAGGTTGTGGTCGAGAAGCACGGCTATCAAGGTCCCGATAAAGGTGACGATGCGTATGCCCACGCCGATGCGGCCGGCTATGCGAATAGGCCCGATATGCGCGGGGTGGGGTGTCTCGGGGGTGTTTCCCATTTTCGCTATTCCTGTGCCAGGATTTCTTCCGCATGCCGCTGGGTGGCGCGGGAGGATTCGTCGCCCATCATCCGGGCCAGCTCGCGCACGCGTTCTTTTTCGCCCAAGGGCAATACCCGGGTCACGGTGCGGCCGCCTTGCATTTCCTTGATTACCCGTTGCTGATGTTGGGCCAAAGCCGCCACCTGGTGCAGGTGGGTGATGACGAATACCTGGTGGTGTTTCGCCAATTCGCGCAGCGTCTGGCCCACCCGATTGGCGGTAACGCCTCCGATACCGGTATCCAATTCGTCGAATACCAGCAGCGGCCGGGGATCGCCGGCCGCCAGGGCCGTTTTGATGGCCAGCATGATGCGCGAAATTTCGCCTCCCGATGCGATTTGTCGCAAGGGTTTGGCCGATTCGCCGGCATTGGCCTTCAGAAAGAATTCCAATCGGTCCGCTCCCGTGGGCGCCAGTCCGGTTTCGCCCTCGCCGGCGGGTCCGATGACGGTCGCGAATTCGCTGCCTTCCATTCCCAGGTTCGCCAGCCGGGAGTTGACCTCGACGTCGAAGGCTTGGCCGGCGCGACGGCGGGCCTCGCTGAGGGATTTCGCCAGCGCTTGGAGGTGCTCCGATTTTTCGCGCCTCTCGGACTCCAGGACTTCGATGTCCGCCTGCGAATTGGTGAAGGCGCTCAACTCGCGTTCGCGCCGATCGCGCAATTCGATGAGGCCGGCCAGGTCGGTATGGTACTTGCCTTTCAATTTCTGCAGGAGCGCGAGGCGCGCGTTGAGTTGATCGATGCGCGCCGAGTCGGCCGTTTGGGGAAGGGAGTAGCTTCGGAGGTCCGCGGCGAGGTCCACCAGGGTTTGCCGGGCAGCTTCAAGCTTTTCGCCGTAGGCTTGAAAAGGATGCTGGGTCATGAACTTGTCGAGGGCGGAAAGTTCCCTTTGTAGACGCGAAAGGCGCGTCGGTACGCCGCCCTCTTCGCCGTCCAGTTGCGAGAGCGCTCCCTGTATCACTCCAGTGATTTTTTCCAGGCCCGATTGCACCCGCAATTCCTCTTCGGCCTTCTCCTCCATGTCCGGAGACAGGCGGGCCTTGTCCAATTCCTTATGCTGAAATTGCATGAAGTCGAATTGTTCCTGGATGCGCCGCGATTCGGCGCGCCTATCGTCGATGCGGCGCGCCAAATCCTTCCACTCGCGGTGGAGGCGCGCGTATGTTTCCCGCTCTCCTTCGAGTTTGGCGAAGGAGTCGAGAAATTCGAGATGGGTGCGCGCGTCGAACAGGGATTGCTGCTGATGCTGTCCGTGCAGGTCCACCAGCCGCGCGCCCAACAGCTCCAGGTCCGCCAGGGTCACGACGGAGCCGTTCACGCGGCAGCGGTTGCGCCCGGCGGCGGTCAACTCGCGTTGTAAAAAGATTTCGTCGGCGTCGGCGTCCACGTCGAGCGTCGCCAGGATTTCTCCGACATCCCGGGAAGCCGGCATATCGAATATCGCTTCGACCCGCAGCCTGTCTTCGCCGCGACGGATGATGTCGGGCTTCACCTTGCCGCCGAGTATGAATTTCAGGGCGTTCATGAGCACCGATTTGCCCGCGCCGGTTTCGCCGGTAATGGCGGTGAAACCGTCCTGCCATTGCAATTCGGCGGAATCGATGATGACCAGATTTTCGATTTTGAGTTCGCGCAGCATGAAATTACCCTTTGCGCAAGGCGCTACCGCTCCAACCCAGCTTACCGCGGAGCGATTCGAAATAAGAAGAACTCTTCGGTCTTAAGATGCTGGTTCCCACCGGGCTTTTGCGAATCACCACCGTCTGGTTTTTCTTGAGCGCGATATTGTTGCGACCGTCGATGACCAGGTTCACTTCCTGCTTGCGCTCCACCTCGGCTTCCACCGTGATGACATGATAATCGGGAAGCACCAGCGGCCTCACGGACAGCGAAGAGGGATTGAGCGGCGTCAGAAGAATGGAATGCACCGAAGGGTGGATGATGGGGCCTCCCGCCGATAGCGCATAGGCGGTGGAGCCCGTGGGGGTGGAAACCAGCAGGCCGTCCACATAATAATCGGTAAGGAAATTCCCGTGCGCCGATACCCGCAGATTCACCATCTGGAATCCCATGCGGCCGGTAAAGGCGACGTCGTTCAACGCCAAATCCTCGTCCACCTTTTTGGAGCCCTCGTAGACCTCGACTTGCAGCATCATGCGATGACGGAGGCTGTATTCGCGCCTGAGGATTTCGTCGAGTATGCCGCCCAGGTTTTCGGGAGAGACGTCGGCGAGAAAACCGACCTTCCCCAGGTTCACTCCGAGGATGGGAACGCCCGTGCCACGCACCAGACGCGCGGCCGAGAGAAAGGTGCCGTCGCCGCCCAGGGAAAGCAGAAGATCGGTTTTCGATCTCAAGAAGGCGTCGGAGCGGACGGGAAAACGATTTCCGATCTGTTTGCCGAGGCGGCGGTTCAGAACCAAAGTGGTTTGGGGATGTTTTTTAGACCAGGCATGCAGCACTTCAAGCGCCGAAGACACCGCACCGTTGAACGCCACCACTCCGATGGTATGGATATCGCGCCGGGGCGGTGAAATATGCGGATCCGCCGCAAAGGCCCCCAGATCGGGGCCAGGCCCCTTCTGTTTCGCCTGCTTGGGCCGCGGTTTGTCGCGGTGGATTTTCACGCGGACTCCGCTAGCCGGCCCAGCTCCTCGATAAACCCCGGAAACCGGGATCGGAGGCCTTCCGCGCCGTTCACTACCGTGTTGCCATGCGATTTCATGCCCAAAAGGTAATAAGCCGCGCCCAGCGCGGGGTGCCCGAAGGCTTCGAAGACGCCGCCGTCGTATTCGGATTTTCCCCGGACCACCAGACCGTCTTCGACTTCCCCGATTTCCACCCCCACCGATTTGAGCGCCAGGATCATGGATTTAAGGAGGTCGTTACCGTAGGTCCGCAAGAAACCGATGTCGCGTAGAATGGTTTCGCCTTCGGCGAAAGCAGCCGCCAGCATGAGCAGGGGGATCTCCTCGCGCATGCCTTCGAGGTTTTCCTGGCCGAAGCGTTTGCCGATGAGCTCGGCGGTGCGCACCCGGACTTGCCCGAAGGTTTCCCCGAATTTTTCGCGCCGCGAAATGATTTCGATATCCGCCCCCATGCGCTTCAAAGCCTGTAAAAAACCCATGCGGCTGCTGTTGAGCCCCAGGTTTTCCAAAACGATGTCGGACCCGTTCACCAAGGTGCCTGCCAACAGGTAGAGCGAACCCAGGGAGAAATCGCCGGGTAGGCGAAGGAAGGGAGGCTGCAAAGCGGGCTGCCCATCGGATTGCGAAGCCAGCCGCAATTGGTAGGGGTTTTCGGGTTTGTCGGTACCGCGCATTTGCCTTGCGATGCGGCGGGCGAGTTCATCCATCTCGCGCATGTCGTGCTTCTGGATTTCGAGCGGAGCCTGGAATTGCAGCAGCAGATTTTCGAGGTGATCGGTTCCGCTTTTTCTCAATTGCAAATGCAGGCCTTTGCCCGCGGCCACCTGGTGGTAAAGCAGGATCAATTTCGCGGCATGTTCATCGAGGCGCAAGCGTTCGGCCTGCACCGGGCCGGGCAGGAGATCGGCCAGTTTATCCTGCAATCCCTTCGCTTCGATTAGGGGCGAAGCCGGGTCCGTCCGTTTTTCCAGCTTGAGAATCCGGGCGCAATTTTCGGGCACTTCCGAGGGAATACGGCCGGGGTCTATCTCCAGGGGCGCGGAAAGGCCCAGCCCGGCGGTGAGGCCGAGCAGCCCCAGCAAATCTGTTTCGTGGCGGGGCGAAAAGGTTTCGTTCCCTCCCTGCAGGCGATCTTTGCCACCGGTAAGGAGCAAATGTCCCTCTTCCCATGCGACCCCGCAACCTATGGCTTCCAGATGGGCCAGCAGCGAGCGGGTTCCCTCCTCTTCGGGGAGGTTTTCGATGCGGGTTACCCCCGGCGCCAAGGCCGCCAACAGGAGAGCATGTGAAGCGATGCCGGCGTCTCCGGGCAAAGTGACGTTTCCCCGCAGTTTTTTACTGCGTTTGAGTTCAAAAGTTTCCCGTGTCGTCAGTGTCATCGTCTCCATGGTTTGCGTTCCACCTCGTTTGCTTTCAACGCAGCCGGGCCTTGAAGCCTTTTTCCGTCAGCAGCGCCACCGCCGCCTCGGCCTCGGATGTTTTTTTGAAGGCCATCATCAGGCTGCCGTCTTCGCCTTCGCGTACTTTCAGGATTTCCAGATCCAGGACGTTGATGCTTCGTTCCGCCAGAGGCAAGAGCGCGGAAAGGAGCATGCCCGGTTGATCCCTGAGATCAACCAAAATTTCGGCCAAGGGGGTGCTGAAGCCTTTCTTCAAGGTCGAAAGGCTCCCGCGCAAAGCTCCTCCGCTCCGGAAAAAACCGGCCAGTGTTTCATTTTCCTCTGCGGCGCTTTTAGAAGGTCCGGCGCCTTGCTCTCCGGAAAAATCCAAGGCGCTTTCCAAGGCCTGCAAATGCGCGAGGTATTTTCGCAGCGACTCCTTGACCGCATTCTCATTGGTGCGCAATATGGGCTCCCAAATGGAATAGGGCGAGGCGGCGATGCGGGTCATGTCGCGGAATCCTCCTCCCGCGATTTTAAGGCAATGTTCGACCACGCCTTCGCGGCCGCGAACGAAGCTGGCCAGAGCCGTCGAAATCAATTGCGGCAGGTGCGAGACATGGGCGGCCACTTCGTCGTGCAAAGTCGGGTCAAGCAAGGTCGTGCGGGCCCCGAGGCTTTCCAGAAGGGATTGGTAGCGGCCCAAGGCTTCGGCCGGAGCCGAGGTTTCCGGGCACATCACCCACGAGGCGTTTTCGAACAGATGGGGATCGCGCGCATCCAACCCGGTTTTTTCGCTGCCGGCCATGGGATGGGAGCCTATGAAAATCGCCCCCGACGCGGTGGCCGGAAAAGCCTTACGCGCCGCCGCGCAAATGGCCGCCTTGGTGCTGCCTACATCCGACACGACGACGCCTTTTTTCAAGGAAGGCGGCTTGGCCGTCCAGACCTCCAATTGCCGGAGGATGTTGTTGATGGGCGTGCACAGCAGGATGAGATCCGCCTGGGCGCAGGCTTCATCCGTTCGCGCATAATCGAAAGCGGAGTCGATGAGGCCGGCTGCAAGGGCCGAAGCGGTGGTCTTGGGCGACGAAACGCCCGTGAGGGTCGTGTCGGGCCATCGCCTCCGCAAGGCCTCCGCCAGGGAGCCTCCCAGCAGGCCCAGCCCCACCAGGGTAATGCTCGGAAACGGTGGTTTGACGCTCATGCCGATTCTTGCATGCGCCGGTGCTCCTCGATGATGCAGGCGAAGATTCTTTCCACCGACTCATTGGAAAGGGGCCCGGTATTGTGCGCTAGAAGGTTTTCGAAAATTTTCTTTTCGCGACTTGGATCATAAACCGGCAGCATGTCCCTTTTCTTCACCTTGGCGATTTCCAGGGCGCAACGGGCCCTATCGTTCAAAGCCTGAAGCAGCTTGAGGTTCAGCTCGTCGATTTGGCCGCGCCAGTTTTCTAGGTCCATAATTCCTTCGTGGGGGCGATAAGCGGTTTGGCGAAAGCCTCCATTTCGCGCATCAGGGTCGGAAAGGGCTTATTCTCCAGCGTGCGCCGCACCAGCGCGCTGCCTACCACCACCCCGTCCGCCAATCCGCACACCGTGCGTACCTGGGCGGGAGTGGAGATGCCGAATCCTACCGCTACCGGCAGGGGCGAAGCTTTTTTGACGGCGCCCAACTTTTCCTCAAAGGATTGCTGGAAACCCTCCTGCTCTCCGGTTATACCCGTGCGCGACACATAATATACGAAGCCGCTGGAATCCTTAAGCACCCGCTCGCGCCTTTTGGGAGTGGTGGTAGGGGCAAGTAGGTAGATATTGCAGAGACTTTCGCGGGCGCATATCGAGCGCACTTCCTCCGACTCCTCCACCGGCATGTCCACCAACAGCAATCCGTCCACCTCGAGGGAAGCCGCCTGCCGGACAAAGGCTTCGAATCCGATTTTATGAATGGGATTGAGATAGGAGAAAACCACCAGGGGAATGCGGGAATGGAGGCGGATTTTTTCGATCATGGAAAAATAGGCGTCGACATCCACCCCTTTTTCCAAAGCGACATTGGCGGCGGTCTGGTTGACCACTCCGTCCGCCATGGGATCGGAAAAAGGATAGCCGAGCTCGATGATATCCGCTCCCCAGTTTTCCAGCGCCAGCACCAGCTCCACGGTTTCGTCGGCACCCGGCACGCCGGCGGCGAGGTAGGGGATGAAGGCGCGGCGGCCTTCCGCGGCCAGTTTAGCGAAGGTGGACGAAATCTTTTCCACTTCAGGCGCCCTTGGGTGAAAGGTATTGCAGTACGGATTGCAAATCCTTGTCGCCGCGACCGGAAAGGTTGACAATCAGCACCTTTTCCGGTGAGAGGGTGGGGGCGAGCTTCAAGGCTTCGGCCACCGCATGCGAGCTTTCCAACGCCGGAATGATGCCTTCGAGGCGGCATAAGGTCTGGAAGGCCGCGAGCGCTTCGTCGTCGCTGCAGGAAGTGTATTCGATGCGGCCGGTGTCATGGTAATAGGCATGTTCCGGTCCGATGGAGGGGTAATCGAGGCCCGCCGAGATGGAATGGGTTTCCGCGATTTGACCCTGCGGAGTTTGCAGTACGTAACTCTTGGTGCCGTGCAATATGCCGAGACTTCCGCCCGAAAACCGCGCCGCATGTTTGCCGCCGGCTATGCCTTGGCCTCCGGCTTCGACTCCGCGCATTTTGACGCCGGGCTTATCGAGAAAGTTATAGAACAGACCCATGGCATTGCTGCCCCCGCCCACGCAGGCCAGCAGGTAGTCCGGCAGGCGGCCTTCTTTTTCCAAGATCTGGGTTTCGCATTCTTCGCCGATGATTTTCTGGAAATCGCGGACAATCATGGGATAGGGATGGGGTCCCAGTACCGAACCGAAAACATAGTGGGTGGATTCGATATGGGTCACCCAATCGCGAATCGCCTCGTTGATGGCATCCTTCAAGGTGCGGCTGCCCGAATCGACCGGTTCGACTCGCGCCCCGAGAAGCCGCATCCGGTCCACATTGGGAGCCTGCCTCTCCATGTCGACACGGCCCATGTATACGACGCATTCCATATCGAATTTGGCCGCGGCCGTGGCGGTGGCCACTCCATGCTGGCCGGCGCCGGTTTCGGCGATTACCCGTCGCTTGCCCATGTGGCGCGCAATCAACACTTGCGCCAGCGAGTTATTGATTTTATGGGCGCCGGTGTGGTTCAAATCTTCTCTTTTCAGATAGATTCGAGCCCCGGAGCAATGGGCGGTAAGTCGTTCGGCAAAATAGAGGGGAGATGGCCTGCCTACATAATCCTTGAGGTGGCCAAACAGCTCTTTTCGAAATTCCGGATCGTCTTTAAGGGAGAGGTATCGGGATTCCAACTCCTCCAAGGCGGGCATGAGGATCTCCGGGGCGTATTTACCGCCATAGGGGCCATAACGGCCAAAATCATCGGGGAATGCGAGCATAATAATCCCCGGTAAAATTAACCTTTGCGCCTGATTTTGGCTTGCGAACCCTTATCCGGGCAGATCGGGGCCTGTACTTCCCCGATACCGCCCCGATAAGTCCCAATTCAGGGAGCCCGGAGGATCAAGGACAGCTCAAACCGTCCCTCGTCTTCCCGTAAAAAAGCTGATAATAGCCAAAACCAGGAAAACCACGAACAGGATTTGCGCGATTCCGGATGCGGTACCGGCAATACCGCCGAACCCCAGGATCGCCGCCACGATTGCCACTATGAGAAACAACAAGGCTGCACCTAACATACTTTCACCACCTTTCGTTCCACTATGAAACTACTGGATAAACAAATCGGAAAAAGGGGCCAAGGCAATGAAATTCGCCGGCAAGCGGTAATGGCGGTGTGTCGACGGATTCGTGGTCAGGTGGGAGCGATGGAACCGGTTTTGAGTATCTCCTGCAATTTTCTGAGAATCGTTTTGGGAGCAAACGGCTTTTGCAGAAAATGGCTGCCGGATTGAAAAAGCCCGTGCTTGGCGATGGAGTCGTCGGTGTATCCCGACATGAAAACGACCTGTATCCCGCCCCTTTGTTGGGTCAGGATCTCGGCCAATTTGGGTCCGGTCATTTGCGGCATGACCACATCGGTTATCAATACGTCGATGGGACCCGCATGTCTCTCACTTACGAGCAAAGCCTCGGCCGCACCGGAAGCGGTCAATACGTCGTATCCTCCCACGGAAAGCACTTTGGCCACGAAATTCCTCACCATATCCTCATCCTCCACCAGGAGGAGCGTTCCCTTTCCCGTAACGGGGAGTTTTTCCGTGATTCTTTCGCCGTCACGGCGGGAAGGCTTTTCCGAAAGGGTTTCGGCGGCCGGCAAATAGACTTTGAAAAGCGTCCCCTCTCCGGGAGCGCTTTGTAATTCGATAAAGCCGCCGCTTTGTTTGACGATGCCTTCGACCACCGACAGTCCCAAACCCGTACCTTTACCAAGTTCCTTGGTGGTGAAAAACGGTTCAAAAAGGCGGGCCTTGATGCCTTCATCCATGCCATGGCCCGAGTCGGACACCCAGAGTACGCCGTATTGCTGCCGGCTGGGGGTATTGGCGCGCGAATCCGGCATAAGACGTTGTTCGCAAGTCACCTTGATGAGCAATTCTCCCCCATCGGGCATGGCATCGCGGGCATTGACGGCGAGATTGAGTACCACCTGCTCGATTTGCCCCGGGTCGGCATTCACGTATGTCGGCCTCTCCGGCGTCAGGGTCACCAGATTGATTTCCTTGCCTATAAGTCGACCCAATAATTTGACCATGTCTTCGACCACGGTGTTGAGATCCATTTTCCGGGGCGACAAAATCTGTTGGCGGCTATAGGCGAGCAATTGCTGGGTCAAAGCGGCGGCGCGCTCTCCCGATTTCTTGATCTCCATCGAATACATGCGCTTGTTTTCGTCGTGGGGCAGTTCATGGAGCAGCAAATCCGCATATCCGTTGATGGCGGTAAGCAGGTTGTTGAAATCATGGGCGACTCCACCCGCCAATTGGCCGATGGCCTCCATTTTCTGGGCTTGCAGCAATTTGCCTTCGTTTCTTTTGAGCGTCTCCTCCTGTTTTTTCTTTTCCGATACATCCAAAAAGGCGCCTATGGCGCCCCGAACCTTGCCCTTTTCATCGAAAACCGGCGCTGCGCTGCCTACCAGGTACCGAACGCGGCCATGGGAAAACCGGATTTCCAGCTCTTCGTCCCGTACGGGTGCGGCGGTGGCCATGCACCGTCCCATGGGTGTTTCTTCCGGACCGAGTTCCCTTCCCCGGCGCCAAATACTGTAGGCGGGCGAAGCGGTTCCCCCGCCGGGTTCGGAGTCCGTGTCGGTGTCCATTTCCAGCAGCCGGGACATGACGGGATTGAGCTTCTGGTATCGGGATTCGGCGTCCTTGATGAGAATAAGGCCTACCGGAGCCGTATCGAAAATAGTCTGCAACTCGCGTACCCTCCGTCCCAATTCGTCGTTGAGGATCCGGATTTTGGCTTCGTTCTGTTTGCGTTCCTGGATGTCGCGCGCTACGATGAGGATGTGGGTGCAAATCCCGCGGGAATTGAAAATAGGCGTGTATTTCGCCTCCACCGTGCGGGATCCGCCGCCCTTGTTGATTTGGTATTCGAAGGCCAAGGGTTCTTTTTTCTCCTGCACTTCGGCGCATTTGGCGCGGTAGAAACTCAGGTAAGGCTCGGGCAGGACCTCCGACAGGGAATTCCCCACGGTTTCCTCCCTACCCGGGGATCCGGGCTGCAACTCGGGCCGGTTGATTTGCCGGAAACGGTATTCACCGTCCGCTTCTACGGAAAGGAGAATGATCAGGTCGGAGACATTCTCATATATCAGCGCCAGGGTTTCGTGGGCGGTTTTGAGCTCCTCTTCGGCGGCTTTTTGCGCGCTGATGTCATAGATGGTGGTCACCACCATATTAACGCCGCCCCGATCATCGGGAACCGTGGACACCTGCAGTTTTTGCCAGGAGCTTTCGCCGGTGCCGCGATTTTCGATTCGCAGGGTCGTCGGTCCGGGCAACTCACCCCTCAAGGCAAGACGATAGGGTAGGTTTTCCGGAGGAAAGGATTCGCCGTTTTCCGCGAAGAAGGCGACGTTGGCCTCCAGGCAATCGTCGGCGGCGCCGTGCAGGGCCTCCACGCTGGGCATTCCCAGCAAACCCGCCGCGGCTTCATTCGCGAACAGGATGCCGCCGAATCCGTCCTGGACGATGATGGCGTCGTGAATGTGCCGGGCCAGGCCTTCGAAGTGGCGATGGGCCTCGCGGCGTCCCTCCGCCTTTTGATGCAATCCGGTCCTATCGCAATGGAGGCCGATCCAGCCTGCTAGGTTTCCTTCCGCATCCAGCACCGGCAGGCCTTTTCTCAAAACGTGATGCCTGTTCCCCTTTGCGTCCGTGAAGGAAAAATCGTATTCTTCGCATCGCCCGGCTTGCAAGGCGGCGAGCCATAGTTGTAATTCCGGCGAGGGCGCTTCGGGAGGGTTGGATTCAAGGTCCGCGAAAGAGAGGGAATCTTTTTCGTCTAAACCCAGGAGGGACAGCAGGCTCGGGCTGGCATAGGTTAATTCGCCTCGCGAGGTTCCAACCCAGATTCCCAGGGGAACCAGGCTTTCCAAAATTCTCCACTGAAGGATGATTTCCGCGAGACCTTCCTTCTCCCGCAGCGTAAGGCACGAGGGCAAAGTGGACCATGTCGGTGCAGTGTTCCATGACATAATGAATGCCCCGGGATTCGTAAAAGCCCGTTCCGTTAGACGCCCGGATGAAAAGAGGATCAGGGACCCGGTTGAAAACTAAATTATTTTCAGTGCAATGTTCACGCGGTAATACAGATTATCCGCCGTGAAAGGCTTATGAATCAGGTTTTCCTCGTGTCCCGAGAGACCGTAGCGGGAGAGGTTTTCATCGTCATATCCCGATATGAAGATCACCTTTAGGGCGGAATGCCGGTTCGAGAGCCGACGTGCCAATTCCACCCCATGCATGCCGCGCAGTACCACGTCCGTAATCAAAAGGTCGAAAGGGCCCGGATTTTCGTCCGCGGCCAGCAGGCCTTCTTCGCCGCTGGAGGCGCTGCGGCAGCGAAAACCCCGTTGGGTCAGCAGGCCTTCGATAAGGAATCGCACCGCGGCGTCGTCTTCGACTATCAA
>CAYNXV010000044.1:0-20523 GCA_964401245.1 uncultured Bifidobacteriales bacterium | reverse complement strand
GCTGATGCCATCTCTCGTCCTCGGCTTTCCCGTCGGATTGGGCGGTCAGCAATTCTTTTTCCGGGATTCCGGCCTTAACGTCTTCGGGAGTGAATATCGTGGCGAAGGGTTTTCCAATGGTTTCGGAATCATTGAATCCGAACACACGTTCCGAACCCGTATTCCAACTGCGAATCTTTCCCTCTGCGTCAATCAGGAAGATGGCATGGTCCTTCAGGTTTTCCAACACATGCGCCAAGTTTTGCGGAGACGCGAAAAGAGCGTCGGGGAACTTCTCCTGAGCTTTTGCAACCGGAGTTTTTTCCATTTCCACCTCATCACCTTTTGGCAGCATGCGCTGATATAAAGCAGTGTCTATTTATATAAAGAAGATTTTGGCAAGCCGTGAAGCAAGGCCATGAAAGGCTTCGGTTCGGAATTCCAACACCCGGGTAACGAGTTGTTGGAATATGTCGCAAGAGTAGGGAGAGGATTTTTTCAGGCGAGGATGTCGAGCAGGGTGCCCATCATCTCGTCGCGTGTTTTGATGGTTTCGAGGTTGGCCTTGACTGTCTTTTCGTCCTGGATTTGCCCGACCATGTCTTTGGCCAAATCCTTGTGTTCGGCGGCCCGGGAAATCCTTTCCGCGCGGGCGGCATGATCTTCAAATGCCTGCGCGACTCCGTTTACCGACATGCTGAATCCCGTTTCCATGCAACGCGCCTCCCTCTATCCCAAACATACGGCCAGGAGGCGTCGCCGGGCAATGACTCTCGCATGGTTATCCCGCGGGGTTTTTGGGAACAGGGAGATAAGACTCAAATAGCCCTTTCTAGCCGGGAGAAAGGGTCAAAGCGGATTGCGGGTCAAGCGCCCCATGTGACCCCCATGAATGCCGATGTCATTGGGCGATCCGTCGCTGTCCTGCATCGCCTCTCCGGGATGGCCGGCATCGATGAGGCGAGAGTATACCGAGAGTCGATAGGGCCCCTCCCCCTGAGGCTTGAATTCGTGCATGCGGACGGTATTTTCGGAAACGTCCTTGCGATTTCCGTATTCCATGGCCGCCAATACGGTGTCGCGAATCCGGTTTTTGGGGGTATTCAATTCCATATCGCGCGCCAAGGCGGCGGTAAAGCTGGCGGAGTTTTCGAAATACGGATCCGCGACGATATTATTGAACCGATCGGACGAGTCGCCCAAGGCGTTTTTAAAATCCAATTGCAGGGCCCAAGCCGGGCATTGGAAGCAATGACCTTCCCGATTGGCGAAAAAAGCATTGTAATGCATGTTCACGGCAGGATTGCGATCGGACCAGATGCCGAATCCGCGGTTCCGGTAGAAGATATTGCTGGCTAATTTCGGCTGTGCGCTTTCCACAAACAATCCCGCGCTGCGGTGGCCGATGAAGTTGTTGTTGACCACCACCAGATTGGCCCATCGTCCCAGCCAGAGGCCGATATTATTGTCCTCGAAAAGCGTGTGATGTACGAAGAAGTCGGCTTGTTCTACTTGCAAGGCCTTGTGGGCCCCCCGGAAAATCGAAAATCCGATTTCGGCTCGATGGGCGCTTTGGCCATGGATGCGAATGCCATCCCATCCGATATGGCCGATTTGGTAACCCTCCGGCTCGAAAAGGATGCGCTTGGCGGACGTTCCCACGGCGTAGAAATTGCCGTCCACCTTGAGGCTGACGAATTGGGAGTCCGCCCAATCCAATTTGGCCAAGGGTTTTTCTCCTTCGCAAGGCCGCGGACGGGTAAAACGGATGATGGCGCCGGGCTCAACAGTCAGTCGCGACCCTTCCGGAATATAAATGTCCCCGGTGACGAGATAGGGGGATTCCGCCTGGGTCCAGGTGGTGGGAAGCTTGAAGGTACCGCATACTTCGGTGCCTTTTTTTGCCGCCCCTTGAGCCATGGACAAGGCCAGCAACATTATGGGCAATGCCCATCGGGGCGCAGGCATCCGCGTGGCCGCGGAAGGGAAAAAGGAGTCGAGACGCATACCTCCCTATTCTAGGGGGTGGCTGCGGTTTCTGTAAATGAATTGCGCCACCGAATGATTTGCGCCCAAGCCGTCCGAATCAGCGCTGGGGAGGTGCTTGCCGGCGTGCCATCCATAGAATTTGCGCTGCTGCGTATCCCGCCCCGAAACCGTTGTCGATATTGACCACGGTTTGCCCAGGAGCGCAGGTATTGAGCATGGAAAGCAGGGCCGCCAATCCCTGGAAAGAGGCACCGTAGCCGACGCTGGTCGGAACCGCTATGACGGGAGCCATGACCAGTCCCGTGACCACTCCCGGCAAGGCGGCATCCATGCCCGCGGCTACCACCACGACAGACGCGGCTTGCAGCAGCTCCGTTTTTTCCAGTAATCTGTGCAGCCCGGCCACGCCCATGTCATGGAGGATTTCGACGCGGCAGCCCATGAGCCGTGCCGTAAGCGCCGCCTCTTCGACCACGGGTGCGTCGGTGGTTCCCGCTCCCAAAGCCAGGATAAAGGGACCCTCCGGAGCGGCGGACTGGGGCGTATCTTCCCCGATATAGGCGCAGCGGGCGGCTGCCAGGTAACGGAGGCGGGGAAAATCCTTTTCCAGTTCCGTGAAGGTTTCTTCGGCTAGTCGAGTGATGAGTAGCTTGTCGGTCTCGTCTCTCGATGCCGCCAAAATCCGCCGAAGCTGGTTCGGTGTCTTGCCTTGACCGAATACCACTTCGGGAAATCCCTTGCGTAGAGAGCGGTGGCGGTCGAGGCGGATATCGCCCAAATCAAGTGTCGGATAGGCGCGCAGAAAATCCAGGATTGCGCTTTCGTTCAATCTGCCGTCCCGATATTCCCGTAGGGCTTCTTCCAGCCGCATTGACGGTTCCTTCCATTTAAAAGAAATTTGGTAAAGGAAATGTGGTGTTTCCACCCCAAAAAAAATCAAAAGAGGCGATTTGCAGCGTTTTACGGAAAAACTTCCGGTGCGAATCGAAACCCCGAATTAATATAAACCTTGTCGGTTTTAAACGTAGCTTCAGGGAGGCCCCTACGTTACACGGTGCCATTATCGATTTGAGCGGTCAGTCAAAGGCCGTGCCCAATCCAGAAGCGAAATCCGCTGGTGGCGCGGGCATATCGGACACATTAGGCACTATTCCCCTCAGGCCCATCACGCCCGTGGCGCGTTTTCTGGAAGCGGCCTTGCGGCATTCACTGCTCTCCGCGCTGGCCCTGTGCGTTTTTTGGCATGCCGGCCGCTTCGTCACCTATCTTCTCATGGGCCACTCCGCCATCGCCTTTTTCCCAGCCAATGCCAGCGGTTACCTTTTCTGGTTGCCGGAATTCTTCATGCCCTGGGCCGGCCTCATTGTCCTGGGCCGCCTTTACAATAACCACCGCGATCATGTGCTCCGCGATTTGGCCGGCAGCGTGCGGCGGGGCAACGAAATCCAGGAAATCTCCATTCTCGGTTTCGCCAAAATATCCGAAGCGCGTGACAGCGACACGGGAAACCACATTGTCCGCATGAGCCATTATTCCCGCATTCTGGCCGAGGAAATGGGCAAACTGCCGGAATATTCCCAATATATTACCCGGCCCTATTGCGAGGATCTCTTCATCTCGGCTCCGTTGCACGATATCGGCAAGGTCGGCATCCGCGACAACATCCTGAAAAAACAGGGAAAGCTCACCGAGGACGAGTTCGAAATGATGAAGTTGCATACCATCATCGGTGGCGACCTGCTTTTCGAGCTGGAACTTAAATTGAAGTTCCGCACCTTCTACTCCCTCAGCAAGGAAATCGCCTACCATCACCACCAGCGTTTCGACGGTACGGGATATCCCAATGTACTGGGCTCCTCCAAAGCCCTGTTCGTCGAGACCGGAATCGGTCGGCCTCTAAAGGGTACGGAGATTCCCCTTTCGGCCCGCATCGTGGCCTTGGCTGATGTTTATGATGCCTTGGCTTCGGCGCGCTGCTATAAAGAAGCGATTCCGCATGAAAAGGCCCGCGAGATGATTATCAGTCAATCGGGATTGCATTTCGATCCCGAGGTGGTCAAAGCCTTTTTGCGCCGCGAAGACGAGATCCTTTCCATAGCGCGCCGATTCACGAATTAACCCCGCTTAAATCCGCTCCAGCGGGAATTCCCGCTGCTGATTGCCCCGGAAAACGCCTGCCAGGCCGCTTTTTTGCTAAATTGTCCCCTCGCATCTTTTTTGTTTTTCAGGCGCAGAATCGCCGGAGGCTTTCCGTATGCACATACTCGTAACCGGCGGCAGCGGTTTTATCGGATCCAATTTCATCCGCCATGTCATTGCGAAAAGGCCTGATTTCCGCATCACCAACCTCGATAACCTGACTTATGCCGGCAACCCCGCAAATTTGACGGATGTCTCGGTGTCGCCCAACTACACTTTCGTAAAGGGGGACATTTGCGACCGCTCCCTAGTGACCGAGATTTTGCGGGAACCCGTGGACGGCATCGTGCATTTCGCCGCGGAGTCGCATGTGGACAGGAGCATTTCCGGACCCGAGATTTTCGTGCAAACCAATGTGCTGGGAACCCAGATTCTCCTCGAAGCGGCGCGGCAAACCGGCAGCGGGCGCTTCCTCCATGTATCGACGGACGAGGTATACGGATCGCTCGGCGCCACGGGGTTGTTCACGGAAACCACCCCCCTGGCTCCCAACTCGCCTTATTCCGCCAGCAAGGCGGGTTCCGATATGCTCGTTACGGCTTATCATCATACTTTCGGCCTCGACGCCGTCATCACCCGTTGCTCCAATAATTACGGGCCCTATCAGTTTCCGGAAAAGCTCATTTCGCTGCTTATCACCAACCTTATCGACGGGCAGAAAATTCCGATTTACGGGGACGGCCTCAACGTACGCGATTGGTTGCATGTGGAGGACCATTGCGCGGGCATCCTGTTGGCCTTTGAAAAAGGCAAGGCGGGCGAGGTTTACAATATCGGCGGCAACAACGAATGGAAAAACATCGATATCGCCCATCGGGTACTGGCCCTGTTGGGGCGCGATGAATCTTCGCTGGAATTCGTGCCTGACCGGCTCGGCCACGACCGGAGATATGCTATCGACGCCACGAAAATCCGGAAAGAATTGGGCTGGACGCCCGCTCACGATTTCGAATCCGGACTGGCCGCCACGGTGGAATGGTATCGTCAAAACGAAAAATGGTGGCGGCCGCTTAAAAAGAAATAGGTGGCGGCATTTGCCGGACGCCGGGTTGATAGGAGTCCGATGAGAATAGTCTTTATGGGCACGCCCGAATTCGCGGTGCCGAGCCTTACCGCCTTGAACCAAAGCCGCCATCAGGTCGCCTTGGTCGTAACCCAGCCCGACCGGCCCAAGGGCCGGGGACAAAAGCTCGCCTTTTCGCCCGTCAAGCAAAAGGCGCTGGATTTGGGTTTACCCATTATCCAACCCGAGTCGTTGAAAACTCCCGGGTTCCACGAGCGGCTAAGGAGCGAAAACGCCGACCTCTTGGTGGTGGTGGCCTTCCGTATCCTTCCCGAAAGCCTTTTTCCCCTGGCCCGGTTCGGCGCCGTCAACGTGCATGCCTCCCTACTTCCCAAATACCGGGGGGCGGCCCCCATCCAGTGGGCTATTGCGGAAGGCGAGACGGAGACCGGAGTGACGGTATTCCAATTGGACCGACAAGTGGACCACGGCAGTATTTTGGCCCAGCGAAAAACCCCCATCGGTCCGGAGGAGACTACGGAGGAGCTATACGGAAGGCTCATGGCCCTGGGCAGCGAACTGTTGCTGGAGGCCGTGGAAGCGCTGGAGGGGGGCAAGGCCGCGCCCCGCGAGCAGGAGCATGGTGAAGCTTGCCCCGCGCCCAAGCTGCGTAAAGAAGACGGATTAATCGATTGGTCCCGGTCCGCCAAGTCTCTTCACAACCGGATTCGCGCCTTCAATCCCTATCCCGTCTGCCATACCCACGAGCCTTCGGGCCGGGTATTGCGCGTGTGGAAAGCGCATGTCGTCGCTGAGGCTTCGACCGGTCCCGGAACCGTCACGCAATCCGAGGACAAGTATCCGGTAGTGGGCTGCGGTGAGTTGCGGCTTAAACTCCTGGAAGTGCAACCCGAAGGAAAGCCGCGCATGTCCGGAGCGGATTATCTGCGGGGAGTTCACGACATAGCCGCGCTCCGGTACGGCTAACCGATTGCAACCATGGAAGGGTATCCCTCTCGCGAAGCCGCTTTATCCGTTCTTCTGACCCACGAAAAAACCGGTCGGTTCCTAAAGGACTTGCTGCCGGCCGCCACCGCCGGGCTTTCTCCGGGAGACCGGGGATTGGCCTGGGAAATGGCTTACGGCGTGATCCGCCACCGGGCTTTACTTGATTACAATCTTGGGTTATACGCCGAGGCCTCCATCCGCCCCCCCTTGCTGAAGCAAATCCTGCGATTGGGGATTTACCAACTTTTCTTTTTGCGATCCGTGCCCGATTATGCGGCGGTAGCGCTGTCGGTGGAGTTGGCCAAGCGCAACATCGACAAGCACAAAGGCGGTTTCGCCAATGCCGTGTTGAAAAAAGCCGCCGGCCAAGGGTTGCGCTATTTTCCCGACACCGGCTTGCAAGGATTGGCCGTGAACCATTCCCATCCCGAATGGCTGTTGGTCAAATGGGAGCGGCATTTGGGACGCGCGGCCTTGGAAAAGGCGTTGGCGCGCAACAACGAAGAAGCGGCGATATGGGTGAGGCGGAATCCCGCGCGCGCTTCGGCGGAGGAAATCGAAACCGCTCTCGCGGAAGCGGGCATGACCTTTTTCCGCGATCCCCTGTGTCCGCAATATTACCGTTTGGAAACCTCGGCCGCATCGGCATTGAGTTCAAGTCTTTTTGCCGAGGGAAAAATATCCTTTCAGGATCCGGCTTCGGGACTGGTGCTCCGCCTTTTACAACCGGAGCTCTCAGACACTCTCCTTGATCTTTGCGCGGCTCCCGGTGGCAAAGCCGCCGCTATGGCTGAAAATCTGTCGGAGCAAGCCGCCTCGCATCCTTCTCCGCATTCGTCCGCGCAGGCTCCGGCCATCGTATGCAACGACCTGTCCTGGCCGCGCCTACAACGCATGCGCGATAACACCGTCCGCTGCGGCCATACGCGCCTTTGGCCCGTCAATATGGACCCGGCCCATCCCGCCTTGAAAAAGTCCTTCTCCGGGATTCTCATCGATGCTCCCTGCAGTAACCTGGGTGTTATCAACCGGCGCCCCGAAGCCAAATGGCGGGTTTCTCCCGAGTCCCTGAAACGACAGGCCGCCACCCAGACGCAACTCCTATTGCAGGCCGCTTCCCTGGCGTCGGAAGACGCGCGTATCGTCTATGCTACGTGCAGTCCCGAAGAAGAGGAGACCATCGCGGTGGTGAACGCCTTTTTATCCCAGGCTCCGCAATGGCGCCTGGATAATGCCGCCGGGTATTTGCCGGCGAATCTGGTGCGCGGGGGCTGCCTCTGGATATTCCCCGGAGAGACGGATTACGACGGTTTTTTCGGAGCACGTTTGGTCCGTCGGGAACGCCATGGATAAAACGGTTTTACGGGCCGGGGCTTGCGTAGTCTTCGCGATGGCGTTGACCCTGAACGGCCGCCTGCACGCCGCCAATGAAGTGATGCGGTCCCTGGAAATAATGGGAGGTACGGGCATCGTGTCTCCCGCCGGGAAGCTGTCGAAGGCCTTGGATCCTTCTCCTACTCTCTGGCTGCAAGGTAAAACCGGGTATAGGGGAGAATTGAAAACCCGGGCGGGATTCACCTATGCCTTGCTCGACGGCGAAAATTCTCCGGCCTCGGTGCATTATGTCCGCGGAGGAGTGGGCCTCGAATACGAGGGCCTGTCCACCCAGGTGTCCGCTTGGCTTCCCGCGCCCTTTTTCGGCGTCGGCATTTACTTCGCGCGCGTGGCCGCAACCAAGCCGGGAAAAAGCGTGGCCTATCTGGAAACCAACGAATCGGAATTCGGAGGCTATGCGGGACTGGCCTGGAAGGCGCGGTTGCGGGGGCGCTGGCATCCCGAGGCGGCATTGGTTTGGGATATGGTTTTCAGCCGCCCTTATCCCACCCATTTGCCCGGGGCTTATGCGGGCATCGCCTGGAAATGGAAATAACCCATGTCCATTAAACCCGGAAATCATTCCGATTCCCGCGTCCCGGGCGCCCTGCAAGCTTTTCTCGCGCTGTGGTCCTTGGCCATGATACCCGGTTTTGTTGGGGCCGCACCCGAAGATGCCGTTCCCTACGAGTTACCCTCTGCGCGGGCGGAATCCCCGCTTATGGAAACGCGCCGACTTCATCCCGAAAGGGTTTTCCTCATCGATGGCGGAAACGCTCTCGCCTTGGACGGGGATTTCTATCGCGCTCCCGGGGATTACCGCCGTTTCGGCGCCATATACCGTCAGCCCCGCTTGGCACCTCTCTCCGCTGCGGGTCCGGAAGGTGCTCCCGGGTCTTGGGGGTTTTCCAGCCGACTGGGAAATGAAGTGGGCGATCCCTACTTGCATGAGTTGGTGGAACCCGAAGTTGAAAACCACACCCCCTATCTCTCGGGGTTTTTCCGTTTCCCCTTGGGAGCCGGCGCCGGCGGAGCCTTTGGCCTGGAGCAAAACGATCATTTCTCCTACGCTACCGTGGCGCGAAGAAGCGAGGCCGGAGGAAAACCGCCGGCGGAATTGGCCTGGTTCGGAGAAAACATCCCTCCCTATAGCCTGTTGCGGGCCATGGCCGAAGGCGACGCGGCGGGACTTCGCCTGCGCGGCGAAATTGACCAGGGTTGGTGGTGGAATTTTTCTCCCGTCACGGGAATCGTCTATCCCTTCGAGGGCCGCCGCGCCGGGTTGCGGTTTTCGGATTCGCGCGGTTTCGACCTGGAGCTGTCATCCCGGGCCGCGGACCACCCGCGGGGCCTCTACGCCTTCGCAGAAAACGAAGCCACGCTAGGGATTCCCCTGGTTCACACCCAGCGCGCCCGGGCCGGAATTTCCCTGGGAGTGGCGCATCGAAGCCTGCGGGCGGACACATTGCTCGAATCTTGGGAGGAGTGGGACCTTCCCTTGGGCATCGATTGGAGATGGGAACCGGAAACTCCCCAAGGGCCAGGACTCGGGCTGGTCGGGCAGGGAAGCTGGGGAGAGGATATGGGACTGGCCGAGCAGCACATAACCTATCGGCTCCACCGGGCGCCGGAATGGCAAACTCGGATGCGGGCCTACTATCTGTTCCAGGGTCCCGGGTCTTCTCCCACGGGCATGGCCAGTGGACTCGGGGAAGGGGATATGGAAGAGAATCGGGCCCGCCATCGTCGGGGGCTGACCCTGGCGCTGGCCTATACCCGGAAAATAGGCGTATCGGACCTTTCCTTGGAAGCCAAGGAGGCCAGGGAATGGGGGCTCCCTTTGGTGTCGGAAAATTCCCGGCCCGGTCCCGACCAGCCAAGCCCCCATGTTTTGGGGAGTCGCGGCTTGGCGCTGGCTTGCTCGGGCTCTTTAGTCTCGGGCATTGATTATTCCGCCAAGGCGGGACTCCGGAGGTTTTTCGGAGCAGGAAATTCCGGGATGGAATTCGTTCCTGCCCCCTACTGGTTCGGTTTGCGCCTGAAAAAGGAATTCACCACCGACTTGCGTGTGGAAGCATCCGCCGACTTCCTTGGCCCCAAGCGGGTGCGGGGATGGGGAGCGGATCTGATCATACCCCCCCATTGGGAAAACCATTTGTTTCTGGAGCAGACTTTCCTGGAAGGCCGCCTCAAATTCCATTATGGCGCCCTGCATGCCTTCGGCGCCGATTTGCGGGAGCATCCCCGGGGAAACCCCCTGCGTTTCCGCATTTTGGCGGGTGCGGACGCCGCGTTTTAAAAGCGCGGTGGGCCGCTTCCAGTCCTCTAAATTGACAATTTTTTGAACCGCCCCCTATAATCAGCTCAAATGCTCATTTTTCAACTAACCCTAGACGCCTATACGGCTTCCCGGTATCCCGGATGAATATGCCGACCGAGGCGATTGTGCAAAAATCCATGCCTGAGGCGGCTGTTTCCAAACCGATTCGCACGGGTTTGCGCAAACAACTGGATATCTTCCGATTCTGCGTAGTGGTTTTCAGCCTCATTCTCTACGCCATAGCCGTCATCCCGCTGTATAACATTCTCAAAGACACGACGTTTTTCATTTCCCTGCTTCCCCTGTTGCTTTCGGCGTCCATGCTGGGAACCTGGCCGGCCTTGGCGGTGGCGGGCCTGCTCAACATCTTCAACATTTATATGGCCTACCAGTTCTCCTTTGACTGGAGTCAAGTGCTTCCCAGCGGCGGAGCCTCAGCCGTATTGCATTTGTTGATTGGCGCCGGAGTGGGCCGGTGGCGTGATTTGCATGACAGGCTCAAGGAGGAATTCAGCCAAAGACGCGAAATGGAATCCAATCTGGAGTATCTGGCCTATCACGATCCGCTTACGGGTCTTCCCAATCGCCGCCTATTCTCCGACAGACTGGATGTGGAATTGGCCCATGCTTTAAGGGAAAGTCAAAAAGTGGCGATTCTCTTTCTCAATCTGGACAGGTTCAAAGACACCAATGATACGCTGGGGCATGAGCGGGGAGACCGTCTTTTGATGGAAACCGGCATGCGCATCAAACGTTCCCTGCGGGCGGTGGATACGGTGGCGCGCTTCGGCAGCGACACTTTCGTGGTGATGTTGCCCCGGGTACGCAATGCCGAGGACGTTTCCAGCATCGCGCATAAAATCCTCCATTCCCTCAATCAGACTTTTTACCTGTCGGGCCAGGAAATCCATGTTACGGCCCGCATCGGAATCGCGATTGCGCCCAATGACGGGGAAGGTAGGGACGATCTCCTGCGCAATGCGGATGCCGCCCTCTCGCGGGCCAAGGAGGAACAAAGTCAGAACTTCCAACTGTACAATTCGCAAATCAACCGCATGGCGGCCGAGCGCATGTCTTTGGAAAACGGCGTGAGACGGGCCTTGGCGCAAGAGGAGTTCATCACCTATTACCAGCCCATCATCGACGTGAAAACCGGAGTCATCGTGGGGATGGAGGCTTTACTGCGCTGGTACAATCCCCGCGAAGGCAAAATGATCATGCCGGATAAATTCATTCCCATCGCCGAGGACACGGGAATCATTACGGCCCTGGGGGATTGGGTGCTGCGACAGGCCTGCAAGCAGGCCTGCATCTGGCGCGACCTGGGTTTTCCCGGGCTCACCATGGCCGTCAATCTTTCGCCGCGCCAGCTCAAGGAGGCGGACCTGGTACAGCGGTTCCAGGCCATCATTTCGGGAAGCGGACTCAACCCCAAAAACCTGGTACTGGAAATCACCGAAGGCATTCTCATGGGAAAGGATGAAACCACGCTGAATGGGTTGCAGTCCTTCAAAGACATGGGAGTCGGTTTGGCCGTGGACGATTTCGGCACCGGTTATTCCTGTCTCGGCAATCTCAAACGATTGCCCATCACCACCTTGAAAATAGATCGTTCCTTCGTGATGGAACTGGTCAAGGACCAGGAATACGCGGCCATCACCCATGCCATCATCGCCATCGCCAAAACCTTGAAGTTGCGGGTGGTGGCCGAGGGAGTGGAAACCGAAGAGCAGCGCGCCTTTCTCTATGCCCTGCACTGCGACGAAATGCAGGGATACCTATTCTCCAAGCCCCTGCCCGCCGAGGACATCACGCGGATGCTGTTGGACATGGCCGAACGGCGTCACCGCCATACCGGCAGCGTCCCGGAAATCAAGCCCGGCGCGGCAGTGAATCAATAAGGGGAGTCCACCGAAAGGTTCAAGACGGCCCCTTGTAAGCCGTGAAATCCCAATTGGACCCGGAAAAGGGAAAGGTCGGGACGGCGTACCCGCACTCCGAACCCCCAGGAATTCCTGCTGGCCAGGTAATCGATTTCCGTCAATCCGCTCCCCTTGTTTCCGTATTCGTTGAAGAGGACGCCATCCACCAGGCGCATGAGGGGAAACCGGTATTCCATGCTTACGGCCGCCACGGCCAAATCCTTGAACCGCGAGCCGCTATACCCGCGCATGGGCGTCTGGTTGCCCAAAGTGTTGAGCGCGTAATGTGGAGCGTTATTCCCGTCGACTTCGAAGCTTTGGACCAAATGGATTTGCACGGCCACGACCTTGCGGGTGAAAACCTGCTCACGGAGCTTGCGGTATTCCATGTTTCCCAACATTTTCTTCAGGTCGAGGTCTTTGAACTGTTCCCTTTCTTCGGCGGAATTCATCTCATATTCCTCGCTGCCGAGTTTGAAATAGCCGGACCAGGTAAGGCTGAACTTATGGTAGTCATAGTCGCGCGAGGCGAAATGGTAATACCAATCGGTTTCGAGCAGGCTGCCGGAAATGGGAATATGCACGTTATTGCGGGTATCGCGCGAGAGACTCACCGTCCCGACATGGCCCATCCAATGTCGATTGAAGCCGCGATCGATTAACCCGTCGTCCGAAACGAAAAAGGGACTTACGAGTTCATCCTCCTGGGGAGGCGCTTCGCCGAAATGGTTGTCGCGCAAGGTGTAGCCGAGACCGAAGCGGGTTTCGGGAAAGAAAGGCAGCGGATAGCTGGCCGAAAATCCGACGATATGGGAGGAGTCCGCGTAAAACCAGACCTTGTTGGTTTCCGGTTGGTTCAAGGAAGCGTTCTTCACCCGGTTCATCGAATAGGTAAGCCGGGTATTGAGCTTGCTGCCTTGGATTTTATTGTGATAATAATAGCTCCGCCATCGCCAATCGCCGTTCACATGAAAGTTGTAAAAGCTGTTGAGGCGGTCGCCGCTCCTGCCGAACGGGGATTGGTAGCGTAGGGTAAGGCCGGTGGACGACCGGGTGCCGGTGGAAAGCAGCAAGGTGGGGTAGATCATGAATTGATCTTCCCCGCCGAAGCTCATCAGGTCCATGGTTCTGTCGATTACGTTTTCCGTCAGAAAGTAACGGAGCGGGGGCTTCAAGGGGTAGAGGGCGCCTTTCACGCCGGGCACCAGAACCTTCTCTACCGGCCAGGTAACGATTTCGAGGGGCGTGGGCCAGGACGGGTTTGCGGGGTCGTCGGTTTCTTTATCGGCCGAAACGCTATCGGGGGAATTCCGTTTCGAGGAATCGGGCTCGGCGCCGAATCCATTGCGACCGGCCAGGGCCGCCAATAACAAAAATGCCAGGGCAATTTTCTTAATGGGGGTATTCATCCTGGGTAGTACAAGTAAAGAGATTTCGCCACGGCGAAGCTGAGAAATCCCAAAATACCTCCCGCGGTGATATCGCTTAAATAATGTACTCCGAAATAAATTCGCAACGTCCCCAGAAAAAGCGGAAGCCCCAAGGCGAAATAATGCAGGTCGGGCATGTAAAACGCCAGGGTCATGCCCACGCAGAGGTTGTTCATGGTATGGCCCGAAGGAAAGGAGTATTTATCGAGAGGCGGAACCCGGGCCTTTATGCCCAGATTCAGGTCGGAGTCGAAGGGCCGGCGCCTTTTGACCAGTAGTTTCAGAGGCCAGTAAATGGAAAGGCTGACCGCTATTGCCAAGCCACTATGCAGCAGGATATTCCGGAAAACCTCCGGAGGCCTATCGAACCATAAGTAAGCGGCGATGAAAATCCAGATATAGCCATCGGCCAGCCGGACGAAAAGCGTCAGGGGAACCTGGAAGACTCGATGGATTTGGATACGACTGAACAGCCTGAGAATAACCAGGTCAAAATGCAGAACCAGCT
Organism: uncultured Bifidobacteriales bacterium; assembly: GCA_964401245.1. Classification (GTDB taxonomy): domain Bacteria; phylum Fibrobacterota; class Fibrobacteria; order UBA11236; family UBA11236; genus JBGTHM01. Next base: position 6,791 of record CAYNXV010000044.1, on the reverse strand, counting down.
GCAATAAAGTACGGTTCCGTGATGTCAAAATGGTTCAGGTATAGGCTTGGGCAAATCTAGCTGTTCGAACGCCGTTTGGAAACGCACCCGACCCGGTGGGCCGGGAAGGGCAATTAAATTATGTTTTTCCGAATCATGGACCTATCTCTGGAACAAGCGCAAAAAACAGTGGACGAATGGGTTAAAACCATCGGCGTACGCTATTTTTCGGAGCTTACCAATACCGCCATTCTCATGGAAGAGGTGGGCGAGGTGGCCCGCCTGATGGCCCGGACCTACGGGGACCAGAGCTTCAAAAAGTCCGAAGGCGACAAGGAATTGGGCGATGAACTGGCCGACGTTCTCTTCGTGCTGATATGCCTGGCCAACCAAACCGGCGTCGATCTTACGGAAGCCTTCCGCAAGAATCTGGAAAAAAAGACCCGGCGCGACTCCGAACGCCATAAGAACAATCCCAAGCTGGAGCGATAGGTGTCCAGCATTTACGGCAACCTTTTCAAAATCTCGACCTGGGGCGAAAGCCATGGAATGGGCGTAGGCGTTGTCATCGACGGCTGCCCGGCCGGTTTAGCCCTGACCGCAGCCGATATCCAAAGCGACCTCGATCGGCGGCGCCCGGGCCAAAATAAGCTCACCACGCCGAGGCAGGAGGCCGATACCGTGGAAATATGGTCGGGCCTGTTCGAAGGCAAAACCACTGGCACGCCCTTGTCGTTGCTGGTGCGGAATGCTGATCAGCGTTCGCACGACTATTCGGACATGGAGACGCTTTACCGCCCATCGCATGCGGATTATACCTATGACGTGAAATACGGCTTCCGCGACTATCGCGGCGGTGGCCGCTCTTCCGCCCGCGAAACGGTGGGGCGGGTGGCCGCGGGGGCCGTGGCGCGCAAGCTATTGCGTGAATTCTGCGGCGCGGAAATCACGGCCTATGTCAGCCGCATCGGCACGGTGGAAGCGGACATCGACCCGCTCGAAGTCACGCTGGAGCAGGTCGAGAAAAGCCTCGTGCGCTGCCCCGATCCCAAAGCTTCGGCAGCCATGGAAAAGGCGGTGGCCGAGGCCAAGAAAGCCCGTGACTCCCTGGGCGGCGTGGTCCAACTGGTGGTGAAAAACTGCCCCGCGGGTCTGGGAGAGCCGGTTTTCCACCGGGCCGAGGCCGAACTCGCGCGCGCCTTTCTTTCCCTGCCGGCCACCAAGGGTTTCGAAGTAGGCAGCGGATTCGCCGGCACTTTGCTGAAAGGCAGCGAACACAACGACCCTTTCGTGAACAAGGATGGCCGCATCCGCACTTCCTCCAACCGTTCCGGAGGTGTGCAAGGCGGAATCACCAACGGCGAGCCCTTGTTGTGCCGAATCGCCTTCAAGCCCACAGCCACTATTTCCATGCCGCAGCCAACCGTCAACCGGGCGGGGGAAGAAAAGATTCTGGAAGCCAAGGGGCGCCACGATCCCTGCGTGCTGCCCCGGGCGGTGGTCATCGTCGAGGCGATGGCGGCTTTGACCCTCCTGGATTTGCTGCTGGAGCATCGCGCGCGTTACGGCTTTGTTTCCGGTTGAACTTTACGCTGAGCTCCGGGCGCTATCCAGGGTTCCCTACGAAAACCTGAGTAAAATCGCCTTGCTGTCGCGGCGCGGCACGGTGGAGGCGGCGCTTCGACCCGGAGAAATGCTCGGTCCCTCCGGAGGCACCTGCTACGCATTGACCTACTCTCTGCACATGCGCCTGAAAGCCAAAGGCTTTTCCTCCCGCTTTTTGATGGCTGATAAAATCAAGCAGGCTAACATCCATTGCGGACTGCTATGGGAATGGGAGGGAAGTCGCTTTCTTCTCGATCCCGGCTACCTTATCTACGAGCCGCTACCTCTTCCAGGGCAAGGGTTGAGCCTAAGCCGTTGGATTGCGCCCAACGAGGTGATACTGTCGCATATGGCGGACCGGAAGGTATGGAGGCTTTTCAGCGGCAAAAGGGGCGCGACCACCCATCGATTCGATTTCCGGGAGGAACCGGTTACCGAAGCGGAGTTCATGGGCCATTGGAGAGACAGTTATTTCCTGGAAATGATGGACTACCCCGTATTAAACAAGGCGGAAAATGGGGTGCAATATTATTTGCAAAAACGGAATCTGATTGTCCGTACCGAATCGGGAAGCCAAATGACCCGCCTCGATCGCGCCGGGGTGGAGCGGGCGGCCGGAGAGATTTTCGGAGTGGATGGGGAAATCGCCGCAGCGGCTCTCACCGTCCTGTCAAGTCGGAATCAGAATCTGTTTTCGGACTGAAGTGTCGGTCGACGTCGATCCTTCGGCCAGCCAAAGGTTCGAAATGGCCGCCGCCGCTCTTTCCCGCTGTTCCACCGTGGTGGTGGGATGGATCATGTACTTCAACAGGCTTTTCAATACCACTTTATGGAGGTGGACCAGAAAATCCATCTTCCCGAATCCCTCGTTTTCCATGAATTCGGAAAAATGTTCATCCTGAAAATCCAGGATTCCGCCCTGCCCCACTGTCAGCATGAGGCCATTCTTGTACCGTATCATAAGGGTGCTGCTCGATTCGGAGCCGCCATGGAAGGAGATCTCCTCTATGATGGCCCTGCCCGCAAACAGCCGGGTTTTCACCTTCCGGTATTGAAAGAGTCCGCGCACGCGATGGAGAATGGGTTCAAGCAGTTGGACGTTTCGCATGCACACTCCTTTGATTGCTGTTCTTACCGCCGCTGATAACCCAAAAGGCGGGAAAAGAGATTCTGGAATAATATAGGGTTTAACCGGGGGGGGAACACGTAAAAACGATCGGGCTGTGGCCTCCCTGCCACATGATTCGGCATCCTTACCCTGACAAGTCCTTGATTCCGGGACTTCGGCGTTCTTTTCCGCTACCCGAAAGCTTCTGTTCCGTTCACGGAGTTAATTTTAAGGAATGGATATCGCCGGCAGCGGGAATTTTTGGGAAAACATGCGCACACTTTGTACACACAATCCAGAAAAGCAAGGAATAATGGAATATGGATTACCGCAATAAATTGGCCCCCAGCGTTTTGAATGCCGATTTTTCCCGCCTTCGTGAAGAATTGGATGCCATTGCGAAGGGTGGCGCGGATTGGGTGCATTTGGACGTCATGGACGGCCATTTCGTCCCCAACCTTACCTTCGGGCCGGTAGTCGTCGAGGCGGTAAAACGCTCCACCACCCTTTCCCTCGATTGCCATCTCATGATTTCGGACCCGGCTGCCTATCTCGAAGACTTTTGCCGCGCCGGCGCTTCCTCCATCACGGTGCATCAGGAGACGGGCGTTCACCTCGATTCGTTGGTGCAAAAGATCCGGAAATTGGGATGCCGCGCGGGAGTCAGCTTGAATCCCGCCACAGCGTTGCACACTTTGGACTGGATCCTACCCGAAATCGACATGGTGTTGCTCATGTCGGTGAACCCCGGCTTCGGGGGTCAGAAATTCATTCCCTATACCTTGGATAAAATCGCGGCCTTGCGAAGGGACATCGACGCCAAAGGCTTGCAAGTCGATATCCAGGTGGATGGCGGCATCGGGCCCGACAATGTCAAAACCGTAATCGATGCGGGAGCGAACGTCATCGTTTGCGGCACGGCCATTTTCAAAAGCGGAGATGTGGCCGGCACCACGCGCCGGATGAAAAGCGTGATGGGATGAGCCGCGAAGGCCGGATATGATTGAATTGGATTATCTGCTGTTGGTGGGATCAATACTGATCCTACTCAGCGTGGTTATCGCCCGCCTTTCGCAGAATTTGGGCGTGCCTACCCTGCTGCTTTTCATCGGGGTGGGCATGCTGGCGGGCTCCGAAGGCATCGGGCAAATCGAATTTGACGACCCCTCCATGGCGCAGTCCATCGGGATCATCGCCCTTATCTTCATTCTATTTTCGGGCGGCCTGGATACCCGGTGGGGCCAGGTAAGCAAGGTCATACGGCCCGGGATCAGCCTGGCTACCCTGGGGGTTTTCCTTACCTGCGGATTCGTGGCCCTCTTTGTGCACCTGGCTTTGGGATTTTCGCTATTGAAGTCGCTTTTGCTGGGGGCCATCATCTCCTCCACGGATGCCGCGGCCGTCTTTTCCGTCCTGAGGGGACGGAACCTGCACCTGAACCACCGGGTACGTTCGTTGTTGGAATTGGAATCCGGCAGCAACGATCCCATGGCGATTTTTCTCACCGTAGCCGTCATTACCGCCATGCAAACGCCCGACGGTCCCTGGTGGATGATGGGAAGCCTCTTTTTCCAGCAAATGGGACTCGGCGCCCTTTTCGGTTTCGGTTTGGGAAAAGGCATGATTCTCTTTTTGAATCGCATTCGCTTTTCCTATGATGGAATGTATCCGGTATTCGCCATGGCTTTCTCGGGCTTGGTATTCTCGCTGACGGACATAGTCGGGGGAAGCGGTTTCCTGGCGGTTTACATCGCCGGTTTGGTGGTGGGGAACGGAACGGTGGCGCACAAGCGGGCCATCCAAAGATTTTTCGACGGTCTGGCTTGGCTTTCGCAAATCGGCATGTTCCTCATCCTGGGACTATTGGTATTCCCTACGCACTTGCTGGGAGTATTGGGTTCCGGACTATGGGTGTCGGCGGCGCTGATATTCGTCGCCCGGCCATTGAGCGTATTTATCGGGATGATGTTTTCCAAATGGAGTCTGAGCGAAAAAAGTTTCATCGCCTGGGTGGGCTTGCGGGGCGCGGTTCCGGTCATTCTGGCCACCTTTCCTTTGCTGGCCGGCATTCCCGAGGCGGACTTGCTGTTCAATATCGTTTTCTTCGTGGTGCTGACTTCCACGCTCATACAGGGATGGAGCATTCCCGTGGTGGCCCGGCTCCTCAAGGTTACGGTTCCTCCCGGCAGGAACTCCGACAGCACGCTCGAATTCCACGCGCCCGAAGGCGCGAACATGGAGATCATGGAATTCATCCTTCCCTTCGGAGCCGCGGCCGCGGGGCGCTCCGTGCTGGAATTGGGGCTTCCCGACGATGTTCTGATAGTGCTGGTATGCCGGGGAGAAACCTTCATCGTCCCCAGCGGACGTACCGTTTTGGAAGAAGGCGATATCATCCAGGTACTGGTGAATAAGGGGAATCTGCAACCCGTGGTGAAGGCTTTTCAGCGTCTCAAGGACCGTTGATTTCGTTACCCGTAACGTTGCCTAACGGGAATCCGCCAAGCGCATGGCCAGCTCTATAGCGGACAGCATCGGCTCGGGATCGGCCTCGTACTTTCCGGCTATGTTGAAAGCGGTTCCGTGATCGGGCGACGTCCGCACGAAAGGCAGCCCCAGCGTGCAATTCACCCCCGCCTGAAAGTCGAGGGTTTTCATGGGGCCGAAACCCTGGTCGTGATACATCGCCAGTATGCCGTCGAACCGACCGAGCAATGCTTCCCGGAACACGGAATCGCCCGCCACCGGCCCGTATACGGGAAACCCTTCGCTGCGCAGTTCCTCCCGGGCGGGAATGAGGATTTCCAACTCTTCGCGACCGAATAATCCGTTCTCGCCGGCATGGGGATTCACTCCCGCCAAGGCGATACGCGGCGAGGCGATTCCGTTTTTTACCAATGCTTCCCAGGTAAGCTTGACCACCGTTTTGATGCGCGGAACGGTTATCGCATCAAGGGCTTGCCTCAGGCTCACATGATCGGTGACATGGCTGACCATCACCTGGGGATGCACCAGGGCCATGACCACTGCCGGAGCGCCGGTTCTTTTTTCCAGAATGTCGGTATGGCCCACGAAAGGATGTCCCGCCATTTGCAGGCCTTCTTTGCTGATGGGTGCGGTGACAATGGCGTCGGCTTCGCCCGCGAGGCATAAGTCGATGGCGTGGGTGAAATACCGGTAGGCGGCATTTCCGCATTCAGCCGAGGGAATTCCCGTAGAAAAGCCGCCCGGCTTCAACGCTCCCAAGCTGCGCACGGGAAAGCCGGCAGACCCCGAAGGGGATTCCGGCCGGAGCAAATCGCCCAAGTTCAGGGCCGCAGCCGTGTCGCTAAGAATATCCCATTCGCCGACTATCAGAAAATCTTCGGTCTGGAGATCCGGGCGGTTCCGTCGGAGCCGTTCCAGGGACTTTATCAATACTTCGGGACCGATGCCTCCGGCATCTCCCAGGGTAAGCACTAAGCGGGGTCGAGAATAGGGCATGCAGGTTGAAAATAGAAAAGGGCCGTCGCCCTTGTGGGCAATGGCCCTTGGGGCCGGGGAGCCGGAAGAAATTCTCTTAGGGTCGCAAGGCCTTGAGCGTCTGAGGCGCGCGGCCTTCAGCCTGCACCCTCACCCAGTAGAGGCCGGGCTGGAGACCCGCCGGCCAGTCCAGGGCCAGTCGGTTGCCGGAGACGGGAATCCGGCTTCGGTCCAGCAAGCGCCCCGACAGACTTCTGATTTCGACTTCGGCGTAGGTCGCGGCTCCGAAAGGCAGAGTGATGACGGCTTGGTTGGCTCCCCCCACGACCCGGGCGGATCCGTCGGGTGCCGCCAGCGAAACCACGCCTTTCACCACTTCGAGAGAGTCGAAAGGTCTGTCCGCTACCTTATGCGAAGCGCAAGGAATATCGCTTAAGTCAAGCGAACAGGGTTCCTGCTCGCGCCCCATGATGCGGTAGGTTCCTCGGGGCAGGGCGGGGATGCGGAAAGAGACTTGGTAAGGCTTCACCACGGCGGGACACAGCATTTTCGTTTCGCTGTATTTGAAGGTGAGGTGGATGTCGCTTCCTTTTACGGCGACCTGCTTGTCCAGGAAAACGGAATTGCAATTGAAGCG
>CAYNXV010000043.1:2992-20592 GCA_964401245.1 uncultured Bifidobacteriales bacterium | reverse complement strand
CCGCCGCCCAGGGTTTGCACCTTGGGAGTGGCCAGGCCCCGCCGCTCGATTTCTCCACGAATGGCTTCGACGTCGGGATTTTCCTTGAACTTCACCTGGTAAACGTTTCCACCGGTGAAATCGATGCCGTAATTGAGCCCGCCGCGAGCCAGGACGACCGCGAAGCAACCCACAATCACGACTCCCGAAATACCCGCCCAAATTTTGGCCTTGGGTATGACCGAGAGATTCACCTTGTTCAGGAAGGGAAGGCCTTTGCCCAGAGACAGACTCCTGGCTCCCGTTTTTTCTACGGCCAAATCGAATATGACCCGGGTCACATAGATGGAAGTGAACATGGAAGCGGCCAAGCCGATCATCAGGGTGAGACCGAAACCTTTGATGGGGCCCACGCCGATATAATACAGCACCGCGGCCGTGCCGAAGGTCGTAAGATTGGAATCGAAAATGGCGGAAAAAGCTTTTTCGTAACCGGAGTCGATGGCCGCTCTTACCGAGCGCCCGGTGGCAAGCTCCTCGCGGATGCGCTCATAGATGATCACATTGGCGTCCACCGCCATGCCGATGGTAAGCACGATACCCGCAATGCCGGGCAAGGTCAGGGTGGCGTGGAAAGCGCTGAGCACCGCGCCGATGATGACGATATTGAAAGCCAGGGCGATATTGGCGACAAGGCCGGCGCCGCGATAGTAAAGGACCATGAAGGCGCCCACCAGCAACAGGGCGATTAGTGCCGCATTCATCCCCTTCTGGATGTTTTCTTCGCCCAGAGTGGGTCCCACGGAACGCAATTCCACGATTTCCATGGGTGCCGGCAACGACCCTGCGCGCAAAGTCACCGCCAGACGCTTGGCTTCGTTGAAATCATTGATGCCGGTGATGGAGGCCCTGCCCTGCGAAATCCGCCCCTGGATAACGGGAGCGGAGTAAACCACCGAGTCGAGCACGATGGCCAATTGCCGGCCTATGTTGGCGCCGGTAATGCGCGCGAACTCCTTGGGTCCCAGACCTTTGAAAGTGATCCCGACTTCCATTTCACCCGAATTCATGCCCGAGGTGATGCGATTGAAATCGGCGTCCGCGATATAGGCTCCGGTCATTTCGGGCCGGGATTTCAACAGGTAAAGCCGCTTGTATTGAGTGCCGTTGTCGAGGGTTTCAAGCTCGCGGCCCCAGACGAATTGATAGCGATGGGGAATGATTTTCCGGACGGAAGGATTCTTGAGCACGCGCTCGACTTTGTTGACGTTCGAGGCTTGCACGCCGATGTCCCGACCCACGGCCAGAAGCAGGGAGCCGAAGGGCCGGTTCTGATAGAACTCCTCGGCGGTCTCGTCATCGTCGGCGAAAGCGGTGTCAAGCGAATCGGCGGCGGCGTCCGGAGCCTCGGCCAAGCCGGTGGTATCTTGCGCGCCGGCGGAATCCGCTCCCGCAATTTTCGTCGCATCACCTGAATCGGTTTCCACCACGCGCCCGAAAACGCTTTCTACCTCGGAGCGGGGCGCTGCGGAGGGATCCACCTTGAGGCCTTGAACCAGGCCGGGATTCTTGGTGATGTGGCCGTCTATCCGGTTGAGAACGCTGCGGAACTCCGAAGGCTCCACCAGCAACTTGAATTCGAGCTGCGCCGTGGCTCCGATAAGCCCACGCGCCTCTTCGGCCCCCATGCCCGCCAATTCGGCGATGATTCGGCTTTCGCCCGAACGGGTAATGACGGGCTCGCTCAGACCGTATTGATCGACGCGGTTCCGCAGGATTTCGAGCGACCTGTCCACCACGTCGAAACGCTCGTCTTCGGAAACCTTGTCCTTCTGGACTTCCACGATGATATGGGTGCCGCCCGCGAGATCCAATCCCAGGCTGACGGCTTTGTTGGCCACGTTTTCGTTTTCGCGCTTGAAAACCTCCCGTTCCCGCTGTTCCAACGGCAGATGGGGTTCTGCGGGTTTCATGAAAACCCTGATGGTGGGTATGAGGCTCCAGACCGACAGGGCCAGAACCGCCAATATCACCACGATACGAAGCCGGTTATCTCTTTTCATGCAAGAAGGACCTTTTCTTTTAGCGGCTGGATGGAAGACAACCTAAGCGCAGATGAGATGAAAGCGGCACCAATATAGCAAACTGACCGGGGTTTGAAAGAGGGAATGGCAGGAAGGGACCGCGCCCGAAGCCCGATTCCGGACTCAGGCGGCGCTAGAGCGATAGGTTTTCAGGAGAAATTCGAATTCCGGCCTCTGGCGCAGAGACTGCAAATCGACATCCCGCTGCATCCAGTCGAAGTCGGCGAACCCTTTGCACAATGCCATTTCGAGGGCTGCCAGAGCCTTGTCGGGCTCGTTGGAAAGCGAGTAATAACAGGCCAGGTCATAGTAGGCCGTTACGCAATCGGGATCGAGCAACAGGGCCTTTTTACAGGCTTGCACCGATTCGGAGTAGCGGGCGCCTTCACGGAGCAGGCCGCCCAGGAGGATGAAGGCCGGTGGAAATCCGGGATTGCGCTCGATGGCCTTGCTGCAATGGCTCATGGCCAGACCCGTGTCGTCGAGGCTCTTATAGACCCCGGCCAGGCAATAATGAACTTCGAAGTTATCCATGCCCGCGTCCATGGCCTTGATAAAATAAACCACGGCCTGCTCGTAGAGATAGGCATCGGCGAATTCGAGTCCGCGCTCGAAATGCCGTCGCGCCAGGCGTGGATCCGGCTCCCCGTCGTCTTGGGAAACCTCGGGAGCGGCTTCGCTTTCCCAACATCCTTCCAGGATATTCATGGCCGCTCCGATTTTTCCCGCCTCCAACAGCAGGTCGGCCAGCTCCCGATACAACGAAGCATCGCCCGGAGCCTGCTTCAAGCGGGCCCGAAACTTTTCTACCTGGGTTTTCAATTCGTTTTGCATGGAACGCCGCGCCGCCGTGACCTCCTGGCCGGGAATGCGCTTCTTGAAAATAAGCTCCCTTTGGCATTTTCATGGGGCGATTTTGCGGAAAAATATTCGGAAGCCCCCTCCTATGGCCCAAAAAGCGGATTTACAGCGAAAAACTTGATCGATCGGCTTCGATTACCTCTTTTTCTCCTACCAATCACCTGACATTCCCACGCTCTCGGCGGTAAAGTCCGCCCCATATGCGTATGTTGTCCCGTCCGAACGGGCGACGATATGCCGTCCAAAATTTTTTCTTCGAATCCAAAACCCCATCAAGGAGCAGCATGCAGACAAAACACTATAAAATTCAATTTCCCCAACTCGACTCCCACGACCTCCAACAAAACGAAGTGTTTTTCTATTTGCACGAATCGTCCGGAAAACGGAAAATCCGCTTCCACGACTATGCGGAGATATACCAACTCCCCGGGTTGTATGAGCAGGTTTTCTACGACAGATTGAAATGCAATTCCCCCGAAGTGGTGGCGAAAATTCTCAAATCCACTTTGGAGCATGCCCAGGAGAATCTCTCCGAGCTGCGGGTATTGGACCTTGGTGCCGGCAACGGCATGATGGGCGAGGCCGTACAGGAATACGGAGTATCGCGCATGGTGGGTGTGGATATTATCGTCGAGGCGCAGGAGGCGACGGAACGGGACAGGCCGAATGTCTACGACGCCTACTATGTCGCCGACTTCTGCTCTCTCAATGAGGATAAAAAGGAGGAGTTGTCGTCCTGGTCGTTGAATTGCCTGATAACCGTGGCCGCGCTGGGATTCGGAGACATTCCTCCCCAGGCATTCATGGAAGCGTTCAATATCATTCAGCCGCAAGGCTGGGTGGCATTCAACATCAAGGAATCTTTTCTCTCGAATGCCGACAGCAGCGGATTCTCGCGCATGATACGGGAACTCATCTTTTCCAAATATCTGGATTTACATCATTTGGAACGCTACCGCCACCGTCTGAGCGTGGAAGGGGAACCGCTGTTTTATTTCGCCATCGTGGCGAAGAAAAAAGGCGATGTGCCGCCGGAATTTTTTGAAAAATTTCTGGAATGAAACCCGGGGTAAATAAGAGCGGGGGGCGTGGTAAAGTAAAAGGTGGGGTGAACGACGGGACTTGAACCCGCGACCAGTGGTACCACAAACCACTGCTCTACCAACTGAGCTACGTCCACCTCGGTGGCAGCTAATTTACATTACCGTCGAACTCATGCCAAGAGAGCGGAGATGGAGAATAGCCGGGCAGGGTCGGGGTGGCTGAGGTGGAGGGGTCTCCGCGCCTGGGGCCATAAATTACTTTTCCTCCCATGAGCAAAATTTTCCTGGGACTGGACTGTTCCACCCAAAGTCTCACAGCCTTGTTGGTGGAAAAAAGTCCCGACGGCACCCGCATCCTGCACGAGGAAAGCCTGAATTTCGAAAGGGATTTGCCGGAATTCGGAACCCGTAGCGGCGTGTTGCCCGGCACCGGCGGCGAAGCCCACACTCCACCGCAATTATGGGTGAAGGCATTGGAAAAAATCTTCGCGGCCCTGCACGCAAAGGGCCTTCCTCTCCGGGATATTCTCGCCATCGGCACCTCGGGACAACAACATGGTTCGGTGTACCTCAACGCCTCCGCCGAATCGGCCCTGGTCGCAGCGGATCCGGCCAAACCCCTGTCCGCCCAGCTCGAAGGCATTTACAGCCGCGCGACCTCCCCCATCTGGATGGACTCCACCACTTCGGAAGAATGCCGAGAAATCACCGAAGCCCTGGGCGGCGACGACGCGGTTTGCTCCCTGACCGGTTCGCGCGCCTATGAAAGGTTTACCGGTCCGCAAATCCGGAAATTTTTCAAACAAGAACCTGAAAATTATGCCCGCACCCGGCATATATGCCTGGTTTCCAGTTTCCTTCCCAGCCTGTTGGCTGGACGCATCGTACCCATCGATGCCGGCGACGGCGCCGGTATGAACCTGATGGACATAGCCTCGATAAAGTGGAGCGAAAAAGCCCTGGAGGCAACGGCGCCCGGATTGAGGGAGAAATTACTTCCCGTGACTTTATCAGGCTCGTGGTCGACTCCGATTGCGGACTACTTCGTCAAGCGCTTCGGCCTCGATCCTCAGTGTCGGGTGCTGCCGGGAACCGGTGATAACCCCAGCAGCCTGGTGGGATTGGGATTGGTGAGCTCCGGCCGCATCGGTATTTCCCTGGGCACCAGCGACACGCTTTTCGCCTTCATGTCGCAGGTTAAAACCGATCCCTTAGGGCAATCCCATGTTTTCGCCAGTCCCACCGGGAATTATATGGCCATCTCGGTATATAAGAACGGAAGCCTGGCGCGCGAGGCCGTACGCAACCAATGCGGCTTGGATTGGAAAGGGTTCTCGGAATTGCTTGAGGCCGGCTCACCGGGAAATGCGGGGCGCTTCATGCTGCCCTATTTCGATACGGAAATCATCCCCAGGGTACAGCGGCCCCGGGTGCGGCGGTTCGGATATGCGGTGGAGGACAAGGCGGTGGAGGTGCGAGCCGTAGTCGAGGCGCAAATGCTGAGCATGAGGCTGCATAGCGAATGGATGGGCGAAAAGCCGGCGCGAATTCACGTAACCGGCGGAGCTTCGGCCAACGATTCAATTCTGCAAGTGATGGCCGATACCTTCGGAGTACCGGTATTCCGTCAGGAAACCGCCAATGCCGCCGCCTTGGGCGCGGCGTTGAGAGCCGTTCACTTCGAAGCCGAGCAGGGAGGGAAGCCGGTTTCCTGGGAGTCGGTGGTAAGTCCGTTTCTGGGCTTCGATGCCGCAACGGCGGAACCCGACCGCGAAGCGCATCTCGCCCTCACCGCCTTGATGGAAAAATACCGACAAGCCGAGAGGGAGTTTCTCAGGGAAGGTTGACGGCACGGGCTTCAGAGATCGAGAGGGAGACGGGGGTAAAGACCCTTCCCTTCCCGGAATCCGGTTCGCACGCGGCCAATTTGGGAGGCGGGGGCAGCAGCTTGATCATATGCTGGTTGTCTTCGAATTTACGGTTTTCGAAGTACATGAAAACCGACATCCCCAGAAGAAAGAAGGCGAACCCGCCCAAAAATGCGTAAAACATCATCTCGACCATATAGCCGATTATAGCACATGGCCTGGGGGTGCCAACAAGTCCGGGGAAATCCGGGGAAAATCCGAAAATATCTATCTTTTGGTCCCAATTTTCCCCAGTTCGGGGATAGCTTAAGGTCGACCGCAGGCAGTTTCCGCTTACGGTTCATTCTTCATCACAGGACGGGCCATGAATCGCATCCACCTTTATATGGGTATGGCCTTCGGGGCAGCCATGGCGCTTTGGGGCTGCAACCTTTTCGCCCCGCTGGCTTCGGACGGCATCAACGATGCCTCCTATCAAGTTCTCCTGTCCAAGGGAAACGAGTCCGTAAACCGGGGCGACTATGACCGCGCCCGTGAGTATTTCCAACGCGCCAAGGAGAAATACCCCCAGGGAACGGAAGCTTTCCTGTTCCACGCCAAGGCCATAATGGCCCAATACGGGCACGATTATACCACCTTCAACAGCGCCTTCAACGCCAAGAAAGGCGGCAACCAGAAGGGTGTACCTTTCGTCGACTCCTCCACCACCCTCACCGGCATAGACAGCGTGTATTATCCCGTGTTCACGGCGGTGGCCGACCTGGAGCAGATTCTTCGTCGTGCCAAAGACACGCTTTTCCTCACTGACGATAGGTCGCAATTCCTGCTCCCCAACGGCGACACCGCCAGCGACGGCAAGGTCTCGGAGGGCGTCGCGCGGCTCGACCTCGGGCTGTTGCAGGCTGTGAAGGCCATGCTGGCCCCCCTGGACATGGACGGCAACGGCCGAATCGATTCGGCTTGCGGCGCGCGCCTCTGCCCTTTGCTGGCGCCCAATTGCCTACAGACGGAAGCGTACAAATCAAACTGCCCGGACGGACCTTTGAGCGAGGTTCGGCGCTTTCAGAATTTCAAGAAGCTGACCCATGCCCTGGATATCGACAATATCAACAGCAACGATCTCGACCCCCGGCACGTCTCCACCAATCCGAACGAAATCAACGATTTTCTCAATGCCATGGCCGGCCCCATTGCCGGGTCCAACAACAACCTCGATTCCGTCAACAGTTCTCTCGCCTCGCACAACGAGCAGAAATTACAAGACCAGATAACCGGAATCGTGAGCAGCATCAAGGACCTCAACTATTTTCTCTCCTATATGCGTTACGACGACAGTCTTGACAATGACTACGACCGGCAATCCACTGGGTCCGAGGTCAAGGGCGACATCATGGTCTGGCATGACTACAACCGCGACGGGTTTATCCGCTTCGACTACGACGCGACATACCCCGGCTATCCGGAAATCGCCGGGGATATCGGGCATCCTCTCCACCGCCATCTGAATCCGGACCTGTATGTCACCATGCAGGAGTACCGCGCCCGTCACCCCATGTTGGCGGTCGATACCTCCTTCAATTCGCGTATCAAGGTGATGATCCGCTATTGCCTGGATCGGGTCGCCGAAATCCCCGTGGCAGGTTCGGTGACTTCCGAACTGCTCGACACCCTGTCCACGGTCACCTGTCCGGGCATATCCACGGTGCTGAGGCCCGAAGTGACCCCTCCCGCGCGCAGCGATTGGATTTCGGGCACCTTCGGAATCGACGAAGAGCCTCTCGACGAGAGGGACAACGACATGGACGGCCTGAGGGACGAGGATACGCGCAACGCCCCGGGCATGGACGACGACGACGACTCGGCCATCGGAATGGAACATCTCGGCCAAGTCATTGTTCCCATGCAATGGGAGGACGTCGCCACCCATGCCAACAAATGTCCCGACATAGACACCACCGTGGCCATGTCTCCCGACAATCCGCGACGGGGATGCATAGGAAGCCTGGAAAACCGTCTGCACCTGGCCCGCACGGCTCCCGACTCGCTGCCGCAGTATTACTCTCGGTTTGACGAAGACGGCCCCAGCCGGCGTTGTCTCGAAGACATGGAAAGACTGGATCCCGAATTCCTGGAAGCGCAGGCCTATACAGCCGAGGAATCGGCTTTGGCCTGCAGCTTCAAGCATATCTGGATAGCGGCCCGCCCGGTCAATTCGGAATGGACGGGCGGAGTACTGGGAGTGGACGAGGAATACCTGGACGGCGTCGACAACGATGGCGACGGCTGGGTGGATGAGGACGTGAAATGAAGGCCATCGGATTTTCGCGCCCGGGCGCAGCTGCAGCTCTTTCCTTCGCACTCCTTGGCGCCCTCCCGGCTCTGTCTGCCGAGTCCGGGCCCACTTATCGTGGTTTGCGCTCCGAAGCTCAGGGACTTTCGGGAACGGCTTCGCCCCGCGGAGCCCATTCCCTTTTCACCAATCCCGCCGGACTGGTGGGCGGTCCCCCGCTCAGCCTGGAAACCTCAGGATATCTGGGTGTCAACGGAGTGCTCGTCGACTATGGACGATGGGCCGCCGACAATTATCAATATCTCGACAACATGGACTCCCTGCTGGCGCGCATCGGACCCATCGATTACAAATGGGCGACGTTTTCGAATGCCTTCGCATTAGGTACCCATTTCGAAGACTATGCCTTGAGTGCAGTAGTGGACATCCGTTCCAGCGTCACCGTGGGAAAAGCCGTAATCACCCCGGTACCCGGCGTCGGAGTGCTTTCCGATTTCATCCTCAGTTTCGGCCGCGGTTTCACCGATCCCATGTACGGTCTGAACTGGGGTCTGGCGGTGAAATACATTTATCGCGTCCGCTTCGACCAACGTCTGGTGGGAACTACGGACGAGGAGTTCTATCACGTCATGGAGGAATGGAGAAAACCCGGGAATGGATTCTGGGACCACTTGCAGAAACTGCGGGCTGCGTCCGAAGTGGCTGAGACTTCGCAAGGGGTTGGCCTCAACGCGGGCGTGACACGTTACCTGGGCCGCGACTTCACCGCAGGCGCCGCCTTTCTGGATTTCCCCACCGTCATGAGCGGAGAATGGGTGATGCCCGATCTCAATATCGGCGTAAGCTATCATCCGACCTTCGAGTTCGCGGAATGGCGCCATCGCATCAACGTGAGCGCCGACGTGCATCATCTTCTGCATCCCGACATGCCCTGGTTCAAGCAGCTTAAATTCGGCACCGCCTGGGAAACCTTCGCGGGTAACCGTTCCCTGGCCTCGGTGGGCTTGGGCCTCAACGACGGCTATCCCACCTTCGGCGTGCGCATGGGCTATATCTTCTACCTGAGCTATAACTACTTCGTGGAAGAAGTGGGAGGCAGCCCGGGCCAAAGCCCCTTGAGCTTTCACAAGTTCAACGTCGAACTGGGCTTCTGATCGACCCGGTTTCCGCTCGCGGCGGAAATTCAGTACATTCCTCTGCATGCGATTGGAATTGTCGAATCTTTCCTTCACCTACCCCGGCGCCGCGGCTGCGGCCCTGAACGACTGCTCGCTGGGTCTGGACACCGGGCGCGTCACTTTGCTGGCGGGCGGCAACGGCGCGGGCAAAAGCACCCTGATCCGGCTGCTCACCGGGCAGCTCATGGGGTATTCCGGAAGTTACCATATCGACGGTTCCCCCGCGCAAGTGGAAAAAGGCGAGTTGCCGGCCCGGCACCGCTTCGGATACGCCCCCGAAATACCCGTGCTGGATTCCGTGCTGACCGCCGCGGAAATCATCGAATTGGTGGGCGAATTCCGCGGGCTTTCCCGCGACTCCGCGGCCGAGGATTTTACCGCCCTCAAACACGCCTTCGATATCGGCGATTGGGCCGAAGCCCAGGTATGCGGAGAATATTCGAAGGGAATGCGGAAGAAAACCGCCCTTTGCATCGCCCTCATAGGGGATCCCGACTATGCCTTTTTGGATGAACCCTTCGACGGACTGGATCCCATTTCGATTTTCCGTCTGAAAAACTACCTGCAACAAAGGCGCGATCGCGGCCGGGGCGTGCTGCTCTCGTCCCATTTGCTCGATGTGGCCGAAAAAATCGCCGACGACGTGGTACTGATAAAACAGGGGAGCATTCTTTACCAAGGCGGTTGCGCGGCGCTGACGGGCGGCAGCGAAGGACATACGGGCAGCCTGGATGAAATCTATTTCGAACTGTACAGTCGGCATGGCGACGAAAACCTCCGTACCTGAAATCCTTCCCACGTTGGGATCCGGAGTCCTGGCGGGCCTCCTGCTCGCCGCGGGAGACGGATATTTCGGCGGCGGCGATGCCTTGCTGGGTTTCTTTCTGCTGATAACCGGAACCGCGCTCGCCCTTGCGACCCGCTTCTGGTCCATGACCGGCCTCTTACGTCGGCCGCGGCGGTTGGATTTCCATTTCGTGGCCGGCGCGGACTATGCATGGCGGCAACGCAAGGTTCTTTCCGAAGCTTATGCGATGCTCAAAGCCGCTCCCGCGATAGGGCTGCCGGCCGGGGCCGCATTGACCCTCATCCATTCGCCGGGATGGCCCGCAGCCGGGGCGGCCGCGGTTGCCTTTCTGTTGCTGCTTCCGCTCCTGGCCCTGCTGTTCCGCTCTGCCGTCCAAAAGGAATGGATACGGCCTTCACAAACGCCTTTTTTCCAAAGCTTCGCTTTGAAACGCGGCTTTTGGCCGACAGGGGGAGACCGTCTCCTGCTGCGAACCACACGATTCCTGGCCCGGGCGCTGGCCCTCCCCCTCCCTGCCCGCTACCGCTCCCTGCTGGTGCGTAAACTGCTTTATCCCCTGCGAGCCGACTTCGGATCGCTGCTGGTATGGGTTCTGGTAGTGCTGACGGTGGGATTGGCCTGCTGGTGGTCGGGAAATCCGCGCCTGATAGGCGCCTTCACACTTATTTCGGCCACCGCCGCGCTGACGGCCTATCAATTGGGCACCCGTGAAGCCGATCTCTTCGCCTTACAATGTCCGCACTATACCTGGAGCGACGCGGTTTCCCTCCGGGTCGACCTGTTCGCGGCGGCGGGGCTGGGCTTTTTTTTCGCGGCTTTCGCGGGCATCGCCCAGTTTACCCAGGCGTCGGGAGACGCCGGATTGTCGGAGTTCTTCTGGAAGTTCAC
Source organism: uncultured Bifidobacteriales bacterium (assembly GCA_964401245.1). GTDB lineage: Bacteria > Fibrobacterota > Fibrobacteria > UBA11236 > UBA11236 > JBGTHM01. The sequence continues at coordinate 9,593 of CAYNXV010000043.1, read as the reverse complement.
CCTGGCGCCGCTCTTGCCCACGCTGATGGCTCCGCTGGACAATCCCGCGCGGGATTGGAGCGACGGGCGCCGCATATATATGAACGCGGGATACCTTTTCGTCGCGGCCTATTTGCTGCTCACACCCACCTGGGTGCTGGCGCTGGCGGTCGCGGCGCTGCTCTCCTTCGCCTGGAATAAGTCGCGATCACCCATGCAGGCGCAATCCTCTAAGGCGACATCTTTTCCAGGTATCTGAAATAATCTCCCTTGGTGGACAGGATGAGCATATCCTTGTCCGATAGCGTGGTTTCGTAAGTGCTCAAGGTTTTGAGGAACCGGTAGAAATCCCTCGCCTCGGCGCTTTGGTTATGGGCCGCCGCATAGAGTGCGGCCGCTTCGGCGTCGGCCTTGCCGCGGATTTCCTGCGACTCCCGATAGGCTTCCGATACCACGGTTTTCAATTCACGCTCTCTATCTCCCAGGATTTTGGAGGCCTCGCCCTGCCCTTCGGAGCGGAATTTCTCCGCGATGCGTTTGCGCTCCGAGATCATGCGCTCGAAAATCCTTCGCTGCACTTCTTCCACGTATTGGATGCGTTTGAATTGCAGGTCGAGCAGCTCGATTCCCAGCTCGGCGGTGCGCGGAGCCGCCGCCTTGATGATACCCCGGGTGATTTGCTCCCGGCCGACGCGTATTTCGGGAAAGCGTTCGGTTTCCAAATCCGACAACTCCTCGTCGACCATCGGCTGCCGGTTGGTGGAGCGGACAATGTCGACCAGGTCATGGTTGGCGACGGCATCGCGCGTCTGCCCGTCCAGAATATCGTCGAGTCGGGAATGGGCGCCGCGTTCATCGTATACCCGTTGGAAGAACAGCAGGGGATCGCTTATGCGCCAGCGGGCATAGACGTCGACCCAGATGAAGCGCTTGTCGCGGGTGGGGACCTGGTTGGGATCGCCGTCCCATTTCAAAAAGCGTCTTTCGAAAATATGGGCCTTCTGTATGAACGGAACCTTGAACTTGACTCCGGGGGTGGATACGGCCTGACCCACCGGTTTGCCGAATTGGGTAATGACCACCTGCTGCGATTCGCCCACGAAATAGATGGAGGAGAAAAAGCAAATCAAGGCGGCGGCGGCCAACCCGATGGCGAGATAGCGGAGGATGGTGTTTTTCATTGCGCGGCTCCTTGCCGGTTGGTTTCAACCCGTTTGTTGAGATCGAGCAGGGGCAGCACGCCGGCTCCCCGCTCGTCGGTTACCATTTTGCGCCCCGCTTTTTGCAGCACGCTTTCCATGGTCTCGAGATAGATGCGCTGCCGCGTCACGTCCTTGGCCTTGCGGTATTCGGCATAGAGGGCGTTGAAGCGCGCGGCCTCCCCCTTGGCGTTGTTGGTGCGCTCGATGGCGTAACCCTTCGCCTCCTCGATGGCTTTCGCGGCCTCGCCTTCGGCCCTGGGCACCACCCGGTTGTATTCGGAGCGCGCCTGGTTGATGAGTTTTTCCTTTTCCTGCTGCGCCTCGTTCACCTCGTTGAAGGCGCCCTTCACCGCTTCGGGCGGATTGACGTCCTGCAGTACCACCTGTTCGACCTTGATGCCCGTTTCGTATTGGTCGCACAGCAATTGCACGCGCTTGGTCACTTCATGGGCGATTTCCTGGCGGCCCACGGTCAGCACTTCGTTGACGGTTCTGTCGCCCACAATCTGCCGCATCACGGCTTCGTTGATGTCGCGGAAGGTTTCCACCGAATTGCGCACCTTGAACAGGAATTTATAAGGATCCTGGATACGGTATTGCACGCTCCATTCCACTTCGGCCGCGTTCAGATCACCCGTGAGCATCAGCGATTCGTCACGGAAGTTGCCGCGCGAATACTGGGTGCCGCCTCCACCGGGCGATTCGGTGCGATAGCCGAACTCCTGTTTGAGCTGCCTTTCGACCGGCACCTTCCACACCTTCTCCACTCCGAAGGGCATTTTGAAACTGAGCCCGGGATTGACGGTGCGATCGTATTTACCGAAACGGGTCACCACCCCCACCTCTTCGGGCTCGATGGTGAAAACCGAAGAATACACGAAAACCAGGATAAGGACGGCGGGTATGGCCCATTGCAGGATTTTGACGGGCTCCTGATTCGACCACTTGGGATTCATTTGAAAACGGGATGGTTGCGCCAATTACGGCCTCCTTCAATTCGGTTGGCTGTAATCCAAAGTAATAAGATGCGGGACCGATTTCGGGAAAATCCCACCCTATCGAACTGGATGATGGGATGAATAATAGGAGTAATGGCAATGTACCCACTCAAGGGAGTATTATATTCCCGGATAATGCCTATCTCGGTCATGGAAACACAGATTCACGCCTCGGATACCTCGGAATCCACTTACCAACCAGAGCCATTGGATCCTTCTCCATGGCTGAAATCCCTCCTTGAGAGTTGGATCGAGCCTTTCAATCTGCATGTGAAAGCGCTGCTGGAAGTTCTGACCTCCTTCACCGAAGCCTGCGCTACCGGTGATGGGGATAGCCGCGAAAAAGGGTTGGAGCGGGTCATTCGAGACTATGACCAGTGGGCGCAGGAACTACCCGAAGTGTTCTCGAAGGTTTTGGAGGCTCCTTGCTGGAATTCCGCCCGGGAGTCTTTCCAAAAGTGGGAGAATCGCCTGCCGGCATTGGCCCAAGTGGAGGTTCCCCATGCGGAACTTCTTCCTAAGCAATCCGATTCGCGTAAACTTGGATTCTGGAAAAAACGCCAACGCCTGTATATGACGGTTCGACGGATGACCCTATTCAGCACTGGCTGGATATGGCGCATAGCCGGCAGAAAGCCCCCGACTCCCTCACCGGTGCTTCGCGTTTTTCCGATGCGGAGTTTCTCGGCCTTCTATCTGGAACAACCCCAGTCCCAATGGTTATTGGAGGAGAAGATCCGCCTGCTGGTGATGACAGCGGAACAAGTCAACCTTTTGCAGGAGTTTCTCAAGGAAGCGCGCGGTGCCTGCGGACGTAACAGCGGTACGAATGGAATCGGCGGCCGTGCGCAACGGAATTGGCAAGACCTCGCTGAAATATCGCGCGGACATCTGGAGAAAATCAAGGCTGTGTCGCAACAACTTGAGGATTTCGTCAGCCAGGGTTCGGCGCGGGCCGAGGAGAAACGACAGGCTCTGGCCAGGGAGTGGGACGCCGCCTGGATACTGGCGGGAACCGACGCGCTGCATGCTCACGTTTACGGGAGAATCAACCTGGCCCGGAAGTGGAAGAAGTTGCGCGCACGGCACGCGGAAATGAAGTCGGGGTGGAAAAACTACTGGGAAGACGAAAGGGATGATTGGCTAAAAGACAAGGATTTGACCCGCCTTCAGGTCGAAACCGTCCGAGAAATGGCCAACGTCATGGAAAGCACCGAAAGCCTTTTCGAAGTGACTTTGGGGCCGGCTCTCGAGGACTTGGAAAATCTGCTGCGCGCTTGGAGGGAGGAGCGCCGTGAGGAATGGCGGGAGAAGGTTTCCTTTGATGCCGCGCACATGCGTACGATGCATGACGATATTCTTGATCGGTTGCGGCAGGGTCAGTTACCCGCCGCGCTTTCCGCCATGGAAAAGGTTCAGCGGGATCTCCCCTTTGAATCGCTTCCCAAAACGTTGCGCGCCTTATTGGACGGGTTTCCCGCTTCCCACCGAATCTACCGGAATCGGACCTTCGAGAGCGGCCTACCCTCGTCACGCTCGGAGAAAATCGCCTTGCGCGATATTCTGTGGGAGGAGGCGGGCATAGAGCTATCGCAGTCCATTCATGATCTCCGCGCAAAAGCGGAAGTTGCGCTGGCGAACGCCAAGCGGCAGCTTCAGCTCACACATCGTATCGTGGATTTCAACATGGGCGCAGCCGAGGATGTCCTTTCGGAGGAGCCCGGTTCGGCCCAGGCGTTGGACGTCGCATTGGAAGGGATTGCCCGGGTCGAAGAGCAAATCAAAACCCAGCGCATCGCCTGCCTGGAATTGTGCGCGGACATTCGAAAACGTTGGAACGATTTGACCGGAACCTGGAGTACCCGCCTCGACGGATTAGCCAATAACGAGCGTATTTACGCTCTGAAGCTGCGCTATGCCCAGGCTCGCGCGCGCGCCCGTTTCCGCGTTGCGGTCGAAACCGTGTGGTCGGAATTACAAAGACTTTACCCCTCGCTGAAAAGACGTTTCGCACAAGCGGCAGGCAAAGGTGACAGCCTTTACCTGCGGTTCCGGCAATTATCGGGACTTGAGCCCCAGCCGGCTCGTGTGGAAGAGCGCCTCGGCCATTTTCTGGCCGAAACCCAAAGGCGGATCTCCTCTCTGCCTCCTGTTTATCAAGCCCTTTTCCGTATCGCCCCCCTGGAGGATTCGAACTTTTGGGTAGCGAGGGATGAGGAACACGCCCTGCTGGGCGTCCAGATATCCAAATGGCAGTCCGGCCAATACTCTCCCACCGCGATAATCGGTGAGAAAGGAGCTGGAACCACCTCTTTCGTGCGCATGTTCATGCAATCGCAGCCTTCCGGTATCGAATGCATTTTCACCCGTTTCGAGCAGACTCTTTTTCACGAAAAAGATTTGCTCGAATTCCTGCGTAACCTGTTCGCGACCGGGCATTCGTCCACATTGGAGGAACTGGAAGAGTGGATAGTCGCGGGTGAATCCCGCGGCCAATCCCGGAGAATGTGCGTGGTGGAGGGCCTGCAAAACCTTTACCTGCGCATGCCGGACGGCTTCGAGGTCATGGAGCGTTTTCTCATTTTCATGGCGCGCACCCAAAGACAGGTGTTTTGGCTGGCCACCTGCACCAGTTTCGGATGGACGCTGTTGGACAAGGTTGTCGCCGTCTCGCGTTCCTTCTCGAAAGTGATCCCCCTTCAGCGCCATTCCCGAGAAAAGATGCAGGAAATCATCTTCCTGCGCCACCAACTCAGCGGCTATTCCCTGTATTTCGAAGCTTCGCGCGCGGTGAAGAAAAACAAGGGCTTCCGATCCCTGACCGGCGATGTCGAGAAACAGAACTATTTGAAGGAACTTTACTTCGATAAGCTGGACGAATTCGCGGCCGGCAACATCAAGGTCGCTCTCCTTTTCTGGCTTATGTCCATCGGGCGTTTCGAATCCGGGCGCATCCATGTCAGGCTGGAAACCGACATGGATTTCTCCTTTCTGAACACGCTTCCCATGCCCGATTTGCTGACCCTCGCGGCTTGCCTGCAACATGATTCGCTCGATGCCCGGGAGCATGCGCTGCTTTTTCAGCAACCAGCGCATCGGAGCGCCGGCCAATTGCAGAGATTGCTGGATCTGAGCGTGCTTATCCGGAACGGAAACGATTACGAAGTCCACCCATTTCTATACCGCCCCATAGCCCGGGCGCTCAAAACCCGGAACCTGTTGCAGGAAAGATAAGCGAGACGGCTATGCGCATTTTCATCTTAATCTTTATCTCGATACTCTGGAACGGCGCTTATTCCGCCGAAATGGCACCGACCGATACGGTAATGATTGACACCCCCTCCGTGGCGACGGACACAACGGCCTCCCGACCCGCACAGGTTGACACGGTGGCGGCGGAATCGGGATCCCTAGTCAGAAAAGCCGTGCGCGATTTGAAAACGGCGACACCATCCATAGAATGGTCCCTGACCGCCGCCCGCATTTTCTGGAGCCTGGTTTTCCTGGTATTGGGCTATCTCGCCATCCGCTTCACTGGGCGCCTGCTGGGAGGACTGGCCGAACGGTGGCCCAACAACCGCATTGCCTTCAAAAGCCTGGTTCCGATGGTCCATATATTCGGGTGGATTCTGGTGCTCTTCTTCATCGTAAAGGGCGTACTCAACCCTCCCATTGCAACCCTTCTGGCTTTGACCGCATCCGCCGGCATCGCGATTGGCTTCGCCTCGCAGGATATTTTGAAAAACATTTTCGGCGGCATCCTCATTCTTTTCGACAGGCCCTTCAATGTGGGAGATAAAATAGAGGTGGGTAAATATTACGGCGAGGTCACCCATATCGGATTGCGATCCGTTCGTCTCGTTACGCCCGACGATTCGGCTGTGTCAGTACCCAACGGTGCCATCGTCAATGATTCGGTTTCCAATGCGAATTCCGGTGAGCCCAATTGCCAAGTGGTGGCGGAATTCTTTCTGCCTTTGGTCATAGATATCCAGCAGGTGGAGGAAATAGCGTTGCGCGCCGCAGCGGTTTCACCCTATGTATATCTGGAAAAGCCCATCACCGTTCTTTTCCGAAACGAGGTGCATCAGGGCAGATCTTTGCTGAAAATGCGACTCAAGGCCTATGTCATGGATTTGCGCTATGAATTCATATTCGGTTCGAATATGACCAAGACGGTACTTCAGGAATTACAGCGCAAGGGACTTTTGTCCACCGACACCTACCCGTATGTCGACCCGGCATTTGCGGGTAAGCCCATCGCTGCGGACTAGCCAAAGCGGTTCGGCCCTGACGGGAATCGCAAGCCGCGGGGTATCAATAGAATCCGAGTCGGCGCAGAATCATCGCATGTACCGAACCGTTGGAGGCGACCAGCCCGTTGCGGTTCACCGGATCGGGATTCCGATAGTCCAGGTGGCG
>CAYNXV010000043.1:0-2892 GCA_964401245.1 uncultured Bifidobacteriales bacterium | reverse complement strand
TCTCCGGCATAATACACCCAGGCGCCTTCCCCCTTGGCCGCGAAGAATATCTCCCCGGTTTCGGGTTTGAGGGTCATGCCGACGGCGGGCATCCCGTGCACGGTGAGACCGAGAATGGTTCCGTAATGCACTCCGCCGTGCACATAGCTCGAAGTCGAGTCGAGCGGGTCCATTATCCAACAACGCTCCGCCCGATGCCAATCCTCTCCGCTCCGGTGCAGGTGATGGGTTTCTTCGTTCAGGATGGCGTCTTTGGGGAAACGCTCCCCTATCGCCTTGTCCAGGAAATCCGCGCAGCGATGGTCCACCGCGGTCACTATGGAGCTATCGGCCTTGTAGGTCAAATCGTGAAGGGGAAGCTTTCCGGTCAACAGAATCTCGCCGGCCGCCAATATGATATCGTGCAAAGTCCTTAATTCAGGTGCGAAGGCGGAACGGGCGAACAGCGTTTCGAAATCCGAGACGTCGGCAAGCGATGAACCGGGCGCATCCAATGGCGAGGAGGCATCTTTCATGAACGGCGAAAGAAAAGTTTGAATACGACCCGCAACAACCCCCCTAGAGTCAACAGAAAGAACAGCACTTTAAAGAAAAGCAGGGGTTCCCGGGAAGCCTCTTCCGCCAGCCATTCCGCCGATTGATGGGAAACGCGCAACTTTGAATCCGGCAGGGGATTTGAGTCGGAATCCTCCTCGGAAACCTGCAGGGTTTCGATGGCGGAAATTTCACCGTCGGTGAAAATGGGCTTGAACTCCATCGTGGCTTCGGTATGGATTTCGGGATCTTCATCCATGGAAGCCTCGACCATGGGTTTTTCTGCGGGTTCGCCGGAAGCAGCCTCGGAATCAGCACCGCCATCGGCTGCTGCTTCTCCGGGCGCCTCGTCCTCGAGGATATTTTCCGTGCCGATGCTCAGGGGCGGCGCACCTGAGTCGGTAGTGGAGATGTCCGCAGGCGCCGAAACTCCGGCTCCCGGATGTTGCGAGGGATTGACCAGGTCCCAAAGTCCGCGCTTGCCGGCCTCGGCCAGGATGAATTTAAGAGCCACTTCGGGGCCCTGTTTTTCCGCGCGGACCAGGAGAGCCCTGAGTCTCTCATCGGATACGCTTGAGAGTTTGGCTTCCATTTCATGTAATTTCATCGTAGATGGTCCTCCGGTACCCACGGAAAATAAAAAAAGAGTGGTCCCGGGTTGCGGAACCCTCTCCATCGATTGTTAATTTCCTTGGCATTGAGCTCCCACAATAATTCTTTAAAGGAGGATGTTTTGCAAAATCTCCCGCTTTCACGGTCTTTTTCCCGTTCCGATGCCGGCAAACGGTCTATGCGCGCCGCTCCATCACCTCGGAACCTCATTATCGCGCTGGCCACGGCCTCGGCCATGCTGCTTGCAGCTCACGGTGAAACCACCGCCCCGAAAAAGGCCGGCGCCCGCGAACCCGGTGTATATGCCTTATTCCACACCAACAAGGGCCGCATCGTGACCCGCTTGGAATTCGAAAAAACACCCTTGACCGTGATCAACTTCGTCGGTCTCGCCGAAGGTACCAAGGATTCGAACCAACCCAAGGGTAAGAAATTCTACGACGGCCTCACCTTTCATCGCGTCATCGCCGATTTCATGATTCAAGGCGGCGATCCCGAAGGCACGGGACGCGGCGGCCCCGGCTATAGATTCAAGGATGAAATCCATCCCGAGCTCAAACATGACGGCGCGGGAATCCTGTCCATGGCCAATGCGGGCCCCGCCACCAACGGTAGCCAATTCTTCATCACCCATGGGCCCACACCGCATCTCGACGGCAGGCATACGGTATTCGGCCGGGTGGTGGAAGGCCAGAAGGTGGTCGACAATATCCGCCAAGGGGACCGCATAGACAGCCTGCGCATCGAACGCATCGGCGAAAAGGCGAAGAAATTCACAGCCGACCAAGCCGCTTTCGATGCTTTGGCCCATGCCTCGGATAAGAAGTGAATATAAAACCACGGAATTTACCGGAATACCGGTAAATTCCTATTCTTTCGGGTACCCGTAATTTTCCGGAGACGCATCATGAAAACAGGAACTGCCATGGATAGACTGATTTCCCCTCAAAACAACCTTCTCCGTCTCACAATGTGTTTGTTGCCGGTCATGGTTATGATGACCCCTTCAGTAGCATCGATTCCGGAAACCCTTGGCCATGAGGTTGTGGGCGAGGTCGAACTCCTTTCCCACCGGCTGGAAATTTCAGACCCTCCCGATATTTACGAGTCAACGGCTTTGGCTGCATTGGGTTCCTCCCTGGGAGGCCCGGCAAGCGACCGCAGCGGCGCGCCCTTATTCTCTCCCAGCGGTCAAAACCAGGCTGATGCCGGCGAAACCGAAAGCCGAAAAAACCGGCTCTGGTATGTGGGGGTACAGTCGAGCCTTTCCACTTGGATATACGGGCCGAATATCCCCATCGCCTTCGATATCGGAAATACCCGAATCAATGCCGCGTCCGCATTCATTGCGGCTCCCATCGCTTTCGGCACCCATTTCTATCTGTCCCGCGGGCGCGAGTTCCGCGAATCCCATTTCATCGGCACCACGTACCTGGGACTGGCCTCTTTATACGCCGCGCAAGCCTTGACCTATTCCTTATTGCCCAAAAGCATGGAACGGGAGCAGGTAGCCGCGGTTGCCACCCTGGGCATTTATCCTCTGGGCTTGTGGGGAGGATTCAAACTCGGTGATCAATATGCCGACCAGCCGGGCCGATTGTCCACGCAATGGAAATTTGCGCTGGGTTTCGGCACCCTGGGAGCCTTGTCGCCCCTTCTATACTTCGAAGACCCTTTCAGGGGGAAAAGCAAGGACATCACCCCCCGTTTGATGCTGGGCCAATCGCTGGCCATGGCCACCGCCGG
>CAYNXV010000042.1:0-20846 GCA_964401245.1 uncultured Bifidobacteriales bacterium | reverse complement strand
GATGTTGGCCATGATGCTGTCGGGTTTCAGATTCGAGGGATTTTTGAAATCGATTATACCCGTAAGGATATCGTCCTTTTCATCGATGACGCCGTCTCCGTTGAAATCCGCCAGGGATAGCACCGCTTCGAGCGCGGATGCCAGGGCATAATCCGCGGCTATGCTGCGTATCCCGATACGCCCATCCATCTTTCCCAGTTTTTCGCGGGCCACCAGGACTTTCAGGTATTTATTGATGCCGCGATTGGCCACGTAAATCTGATTGCGGATGGAATCGGGCTCTCCGACGAAAGGCAGGGTGTTGGACTCATTGTCCTGGAACGAAAGCAACAGCTCGAACATATTGATGCGCTGTACAAGGAGCACGCTTTTGGCTGCGCCGTAATAGGCTTCCGATTTGCTGGAGTCCAATTCCAGGGCTGTTTCGAAATGTTTCAGGGCTTCCGCATATTTGGATTTTTGGAGGAGGAGCTGACCTTCGATGATATGTTCATCGGCGGTATCGGCTTTGGTTCCCAGGGAGTCGCGAAACAGGTTGCACCCCGCCAATAGCAGTACCAGGCCCCCAATGAGAAATTTTGGACTTTTTTCCGAAATCATGCTTTCCCATTGTATCACCAGGAATTTAGGAAGCCAACAGGATCATCTCATTTCGACCAAAAAGCCCGGGTCCGCGGTCTTTGGTTAAAAGGCAGAGGCTATAAGGCCTTGCTCCGGAGGCGTAGTGAATTGGCGATCACGGAAACGGAGCTGAAACTCATGGCCGCTGCGGCGATGATGGGACTCAGGAGTACTCCGAAAAATGGATAAAGTACGCCGGCGGCTACGGGTACTCCCAAGGAATTATAAATGAAGGCGAAAAACAGATTTTGCCGGATATTCGACATAGTGGCGAGGCTCAGCGCGCGCGCCCTGACGATGCCGTTCAAATCGCCCTTGACCAGAATGACGCCGGCGCTTTGCATCGCAACGTCCGTTCCCGTGCCCATGGCTATACCCACGTTGGCTTGGGCCAGAGCCGGTGCATCGTTGATTCCATCTCCGGCCATCGACACCTTGAAACCTTGGGATTGCAGGCGTTTCACATGCTCCGCCTTTTGCCGGGGCAATACTCCGGCAATCACCTCATCGATACCCAGCTCCCTGGCAACCGTTTTGGCAGTTGTCTCGTTGTCGCCGGTCAGCATCACCAAACGTACACCTTGGGCGTGTAGCCTTCGAATGGCTTCGGGGGTTTCCGCCTTGATGGGATCCGCTACGGCCAATACCGCAGCAGCCCTGCCGTCGATTACCACGAAAAGCGCGGTTTTACCTTCCCGGCGCCATGCCTCCGCCCGCTCGAAACCCTGCCGGGAATCGACTCCCAATTCCTCCAGCCAGGCGGCATTTCCGACGGCGATTTCCCTTGCCTGCACGATTCCCTTCGCTCCCTTGCCCGTAACCGAATCGAAGTTTTTCACCGCCGAAAGTTCCACTCCCCTTTCCTGGGCTCCCTTGGTTATGGCCGCGGCCAGAGGATGTTCGCTGGCCTGCTCCAGGCTCCCGGCCAACTCCAGCACCTCCGTTTCCGAAAAACCTTCGTTCACCGCCAAGTCCACTAGACGGGGCTTGCCTTCGGTAAGCGTCCCGGTTTTATCCATGACGAGGATATCGATTTGATGCAGCATTTCGATGGCCGCCGCGTTCCGGAAAAGTACGCCGACTCCCGCCGCCTTGCCCGAAGCGACCATGATGGACATGGGTGTGGCCAAGCCCAAGGCGCACGGGCAGGCGATAATGAGCACGGCCACGGCATTGACCATGGCGTAGGCCAGCGCGGGCGCGGGACCGAAAGCGGCCCAGATGATGAAGGTCGCCACGGCAATCAAAACCACGGCGGGTACGAATACGGCGGCCACCTTGTCGGCCAGGCGCTGTATGGGAGCCCGACTGCGCTGCGCGTCCATTACCATCCGCACGATTTGCGACAGCAACATTTCGCTTCCCACCTTTTCGGCGCGCATGAGGAGACTTCCCCTGCCGTTGACCGTCGCCCCCATCACCTTGTCGCCTTTTTGCTTGGCCACCGGCACGGGTTCTCCGGTCATCATGGACTCGTCGATTTCGCTTTTTCCCTCCAACACCAAGCCGTCTACCGGAACCTTTTCTCCGGGCCGTACCCGCAACGTATCCCCGGCGTGAACTGCGTCAAGCGGGATATCCTCTTCCGCACCGTCTTCGCGTAGTCGGCGCGCGGTTTTGGCCGCCAGGCCCAGAAGACCCCGAATGGCCGAGCCCGTCAGGCTCCGCGCCCGTAATTCCAGCACCTGTCCCAGCAACACGAGCGTGACGATGGCGGCCGCGGCTTCATAATAAACTCCGACCTGTCCCATGGCGTCGCGCATGCCCGCGGGAAACCATCCCGGCGCCAGGGTAGCCGCGAGGCTGTAGAGATAGGCCGTTCCGACACCCAGACCAATCAATGTGAACATGTTGAGGCTGCGATAACGCAAAGAATCCCACGCTCGTTCGAAAAAGGGACGCCCTCCCCAAACAACCACCGGAGTGGCTAGAATCAACTCAATCCATGGCCGCAGCGCATGCGGCAACCAGGTAAATAGACCGGGCGCCAGCATGTGACCCATGGAAATGAACAGCAGCGGGACGGACAAGGCGGCGCTCACCCAAAAGCGACGCCGCATATCGCGCAATTCCGGATTCTCCGGTTCTTCCAAAGTTACCGTAGTGGGTTCCAGGGCCATCCCGCATTTGGGACAGGCTCCCGGCATCGTCTGCCTGACCTCCGGATGCATAGGGCAGGTATAAATGGTTTCGGCTCCGGACGATTTTTCGACCGGCGCGGGAGCTGGGGAAGCGCTGGAAGGCTTCAAATACCGTCCCGGATCCTGGGTGAATTTGGCTTCGCAGCCTTTACCGCAGAAGTAATAGGTTTTTCCCTGATAGTCGGCTTTTCCCGCGGCCTTCTCCGGGAGCACCATCATACCGCAAACGGGATCCTTCTCCGCCCCGTTTGATTTATCGGATGCGGAACCGGCGTTGCCGCCATGCGAGGAATGGTCGGAATGGGATGGCATATTCAGCTCCTGAATAGAATTAATGGAATAAAAATAGATAAACCCATTTCCGACCCCTTTCCCGAATCGAGCCTTTCTTGCGCCCGGCGATGGAGAAAATTGATTGATAAGAAGCGCCCGTTGCTTCCGGTTTGCGCTTCGTAAACCTCAAGGCGGCGGCGATTTTTCGGCATGGAAGAATGGATCATCAAAATTATCGGCAGGCTGGATTATGGCGGAATTGCCATTTTGATGTTGCTGGAAAATCTATTTCCTCCCCTACCCTCCGAATTGATCATGCCTCTGGCCGGATTTGCCGCCTCGCGAGGGGAGATGAGACTTGATGTTTCCATAGCCGCAGGGGTATTAGGCTCCTGGTTGGGAACGTTGCCATGGTATTTTCTGGGAGCCAAGTGGGGCCGTGTGAAATCCCGGGATTTTCTTTCCCGATACGGAAAATGGATGCGGATTACCCCGGAGGATTTCGATAAAGCGGAGACCTGGTTCACAGTCCATGGAATGACATCCCTTCTGATAGGGCGCTTGGTGCCGGGAATCCGCACCGTCATTTCCTTTCCCGCCGGTATTTTACGCATCCCCTTCTTCAAATACAGCATCTATACCCTGGTAGGCACGGCGCTATGGAATTCTCTGTTGGCAATCGCGGGATATGGTCTGGGGTCCCGATACCACTTGGTACAGGAATATATCGGGCCTTTTTCGTTGATGATTTTAGGAACAATCACCCTACTATTGCTGATAGGATTTTTCCGGAAAAGAAAAGCGGGGGAAAGATCGGAGTGACTCAATCGTGACTATGCACGCGGGTTTTCAACACCTGTCTCACCTTTTCCAGTAAATCCCGGGAGGAAAAGGGCTTGTTCAAAAAGGCGACCTTTCCCACCAATACTCCATGCTGCAATACCGCATCGTCGGTATATCCCGAAACGTAGAGGACCTTGATTCCCGGTCGCAGAGAAACCAGCGTTTCGGCCAATTCCCTTCCGCTCATGCCCGGCATCACCACGTCGGTCAAAAGCATATGAATGTCTTCCTGATAATTCGTGCTGACAAGTATGGCTTCCATACCCTTGGAGGCGGTCAAAACCCGGTAACCCGAGTTGCGTAGAATCTGGGCCATGAAGTCGCGCACCATGCTTTCGTCCTCGACTACCAGAATGGTTTCATTTTCGGCTACGATCGGAATTTCCTGAGGAGGCGCCGTATCCATGGCTTCCACGTCCTGTTCGGCATGCGGCCAGAACAATTGGAATTCCGAACCCTGCCCCACATGGCTTTGCACCCGCACGAATCCCCCGAATTGCCTGGCCGCGCCCTGCACGGCCGACAGCCCCAGTCCAGCATAGAGCTCTGGATTCCGGGTAGTGAAAAAAGGCTCGAAAATCCGGCCTATCACTTCTTCGCTCATTCCGGATCCGCTGTCTTTTACGGTAACGAAGGAATGCGTTCGCCTTTCTCCCGCGGGAAGCAAACCGTCCTCAACCCTCTCCGCCGGAATATTTCCGGTAACGACTTCCAACAATCCGCCCCCGGGCATGGCGTCCCTAGCATTGGCCGCCAGATTCATAATCGCCTGCTCAATCTGCCCCACATCGGCGTTGATACGCCCTACGTTGGGATCGAGCCGGAATTCCACGTCTACCGATTCCCCTACCAGACGTTTAATCACGTCTTCCATGCTGCGTACCAATTCATTCAAGTCGATGAGCCTGACGGAAAGGGCCTTCTGCCTGCTATAGGTCAGCAGTTGTTGAGTCAGTCTGGCCGCTCTTTCGCCTGCCTTCCGGATTTCCTCCAGATTCGGCCGTAGCACGTCGTCCGATCGCATCATGGAAAGTACCAGGTCGCTGTACCCGTTTACCGCCGTAAGTAGATTATTGAAATCATGCGCGATGCCGTTGGCCAACTTGCCTATGGCTTCGAATTTTTGGGCGTGATTCAGCCTCTCCTCGAATTGGCCCAGCAGGCGTCCGGCCTCGAGTTGTCCGCTGCGGATGCGCATGAGACAATCCAGCAGTCCCCGCAATTGGGGTATTCGGATAGGCCGCTCCAGGAGGGCGGGTCGAGCCGCTTCCATGAAATTCCTGTCCACGGGATAGCGCTCCGATTTATCCAGATGATGGCACACCAGAATGACGGGAATCCTGTCCCATACAGGTCGGTCACCCAGCATATCCAACAATCGGGAACTGATTTCGGGGGATAATATTTCCGATGCGACAATCAAAATATCGGCCCCGTCCAATTCCTGAGGCAGTCCCTGCAGATCGGTCTTTACCCGAGCACCCCCAGTCGCGTCTGAAACCATTTCGGAGAGAACTTTAGCCTCCGCTACGCGAGAATCCAAAATGATGACACGGCAAGGGCTCTGATTTTGATTGCTTTCAGATTCCATAATCCTTTCGGACCCGGAAGGAGCCCTTTTTCCCTTTTTTCAAAAAAATTCATTTCAGCCGGCCAAAGCAAGGCGTTTTATCGTAGAGGCTTAGGATCCCGATACCGCCGGCGAATTACCTAATTTTCACGGGAAATGACAGCGCCCAGGGTTCCATTGCCTGGTGCTTGGCCGGGGGCGCGTTGGATTGGATTGGGTTATGAAAAAAATCGAAAGACGAAAGTTCTTGCAAGCCACCGGCGCTCTGGCCGCCGCCGGAAGCGCCTTGCTGTTGGGTTGCAGGGGACGTGAAGGTTCCGAAGCGGAAAACCTTTCAACGACCGCCGACGCACCCCGATTCCGATGGAAAATGGTCACCACCTGGCAACCCGGTTTCCCCGTAATGGGCGAAGGCGTGGAATTGTTCGCACAGTGGGTGGAGGAGATGTCGCAAGGTCAAATGCGGATTAAGGTTTATGGCGGAGGTGAACTGGTACCGGCCATGGAAAGTTTCGAAGCCGTGAGCGGCGGGGCTGCGGAAATGGGCCATGGAGCCGCCTACTACTGGGCCGGAAAGGCGCCGGCGGCGCAATTTTTCACATCCGTTCCCTTCGGCATGAATGCCCAGCAAATGGCGGCCTGGATCCACCACGGTGGAGGACTCGCTTTGTGGGAGGAGATTTACGCGCCTTTCAACCTGATCCCCATGCCCATGGGAAACACCGGGGTGCAAATGGGAGGATGGTTCAACCGTGAAATCAAAACTTTGGCGGATTTAAAAGGCCTCAAAATGCGCATACCGGGCTTAGGGGGCAAAGTATTGGCCAGCGCCGGCGGTACCGCCATCCTGTCTCCCGGAGGAGAAATCTATTCCAATCTCGAAAGGGGCGTAATCGACGCAACCGAATGGATTGGACCCTACCACGATTACCTGATGGGTTTCCATAAAATCGCCAAACATTATTATTACCCCGGTTGGCATGAGCCGGGCTCGGTGTTGGAACTGATCATCAACAAGGCGAGATGGGAAAGCCTTCCCGGACATTTGCAGTCGATTATCCGGGCGGCTTCGGCGCGCGTGGACCAATGGATGCTTTCCCGGTTCGAGGCCGAGAACCGGATTCACTTGCGAAAGCTCATCGACGAAGAAGGAGTGCAAATCAAACCGTATCCGCCGGAGGTATTGCAAGGCCTTAAAGAGCATTCCCACAAGGTGTTGGCCGATATGACTTCCAAAGATCCCCTTGTCAAAAAGGTTTTCGATTCCTTCACCGGGTTTCGCCAGGGGGCGGATCAATGGGCCGAACTGTCGGAAAAGGCCAACTACGCTCTCCCACTGTGAATCGTAGGTAGGCGCTTTCTTGAGCCGGTGGATTTTCAACGGCCGGAAAGTGCTGCAGGCAACCAGGTCACGGTTTCGGGCACCATGACCACCAGCGCCAATGCCAGCAATTGGATGACGATGAAAGGCGCCACTCCCCGGTAAATTTGCCGGGTGGTAATCTCCGGTGGCGCCACTCCCTTCAAATAGAACAAGGCGAATCCGAAAGGCGGCGTCAAAAACGAGGTTTGCAGATTGATCGCAATCAGAATTCCGAACCACAGCGGATTCACATCCATTAGCACCAGAATGGGAGCCATTACCGGAACCAGGATGAATATGATTTCGATGAAATCGATGAAAAATCCCGCCACGAAAATGACGGCCAATGCGATGATGAGAAATCCGGTAGGTCCCAGCCGGGAATCGGCCACCAGTTCCGAAAGGTAGGTGTCGCCTCCCAACCCTCGGAAAACCAGGGCGAACGCCGTAGCGCCCACCAGAATGGTGAATACCATACTGGTGAGAAAAGTGGTTTCCCGGGCCACCTTGGCCAGTACCTGCCAAGAAAGCCTTCGTTTGGCCGCAGTCAGCGCCAAGGCGCCGAGCGCGCCCACGCCGGCCGCCTCGGTGGGTGAGGCGATTCCCGCGAAAATGGAGCCCAGCACGGCCACCACCAGGGAAAATGGCGCCAAAAACGCCCGGAGCAGGCGCATCCCCAATTCCCGCCCCCGATATCTATCGACCTGATCCGCCGGCAGCGCCGGTAAAAGTCCGGGTCTGGCCAGCGCCAGAAAAAGAATCCAGCCCAGGTATAGGAAAACCAGCAACAACCCGGGAATCACCGCCCCCATGAACAAGTCCCCCACCGGGATGTTCAGGGTGTTTCCCAGCAACACCAGCACGATGCTGGGAGGGATGATTTGCCCCAAG
The DNA here is from genome assembly GCA_964401245.1 of uncultured Bifidobacteriales bacterium. Classification (GTDB taxonomy): domain Bacteria; phylum Fibrobacterota; class Fibrobacteria; order UBA11236; family UBA11236; genus JBGTHM01. Next base: position 13,144 of record CAYNXV010000042.1, on the reverse strand, counting down.
GTTCCCGAGGCCGAAATGGTCCCGCATGCCAACGCGGGAGGATAGCCCCGTTTCAACATGGTGGGAAGGCTCATCAGGCCCATAGTGACCACGGTAGCGCCGACGATACCCGTGGATGCGGCCAGCAGCGAACCGACAATGACCACCGAAAAGGCCAGACCTCCCTTCAGCCTTCCGAAAACCAGGGCCAACGACTCCAGAAGTTCCTCGGCTATCCCGGACTTTTCCAGCATTACGCCCATGAAAACGAAAAGCGGCACGGCGATGAGAACGTAATTGGTCATGATGCCCCAGATGCGCATGGGCAACAAGGCGAAAAAATCGGTTCCGAAGAAAATCCAGCCGAAAATCAACGAGACGCCTCCGAGAGTAAAGGCCACGGGAAAACCCGCGAGGAGAAGTACGAAGACCAGGGCGAGCAAAAGGAGGGATATCATCTCGGCTCCGCGACATCGGGGGATTTTCCGACGAGGGTAAGCAAGGACTCCATCGCCAGCGCCGCACCCTGCAAGGCCAGCAGGGCGTATCCCAGCGGGATGCACGCCTTGAGCAGATACCGGTAGGGAAGCCCGCCGGGGTCGGGAGACGTTTCCATGACGGCGAACGAATTGGCGACATAAGGCAAGGAGGCCGATATGAGCAGAATACAGAACGGCAGCAAAAACAGAATGGTACCGGACAGGTTCACCCAGGCGCGGCCTTTGGGCGGGAGATTCTGGTACAGGACATCGACTCTTACGTGCTTATCGTGCTTCAGGGTATAGGCGGTGGCCAATAGGAAAAGCAGGGAAAAAAGGTGCCATTGCAATTCCTGCGCGGCTACGGTGGAATGGTTCAAGGCATAACGTGTGAATACGTCATAGCCGACGACGATCACAAGGGCAACGGCAAGCCAGGATACCGCTTTTCCGACGGCTTCATTGAGTTGGTGAATGAATTTCAAAACAATCAAATTCTCCCACCGGGTATAATTCCCGGAACCGGCCCCCAAAGGTAGGATTTTCGATAAAGTCGGCACCCGAACGGATAAGAAGGCCGGAACGAATTTTCCTACTTTGTCCCGATGCCGATGCGGAAATACCCCGTGACCCTCCGGATACTTCCAGGGCTGCTTTTGGCGGCTTGGGGTTTCGCGCAAGGTCCCACCCCCGTTTCCGTTCCCACCGTAAAACCCCGAATTATCAAAACCTTGCCGCATGATCCCTCGGATTTCACGCAGGGACTTTTTCTATCCGAAGGTCTGCTCTATGAAAGCACGGGCCAATACGGCCGGTCCAGCCTGAAAAAAATCGATGCCGCCGACGGCAAGGTTCTGAAACGCATTCCCCTTCCCGATTCCCTTTTCGGCGAAGGCATCGCCCTCTTCCGCAATCGCATTTGGCAATTGACATGGAAGGAAGGCATTGCTCAAACCTATGCGGTGGACGACTTGCAAAGGGATAAGGTATTCCGTTATCAGGGCGAAGGATGGGGACTGACGACGATCGGGTCAAAATTCTATATGAGTAATGGTTCCGACACTCTTTTCGTCCGCGACAGCCTGTTTAAAATCGTGCAGAAAAAACCGGTAAGGCTAAGGGGCAAGCCCTTGTCGCGCCTGAACGAATTGGAATTTGCCCGTGGACGGATATACGCGAATGTCTGGTATAGCGATGAAATAGCCGTTATCGATCCTCAATCAGGCCGGGTAACCGCGCTGGTGGACGCACGCGACCTGGGGCGCGCCATCCCCCGAAGACGTCCCGAGGACGTTTTGAACGGAATCGCATACGACCCCCAATCGGGCTTTTTCTATTTGACCGGAAAGAACTGGCCCTTCATTTTCATTGTGGAAATCACAGGAATTTGAGATTGCCGGACTCGGGCCAGGAAAGTACATTAACGAGCGTTGTATGCCTGGAACCGGAATTCGTTCACTCATGTCTAAACCCATTAAATTCCTTCCTCGCAAATCGAGCGCATCCCTTATCGGCGCGCTTCTCTCCGCCTATTTCCTGATTTTTTCCTGCCTGGTATTGAATTCCGTGCATGCCCACGGCCCGGCGCACTCCTCTTCCCCATCGATTCAAGCCCCTGATTCGCATGACGCCGGCCATGGCGCACCCTGTTCCCTTTGCCACCTGCAAAATTCCCATAAGCAAACTCTCGGAGCCGACACCCATCCGGAACCGATTCCCGCGGAAATCACCCTTCTCCCGGTAATCTCCGAAACGGAAGCGATTCCCCGCGCCCACCTGCTTTCCCCTTCGCCGCGCGGCCCGCCCGCCTTCGCCTAACCTCGAATCGGGGTACAAGTCTCGCATATCCAGCCGAGCTGCGGTTAACCCTACCTTGGCTGCCGGACGTTAATCGTCCCTATCCTTCGGTTTTATCAATTAATTCAAACTCGGGCCCAAGCGCCCACCAAAACCAATCAGGACGGCAAGGCCCGTCCAGGAGATATTTATGACCACTATCCTAAAATCCCATTCCTTCATCCTTTCTCTTTCGGCATCGGCTCTCATTTTGTCGGGCTGCTTCGAATCGGGCCATTCCCATGACGACGAAACTCCCCTGGAACATGCCTGCGAGGATATCTCGGGAACGGGAGTGACAGTCACCGCGGCCACCAATGACAGTGCCGCTCCGGACGTAAGCCAACCCCATACCCCCTATTCCGTCCAACTCATCGATGTCCAAGGAGGCAAAGGCGGAGTGGTCAAGTACGTAGCCGATGAGTCGACTGATTTCATCATTTACCTCAACGCCGCCATTCCCTTGAAGGTTCGTGACGCTGCCGGAGGCGAAATCACCATCGAAGAAACCATCACTTCGGGTATCGATTGCCCAGATATCAAGGCTTACCACACCGTTCCCCTTACTGAGGGTCCATCCTTCCTGGAATTCGGAGCGACGACTCTAACGCAAGTAAAGTTGGTTATCGAAGAAGGCGGACATGATCATTGACAGATGCCTACCGGCCCTGTTCTTGATGGCGGCGATGGCGACGGCCCAGCAGGAATCCGGAGGAAATTGGCAGAACCCGAATCTGGGGGTGGTAGTCGATTTCGCGGGCGATCTTCATGACGCCGAAGGACAATGGCGAACCTGGCGCAGCGAAGGACTCAAACTCCGCGCTGCCGAAGTGGATGTAAGTTCGAATATCGACCACTTAGCGTCCTTGCATGCCAATTTCCTTTTTTCGCTGGAAGGGGCCGAAATCCACGAAACCTACGCCCTTTTCCCCTTCCTCCCCCGCAACCTAAGCGCCAAGGGAGGGCTGATGCTGGCCAATTTCGGACGGTGGAATCGCTTCCATACCCACTTCATGCCGTTCGTGAGCGACCCGCGGATTTATCATGAGTACTTGGGAGGTATGATGTTAAACAAAGGGCTGGAGCTTTCCTGGCTCCTCCCTTTGGATCACTTTATCGAAATCACCGTCTCCGCCTACGAAGGAATCGTCGGCCATACGCATGATTCCTACCCGTCACTCGAAATCGAAGAGGGGGACATCGCATCCATTGTGGACGACCTCGCCCGGGAAAAGGAGTGCATTCCTCACGGGGGCCATTGGGATTGCCCCGGAGGCATCCTTTTCGAGGAAGACCTGCTTGCCGAAGCCGGCCTTTCTTCGCAGGAACCCGTCGTTCGCCGCCACCTTTTTTCGGCCGAGGATTTCGCCGGAGGCGGCCGGGCACGGACCGTATTCGAATTCGGAAACGATTGGAGCCTAGATGCGGGCATCAGCGGGGTGTACCAGCACGGCTACAAGGAATCCCGACGGGTCGACCGGAAGTATCCCAAAGCCGTGTACGGATCGGATTTCACCTTTTTCTGGCATCCGTTGACTCGCAATCGATATCGCAATGCGGAATTCGGAGTGGAATTCCTCGGGAATTCCGAAATGTTCGAAAGGACCGTGGACGGAACGGTTTACTGGGAAGAGTTCCATAGAGGCGGATTCTTTACCCATGCCCGTTATCGACACTCCATGAGCTGGCAATGGGGCGCCTTCGGAGAAAGATACCCCAACCGCTCCGGCGAGGATTATTCCCAGAAACGTTATGGACTGTTCGCCACCTATTCGCCCTCGCACTTTCAATTTTTCCGCCTCGAATTGAGTCGGCATCATCATGCCGAAGGAGCCGATGCCCTGCATAGAATCGCCGTCCAATACGATGCGGTGATAGGGTATCATACCCACGGGAGTTTAAGATGAACAGGCCGATTTTCATGCTTAAAAATTTCGTGAGGGGATTGTGGATATCGGCTTTTCTGGTATCGGTAGTTCAAGCGGATTTGAAAGTGGTGGCCTCGATTCCGGATTTGGGAGTCATGGCGGAAAGCATCGGGGGGGAGAAGGTGGAAGTCATCACCTTGGCCACGGGGCGCGAAGACCTGCATGCCGTTCCGGTGCGACCGAGCTTTTTGCCCAAGCTGAACCGGGCCGATATTCTGCTTTCCCTGGGTCTGGACGCCGAACATGCCTGGCTTCCGGCCCTGGTGCGCGAAGCCCGCAACCCCAAAGTGGTTCCCGGCGGCAAGGGATGGGTGGAAGTATCCGCCGGCATGGATGTGCTGGCGATACCCGAGATGCTCGATCGCAGCGAAGGCGATCAACATCCTGAAGGCAACCCGCATATCAACATCGGCCCCCAATCCGGCATACCCATGGCGGAAAATATCGCCCGCGCCTTCCGCGAACACGATCCCCAAAACGCCGCCTATTTTAACAGCCGCTTGGATGAATATCGAATCGTTCTTAAAGCCTTGGCTTTGGAATTGCGGGAAAAAGGCCAACCCCTCCGGGGATTGAAGGCGGTATCGTACCATCCGGATATAGCCTATCTGGCGGAGTTCTACGGGATTTCCGAAGCCGGGAGCCTGGAGCCCAAACCGGGGGTGCAGCCCAGCACGGGACATTTGGCCCGGCTGGCGGCGAAGGCGAGGACTTCGGGAGTGGAATTGGTCCTGTACAATCAATCACAGAATCCTAAACTTCCCAGAAAATTCGCTTCCGATGCGGGAGCGGTGGCGGTGGAATTGGCGAACATGGTCGGAGCCAAATCCGGAATCCGCTCGTGGGAAGATTTGCAGCGCTACAATCTCGGGGCTCTCCTCGCGGCTCTGGAGGATATCCGAAAATGACCGGACCTCTTCTCCAACTTGAAAACGCCGCCTTCGGGTATTCCGGCCATCCCGTGGTGGAAAAGATTTCCCTGGAAATGGGCGCCGGCGATTTCACCGTGCTGACCGGAACCAACGGCAGCGGTAAAACCACCTTATTGCGCGGAGTGCTGGGATTGACGCCTTATCGGTCGGGCAGGATATCGTGGAACATTCCCCTGTCCGAAATGGGATATGTGCCACAGGAATCCGGAATCGACCCCAGCGTTCCCGCCAGTTGCCTGGATGTGGTGCTTACGGCATTTCCGTTCGGCAACTCCCTCCATGAAAAAGCAGCCCTGTCGGCCTTGGCGAGCCTGAATCTGGATGACAAGGCCTATTCGCGCTTCGGCAGCCTTTCCGGCGGCCAGAAAAGACGGGTACTTCTCGCGCGCGCCCTTGCGGACAACCCTGCGATGTTGCTTCTTGACGAACCCATGGCCAATGTCGACGCCGAAACCGAAGTCGCCCTGGCTTCGCTGCTCAAAGATCTTTGCTTAAACCTTGGAATCGCGGTGTTGGCGACCGCCCATGACTTGTCCTGGGCGCCCCCAACCGCCCGTCGCCTTTTGGTGGAGAAGGGACGTTTACATGGATGACTTTTTCCTGGTGCTGGGTTTTTCCGCCTTGCCCTTGCTGGCCGCCCTGCTTTTTTCCCTGATTACGCCGCCGCTGGGAGCGACCCTGTATTTGCGCCACGAAGTGCTTTTCGGAATCGCCCTGCCTCCCGCCGGCGCGCTGGCCAGAGCGATTGGAGCGGCTTTGGGACTGGCCGAAGGAGACAGGTACTTGCTTTACGCCCTCACTTTCGTCTTCTTGATGCTGTTGACTTGGCTGCTTCCCCTGGGCATGCGAGGCGGACGTATGCCGGCACGCCGTCGGGAAATCGTGCTCGCTTCGGTTTTCGCTTTGTCCGGCGGATTGACCATGTTGGTGCTGGCGCTTTCGCCCCGGGCGGAAACGTATTTGCACTACATCCTTCACGGAGAAATTTTGGCGGTCCGTACCGAAGAGCTGTGGGTGGCCGGCGTGGCCGGACTGGCGCTCATTGGGCTGTTTCTTTGGCGGCGCAAGGCCGTCTATGCGTTTTGCCTGGATGAGGAAAGTCTTTTCATCCGTAAAAACGGGTATAAACGCACCGTATTCGCGTACCGCTTTTCCGCCGTGGCCGTGGTGTCGGGGGGAATCCTGCTTATCGGCCCCATGCTCATGACCACCTTGCTCATACTTCCTCCTCTGCTGGGAGAAAAATCCACGGGAATGGACCGGTATATGGGTACCGTGGCGGCCATCGGATTTTTCGGCACGGTGATCGGATTCCTGGCGGCGCTTTGGTTCGACCTCCCCCCCTCGCCGGTTGCCGCCGTGTCGGTGGCGGCGGCAGGCTTGATTTTCCGAGCCGGCATCCGGTCCTAAAAGAGCCTCTTCAAGCTCACCCTCACAGCGGCCGACGCCTGAACCAGCCCGCCATGCTGAATCGGGGGGCCGCGGCCGGGAGCACTTCGTGGTAAATCGTATCGCTGCGAAATAGAGCCAGCGTTCCCGCCCTGGGCTCCACATCGACGGGTCCTTCCGGCAAATGCAAACGGAGTTGACCTCCCATTTCGGGCTTCCAGTCCGCGTTCAGATAAAGGACCAGCGAAATCACCCGCTCGTCGGCGTCGGAAAACCGATCCCGATGGCGCTTATACCCGGCTCCGGCTGGATAACAGGCATAATGCGCCTCCAGCGATACCAGTCCCAGAAACAATTCCCGGTTGAGCTCGTTTCGCAATCGTTCCCAAATAAGAAAGATTCCGGTCTGCGCCGGACCCGGATGCGAGGGGTCCAACCACAAAATATGGTCACCCCTGATTTCCGGACGAGAGACGGCGACTTCACCCCGCCCGATACCCGCCGCCCGAAACACCCCCTGCTTTTGCAACCGGGATGCTTCGACTATCAAGCCATCCAACTCCTCGCCTTGTAAAAATCCGGGATTTACGGACCAACCGCGCTCCGCGATGTCATCCACCATTGCCGAAAAATCCATCATGGCAGGTTATTTGCGCCCGGGCGGAACCGGATGTTTTTTAATGGAGAGGAGGAAAGGGAAGTGGCGTTAAAGGCTTGGCTAATCTCTATGTTCTGGCTGCTTATCGCTGGAACGGAAGCCGCACCGGGCAATTCGCGTCTCAAAAGCGGAAATCCCGGTGGCGCCGATAGGAATGTAGCTTCGCTTCTCATACTCGATCCGGTTGATATAGGTAAAAACACCCGCCGTATCGAGGTAGGCGTCTTATTGAAAAAAGTCTTGGGTACCGGCAAGGGCTGGAAGACCCTGGGTATGGATTCCTTGGAAGGACGGATGCGGCAGTCCGGCCTTCGCCCCCCTACCCAATGCCGGGAATTCCAATGCGCCTACGAAGCCGCGACCACCTTGGAAACCGGTTATGCCTTGTATGGAACCGCCACTGAATTCAGGGATATGGAATCCTATACCCTGCATTTACTCCATGTGCCGACAGCGCGGGTAATCTGGTCAACAGCGGGAAAGGTACGCGGCGAAAAAGGGGTTTCACCGGCAATAAAGCTAGCCTATGCCTTGCAGGAGGAGTTGAAAGCATTCACTCCGGCCGGACTGGAACTCGCCGAACCTCATGTCCGGTTTCCGACGGCGGTGCTCCAATTGGGTAGCGGCTCTCTCCCGGCGCGAATCATAAAGGAACAAGTGACCGCTTATCTCGCCTCCACCCGCAGATACGATATCCTGAGTTCCACGGAAGTGTCGGAATTGCTTTCCGTGATGGACCTTGAATCCGCAATCGCCGATGGGCGGTGGAATGAGGTCGGACGGCATCTCGGAGTTTCGCGCCTGTTTTGTACCCGAGTGGAAAACAGCGAGGGGAATTACCGCGCCGAATTCATCTGGACGGACATCCATGAATCCCGTCTCCTCCGCAATGCGGCATCTCCATCCCAAAGGGATTTTTTCCAATTGTTGGATTTTGAAACGGAATTTTTCCGGGAAGCCCTGGAGCCTTTCGAGCGAAACGTCTGGATAAAAGACGGGATATTCCCCACAAAAAAAGCCTCCCCGCTCAAAGTGGGTTTACTGGGGTTGGGATTGGCGGCCACCGCAACCTTCGCGACCAAAGCGTTCCTTGCCTGGGAGGTCGGAAAAAGGGAGGCGAGCCGGGTTAACCATGCTCACTCCCAGGAAGCCGCTCTTTACCATCAATCGCAAATGCAAAAACAAAAGGAGAACCTCAATTTTTTCGGGACCTTGGGATTTATCGGGGCATTAACCACCATATCCGTTATATGGAGCTTTTAAAATGAAACGGAGGTATTGATGTCGCCAAATAATATCACCCTGGTTTTTTCCGCGGCGGCCCTGTTTTTCGGTTGTGAAATGGGACCCGCCGAATCCGTATACCATCCCGGAAACGAAGCCTATCCGGGAAAGGACTGGAGCCGCGATTGGAATGGTTCCGGAGTAGCCGACAGCGTGGAAAAATACGCACCCGGCTGTACCGACAACCCGGCCGAATGCCTGCGCCAAGCGTTGATTGCGGCGAGCCTTACGGTGATTCCTCCCCAGCCTCGTCCCATCCCTCAAATTCCCGTCACCCCACCCCCTTCCGAAACCCTTTCCGTAATCGAAAAACCCAAGGAAAAGGTGGAAGAGACGGTGAAGCCAAAGAAGAAAAAGCCTAAATCCAAGCCTAAACGAAAATCCGAGAAAAAAAAGAAGTGACGGTTCCCAGCCTAGAATCGATATCATGTCCTCGCGGACCGGTAGTTTGGTATAATCCTTGTCTATGGGAGAAAAAAGACAGCCGCGAAAACACCTGGAAGAACACAGGCTAAAGCTTCGCAACCTCGAATTGAGTGATTACGATGATGTAGCCCAAATCATGAACCGGGTCTACAAGCAATTGGGAGGAGCGTGGCCTCTCAAGAAATTCACCGCCCAATTGCATCGCTTTCCCGAAGGGCAGCTCTGCATAGCCGACAAAGGAAAGGTGGTGGCGGCGGCCTTTTCGGTTATCATCGATTACCGGTATTTCGGCGACGATCACACCTACGATGAGATTACCGGCAGCGCGACGCTTTCCACCCACGATCCCAATGGAGACGTTTTATACGGCGTGGACGTTTTCGTAAACCCGAATTACCGCGACATGCGATTGGGCCGCAGATTATACGATGCACGGAAGGAGCTTTGCCGGGCGCTCAATTTGCGGGCCATTATCGCCGGAGGGCGCATACCCGGATATACCAAGTACCGTGAAAAAATGACGCCGCAGGAATATATCGAACAGGTGCGACGGCGAGAGGTATACGATCCCATTCTCACTTTCCAAATCGCCAATGACTTTCAGGTGAAGCGGGTATTGCAGAAATACCTGCCCGAAGACCGCGAATCCCACGGATACGCCACTCTCCTGCAATGGAACAACATCTATTTCGAAGGCCGGGGAACACCGCTCCTTTCCCAGAAGAAGACCCTGGTGCGCCTGGGCGCAGTACAATGGCAGATGCGGAAGGTGGATTCGCTCGAAGCCCTGATGAATCAGGTGGAATTTTTCGTGGATGCCCTCGCCAGTTACAATTGCGACTTCTGTCTGTTTCCCGAATTTTTCAACGCCGCCCTGATGGCCTTGGGAGCCCCCAAGGATTCCGCCGAAGCCATCCGCGTTTTGTCGGAATATACGCTTCCCATCAAGGAAGCCATGCTCAAATTGGCCGTAAGCTACAACATCAATATCGTCTCCGGCAGCATGCCGCTAGTCGAAGACGGGAAGCTGTTCAATGTGGCCTATTTGCTGCATCGCAGCGGCAAGGTGGACGAGCAGTACAAGATCCATATCACCCCCTCCGAGAAAAAGTTCTGGGCCATGGACGGAGGGGACACCCTGCGCATATTCGACACCGATTCCGGGAAAATCGGGGTGCTTATCTGTTACGACGTGGAATTTCCCGAACTCGGGCGCATTCTCGCTTCGAAGGGCATGCAAATACTTTTTGTTCCCTTTTGGACCGATACCAAGAATGGATTTTTACGCGTCCAGCATTGCGCCCAGGCCCGCGCCATCGAAAACGAATGCTATGTGGCGATTTCGGGCAGCGTCGGCAATCTTCCCAATGTGGACAATGCGGAAATCCAATATGCCCAGAGCGCGGTATACACCCCTTCCGATTTCGCCTTTCCCCATGACGCCACTCTGGCCGAAACCACGCCCAATACCGAAATGACCCTGATTGTGGATCTGGACATGGACAAATTGAAGCAACTCCATTACGAGGGATCCGTGCAAAATCGCAAGGATCGCCGCGAGGACTTGTATTCAATCAAGTGGTTGGGGAAAACCTAGCTTGCCTACTGGCCAATGAGAAAACCGGAACCAAAAACGCAAAGGGCAAATTCCTGGAAAATCGTTTCCCCTTCGATACTGCAATCGGGCACGGTACCCGGCATTGGGAGCAGTGATACTCCGGAACAGGTTTTATCCTTGTAGGCGAATTTCATATTGATTCCGCTCTTGTCGAAGGTCCCGCTTACCTGCGCGGTTTCCTTGGTCATCTTATTTTCCAGCACGGCCTTGGAGCAGCTCTTTTCCTTGATGGTTATCGGGGACGAGGTGCCTTCGGTAAATTCGTCCAATTGTTGTACGAACATCTCGGCGAGAAAATCCCCTACGCATACCGTTCCCGAAATCGTGGATTTGACGGATTTCGTATTCACTTCATAGGTCATCTCCAGATTTTCGAAAACATTTTCGACTGTACCGAGTCCGATCGTGTCCACCGATTCGTCGCAATCTTCCGGCCGGTATTTTTCCGGAATGGCTTCCTGGGTCGCAAAGGAACCTTTCCAGGTCCCGATAATAGTGCTTGAGTTACCCGTAAGCAGGGTTGCCGCGCATTCTTCTTCGTCGATGAGAAACAACTGTCCGTTTTCAAGGGCATATTGAGCCGTATCCCGCTCGACGGATTTTTCCGCCACGCCCTCCACGCATTCATAGGTTTCCGACTCGGTCACGATGATTCCGGCTTCATGATCGATGCTGATTACCTTCACATCGAATTCGGCCAAAGTCTTGCCGTTGGAATTTCCTCCATTGGAGTCGCTTCCCGATAGGCATCCCGACAAAACAAAAACAGTCGCCGCCAATAATCCCGAAATAGCTGGTTTCATGGTAAATCCCTTGGAAAAAATGATACCCATCCGGGTGAAACTATAGCAAAAAAACCACCCCCATTTCGACCATGGGAGCGGGTAGTAAGGAAATTTGAGGTGTAATCAGGGGTAAAATTACAGGATGTTCTTCCGGAATACCTTTTCACCCACCCGTATCAGATAAATTCCAGGTTTCACCTGTTCCACCATGCGGAAAATTCCCCGATTGACCCGGAGAAGTTTCACGGGGCGGCCGCGCAAATCGTATACCGAAACAGGGTTGGTTTCTTGCGTCCATCCTTCGGGCAGGTAAACCAAGCCGTCACGCACTTGAATATCCCCGACGCCTGTCTTGCGGGCCAGGTATTTCCCCGCCGAAACCGGCATTTGGGCAATCCAACGGGTTATCAGGTTCACCGCTTGGGTATCAGGATAATAGGACCCCAACGGCGGCATTTGCAGACCGACTGGGTCATAATCTGCCGGAGCCTGGTTACGCGCGGCGATGCGCATCAGCAGCACGGATTTTTCCGGATGTCCCGGTACGATGAGTTTGGAGCCTTTCCCATTGAAATCGTGGGAAAGCTCCCAGTTTTCCATTGTCATGGCCGGTTTGTTGGTATGAAAATCATAGTTGAGGGGTGTTCCTCCGAAAACCATTCCGTTCTCCAAGCCGCGGGAACCGTGGCAATACGAGCAATTCGCTCCGATATAGGCCCTCGCTCTTAAATCCAACGAAGCGGATTCATCATCCAGGGGGGCCCACTTGGGGAGCGTCGCGAAATTCGGCAAGGCTTGAGGCTTGAACACACCCTTATCGAAAAAGACCTTGAGCTGATTCACGCCGGGAGTGGGAGAATAATCCCGGTTCAGCTGCGCCGTGAAAAAACCCGCGATACCGCGGGGTACGTAGTCCGAATAACTTTCATTGTAATGACAACGCTCGCAGGCGGTTTTGCTGGGATAAGCCCATTTTTTTTGTTTCGCCTGACCCTTTTCGTACACCGTCAATTCGCGGGTGGCGCCGTCCGCAAGGCTTACCAAGTCGGCATCCGCCTGATTCATCCGCCAGGAATAGGTGAAGGGATGCCAATAATCCTTCCCGTCCTTTTTCTTGTTATACAGTATTCGGGTTTCCCAATAAATCCGCGTCGCGGCATCTCCCGGAATGGTATCCAGCAAAAAATGCTTTACGAAAACCGCCTGGTCGGGGTAATCGTAGACATCGATGGTGTCCTTGTATCCAATCCGGGTTCCCGGTTTCAATACGATGAACCGCTCCTTATGGGCGGCATCAGTCCAAAGGGCCGTGTTCACGTCGTAGTAAACCGCTTCGGCGGTCGGAGTTTTCGCGGCCATATCCGCAAAAATGCCCATCTCGGATAGCGTCTTGGGCACACTTTCCATGTTTTCCGGATCGAAAAAATTAAAAGCAGCTAAACCGTGCCCGGCCAAAACCAGAATAGCCGGCATGAGCAGACCTCTTTGCATCAAATGCAACATGGGAAAATCTCCTTGATGATTAAGTCGAGCAGGCAACAAGCAATTTTTTTGCCAATCGTGTTTTGGGAACCGAGCGGGCCAATGAATAGCAGCGTGAAGAATATTCCCCTGGAGAGAAAGTCCGGGATGCATAGAATTGCCGAATCTGCAGCGGATTTTTGTCTAAATGACCACCGAGTTAACGTCACTATCATGCGACTGGAGAGCGAAATGGGTTTCCGTACCCGGCTCAATAATCCTGTTGTTTCCGTACCCGGCTCAATAATCCTGTTGTTTCCGTACCCGGCTCAATAATCCTGTTTATAGTAAGGGCCGGAAAGTCAGGGC
>CAYNXV010000041.1:15476-21050 GCA_964401245.1 uncultured Bifidobacteriales bacterium | reverse complement strand
CTTTGCCTCGCAAACCCATGGAGATGCGGTTTTTCAGCTAAAACAGCGGACAATCCCATTGGTCCGGGCTTTGCTTTTGCAAAAGGCATTGGAGGTCCCATGGATATCCGTAATTATCTGTTCGGAGGCGCCACGCGCCAAATCGTATACAAGAGCCTCGATGCCGGAGCCCTGAGGGGAAAGGCCATTGCCCAGAATCTGGCCAATGTCATGACTCCAGGGTACCAACGTAAAGAAGTGAACTTCGAGGACCAGCTTAAAAAGGCCATGGAAGTCAAGGTTCCGGGAGAAACTACCCAGCCCGGGCATATGGAAATAGATAAGGGCAAAAGACTGGAAGCCATAAAACCCTTCGTCTACGAAGCCAAGGATCCCACCCTGCCCGGAGAAATCAATAATGTCGACGTGGACATGGAAGCCGCCAAAATGGCCGAGAATCAAATCCTTTACAACTATGCCATCAAGTTCGCGGGATTCGACAAAATGAACGCGGCCATCAAAGGCCAGGCTTCCTGAAAAATCGCGTAACGCGGCGGCTACAGGTTGAAGCGTAATCCCAAAGCGGCCGTCATATCCACTTGCGTGGAACGCCACAGGGTGAGCATGGGAGCCGCTTCGATAAAGACGTCGAAGGGCACTACCGGCAGATAATACTGCAGGCCGACGGGAAATCGAATTCCCACGCGACCTCCGCGGCTGGTACGATAAGGCCCGAATGCCGATATCCTCCGCGTCCCGACTTCAAACCGCATTCCGGGACCGTAATAAAGCTGAAGCTTCCCGTTTTCCGGGGGAATGGCAAATAGTCCATTCACCTTGAACAGGTAATCGGCATGCATGGTAAACGGATTTTCGACATTCAATTCCACTGCGGCTTGGACGGCGCTGGTCTCGTCCAGGTTGTGCAGCAGGGAAAGGCCCGTGGGGCTGCCCACGGTCATGCCTATCGCGAAGTCGCGCGGTGCCGAAAGTGCGCCACTTATGAAAAACGCAACGAATATCGCCGCCAGGGCGGAAATTCCGGGTAAACGCATAATTCGCCTATTCCAACCGGCTCCACACCGAGTTCAAGAAGTTGAGATCGCGCTCGGCCTGGTCGAGCATATCATCCACGGATTCGGCCGGAGTGCCCGTGCCCTGGGTGAGATAAAGAGACCAGGAGCCTTTGTATCCTTTGCCTTTGAGAAGGGCGATGGCCTCGGTAACCTTGTCGCGGGCGTTCCGGAGCGATAACCAGGCGTTGCCTTCCTTCGCGTGAAGATGCACGTGGGAAACATCCTTGCCGTAATCATCCAGCAGCCGGGACAGGATTTCCGGCTCCAGGCTGAGGGGATCCGCCACCAGGCGGTATCGCCGGCGCTCTTCGCCGCTTCCCAATTCATCCAGGAGTTTGACGGAGATTTCGCTGAAATCGAGGTAAACAGGCATGTTACGGGGCAAATCGCGGGACCAATCGCGCAAGGACCGCCAGGCCTCGCCGCTGACCGGTGATTTCTCCTTTTTCAACGGAAAATCCCCGGAAGTCACATGCAAGCCGTCCGGCTGGAAATAGTCGCAGGCTTCGAGCACTCCCTCGCGAAAACGCCGGCTTTTTTCGGAATTATCCGAAGGCAAATCCGAACTTATGAGCGCTATGGGAAGATCCAATTCCGTCGACTTGTCGCGGATGGACTCCCATTCGGAGCGGGAAATGAAGTACAGATGGTTCATCCACACTTCCAATCCCACGAATCCCGCCTCGGCGATTTCCTCCATGTGATCAGCCAATATCAGAGCAGGTCCTTTACCGTTCCAACGGTTTTTTTCCAGCAGGAGGGTGGAGAGATAAAGGGGTGTATTGCTGATGGCCATGTCCGTCCCGCGGCGATATCGGTTTGATTATGGGGTTAATATCTAAAAAAATCCCAGCAACCCGATGAATTATCGCGATTTGGGGGGAGGGTCACTTTAAAAGGCTATTTAACCTACTATTTTAATAGGTTTAAATATAGTAATTGGTAAAAGGAAGGGGATCAGGCATTAAAAATTGGTTTTGGAGAATAAATTCGCCATTATAGCCACATCCCTTTAACTTACTAACTTTATATGGTAACTTATCTTTTTTGGCTTCAACCTCGAACGCAAAGGAGCGCCCGTGGCGTCCTCGCATCTCGACCATCTGGAAAACCAGAGCATATTCATCCTGCGCGAAGCTTATGCCAATTTCAAGAATCTGGCCATGCTGTGGTCCATCGGCAAGGATAGTACCGTTCTGTTATGGCTGGCCCGCAAAGCCTTTTTCGGCCATGCGCCCATAACCCTTGTCCATATCGACACGGCTTATAAAATGCCGGAAATGATTGCCTACCGCGACAAGCTGGCCATGGAGTGGAAGCTCAACATGGTATATGGTCAGAACACAGAAGCCTTGCGCAACAAAGCGACCTTTCCCGATGGAAACGCGACGCGCTTGCAATGCTGCGGCAGCCTCAAAACCGAGGCTCTGAAAAATACCCTGTCGGGCGAATGGCCCCGCTACCGGCTCAATCTCCAAACCGGTAAATACGAACCGGATACCAACAGGGAACCCTATACGGGAGTCATCGTGGGAGCGCGAGCCGACGAAGAGGGATCGCGTTCCAAAGAGCGGTATTTCTCCCCGCGCGACAAGAACAACGAATGGGACGTGGGCGACCAGCCTCCCGAATTGTGGAATCAGTTCAAGACGGATTTCGCCCCGGGAACCCATATTCGCATCCATCCCCTGCTGGACTGGACGGAATTGAATATCTGGGAATACCTCGAGCGCGAAAACATTCCCATCATCGATCTTTATTTCGATAAAGGTGAAGGCAAGCGCTACCGGTCATTGGGCTGCTATCCCTGCACGACTCCGGTTGAATCCACGGCGACCAGCGTGTCGGATATCGTGGCGGAACTCAAAACCGGCAAGTTCGCGAATATCGCGGAGCGCTCCGGACGCGCGCAGGACAAGGAAGACGGCGGCGGCCTCGAAGCCTTGCGGCGCGACGGTTACATGTAATCAGGCATTTGAACGAGGAACGAATGGAAACGCACATTTTGGGGCAATCCGCTGTCCAGGCTCCCACCGGCGCCGAAATCAACAGCGAACAGATGAACATCGTAATCGTGGGCCATGTGGACCATGGAAAAAGCACGGTTATCGGCAGGCTGCTGGCTGATACCGGTTCCCTGCCCGAGGGAAAACTGGAATCAATCAAGGCGTTTTGCGCGCGCAACTCCCGTCCCTTCGAATACGCTTTCCTGCTCGACGCCCTCAAGGACGAACAGTCGCAAGGTATCACCATCGATACGGCCCGCACCTTTTTCAAATCCTCCAAGCGGCACTATATCGTTTTGGATGCGCCGGGACATATCGAATTTTTGAAGAACATGGTCACGGGAGCGGCGCGCGCCGAAGCGGCGCTGCTGGTCATCGACGCGAAGGAAGGCATTCGGGAAAACAGCCGTCGCCACGGATACCTGCTGAGCATGCTGGGTATACGCCAAATCAGCGTGCTGGTCAATAAAATGGATCTCGTGGAATACTCGCAGGAGACTTTCGACGCCATCCGCGAAGAGTACACCCGCTTCCTCGCCCGACTCGACATCACTCCCAAGTTCTTCATTCCCATTTCCGCGTTCCAGGGCGAAAACATGATAAGCCCCTCGGCCAAAGCCCCCTGGTATACTGGCCCCTCCGTATTAGCGGCGGTGGACGCCTTCGAAAAAGAACCGCCCAAACCCAACCAACCCTTTCGCATGCCCGTCCAGGACGTCTATAAATTCACGGCCATGGGCGACGACAGGCGCATCGTGGCCGGACGCGTGGAGTCGGGTTCCGCAAAAGTCGGCGACGAAGTGATCTTTTTTCCCTCGAATAAAAAGAGCCGGATCAAATCCATCGAAGCCTTCAACGAACCCGTGAAAACCCAGGTTCCGTCGGGCTATACGGCGGGCTTCACGCTTACCGAACAGGTTTACATCAACCGGGGCGAATTGATGGTGAAGGCTTCCGAGCCCCATCCATCGGTATCGCGCCTCATCCGCGCCAATATTTTCTGGATGGGCCGCAAGCCGCTGGAAATGGGCCGCGGTTATTTTCTCAAACTCGGAACCAGTAAAATTCCGGTTCGCCTCAAGCGCATCAATTATCTCATCGACGCCTCGGAAAGTCTGGAAAAGCGCGACAAGGCCAGCATCGAAAGACATGACGTAGCCGATTGCGTTTTGGAGCTGTCACGCGCTATTGCTTTTGATGCCATAGCCGACATGGAGGCTACCGGTCGTTTCGTCATCGTCGACCAATATGAAATCGCCGGCGGTGGTATCATCCGCGAAGCCCTGCCCGACGACCAAGAGGACTTGCGGCAGGAAGTGGCCCAACGCGAAGACAAGTTCGAACGCTCCTCCATCGAGCCCGAGAAACGCGCCCAAAGACTCAACCAACGCCCCACCCTGATATTGGTAACCGGTGAAGGCAATACCGATCGCAAGGGCGTGGGCAAGGCCATCGAAGAGCGATTGTTTGAAATGGGCCGCTTCGCCTATTACATCGGCATGGCCAATATCCTCTATTCCGTGGACGCCGATTTGAAGGATAAGGGCGAAAGCCGGGCGGAGCATTTGCGCCGCCTGGGCGAACTGGCCTATCTCATGCTCGAGGCGGGACTTCTGTTAGTGGTAAGCGCCCGTGATTTGGACGAGCACGACTTGAAGGCCCTGGAAACTGTAATCGCCCCCTATCCCCTTTTGACCGTGTGCCTGGGAGGTTGCAAACTGGGAGATGACGGTGAAGGCGTACTCTACTGCCCTGCCGGCTCGCAAATACCCCAGGTGGTTCCGCAAATCATCGCGAAATTGCAGGAAATGCGTAGCATTTTCAGCCCTTAATCCGCTGCGAAAATCCAGCGGGTGCCCTTGAAGCCCTGTCGGACTCCGAATGCGGAGATTGTTATGTTAAAGGGTAGAGGACAGGGTCGTGAGTAAAGAAAAAGAGGCGCCGGAAATCGCCAAGAACATAGTTTGGCATCCCGTTACCGTTTCCAAAGCGGACAGGGAGCGGGTGACGAAGCAAAAGGGCTGCGTCGTCTGGTTTACGGGGCTTTCGGGGAGCGGAAAATCCACATTAGCCTGCGCCCTTGAAAACGATCTCAATGCGGCCGGAAAAATCACCTATTTGCTGGACGGCGATAATGTCCGTTGTGGGCTCAATAACGATCTCGGTTTTTCGGAAGACGACCGACGGGAAAGCAATCGGCGAGTAAGTCATGTAGCCAAGCTGTTCCTGGATGCGAATATCATAACCCTGGTCTCCCTGGTCTCCCCTTTCCGTGAAGAAAGAAATCAAACCAGGCGGCTGTTGGGACCGGATTTCCTGGAGATTTTCGTAGACACTCCGTTGGAAATTTGCGAACAGCGCGATCCGAAGAATCTGTACAAAAAAGCCCGCGCCGGCGAAATCCAGCACTTCACAGGCATTTCCTCCCCCTATGAGCCTCCCGAAAAGCCGGATCTGGTGCTTCACCCCGCCCAGGAATCCCAGGAATCATGCGTCAAGCGGTTGCACGATCT
>CAYNXV010000041.1:4121-15376 GCA_964401245.1 uncultured Bifidobacteriales bacterium | reverse complement strand
TCGGCCTTTTGGGGGCTTATCCTGGGGTTTTTCGCGTCGCGAATCGCCCATTCGTTTCGCACCGGCGGCGGAGCCCTACTTGTCGGTTTGGGATGGGGTTTGGCGGTATGGATTGTCAGCGGCCTTTTCATCGGGCCTCTCATCAATCCCACCATGACATTGGCTCCGCCGGTAAATTATTTCATCTCGCACATGATTTACGGGGTATCGACGGCGCTTTTTCTCTGGGCTTGGGCTCGCGATCACGAGTTGAGCGACGAATATCTTCGGCGGCGGGAGGCCGGGGGAGGATTACGACCCAGCCCCGGTTGAATTTCTCGGCACCCGGCAAAAGTATAAGCCGAGCCGGATGAAAAACGGAAAAGGGAACCCTCGCAATAATGTGAGAGTTCCCTTTTTTTCGATCCGATTTTGTTCCGGACTTTATGGATTATTTGATTTCGATTTGCCGGGGCAGGGCCTGCTGGGCTTTGGGCAATCTCAAAACCAATACCCCGTCTTTGAATTCAGCTCGTACCTCGCCCGTTTCCAGGGTTCTCGGGAGCTGAAAACTCCGACTGAAATTTCCGTACCGCGCTTCGAAATGGCGGTACCGGTCGCTTTGACCCGTCCAATGGGCTTCCTTTTTTCCGCTCAAGGTGAGCCGGTTTTCCTTCAACTCGACCTTGATGTCCTCCTTTTTAACGCCCGGCAATTCGGTACGCAGGACATAACCGTCCTCTTCCTCCATGATATCCACGGTAGGAATGAATCCTTCCCGGGAGTCGGCGAACTCCTTTTCGATATCATTGAAAAACCCATCGAGCCAGGTGCGGGGACGATACAGTGCAGTGTTCATGGTCACTCCTCCTTAAAGAATTGTGACCTGAACATATGCAAGCGCCGTGCCATTTCCGTCTCCCACTTCTTCCCGGAAAATTCGCCTATCCTGAGAAAAATGTTTCCCGGAATATTTCAAGTTGCGACACCGGCCATACCCCCCCGGTTTCAGAATGAGACATCTCCGCCGATGGAGATCCCCGCCTCGGCCTCCAACCCGCAGCGCTGCTTCGATTTCCCCAAGCGAATATTGTATCGTTTAGCCTTATCGCAACGAAAACACCATGAAAAAAACCGCCCCCTCCGGAGCCTTGCCCCAATTGGAAATTTCACACACCGCCCTGGAACGGCTTTTCACCGCCTGGAACATACCCCTTCCCAAAGAAGATTGGGTCCTCCTGGGATTGCGGGGCGCCTTGCCCCTGACCGTAAGCCGTGGCCTTAAGTCCAAGGCAGTCCTCGCGCTTCGGCCACCCGACTATTTGCATATGCGCTGTACCCTGGGAATATGGCACCGTTCCGGCCGCCAGGTTTTCATGGCTCCGGGATCCACCGTGCCCCACCTGTCCCAGGTCGAAAAGGCCATAGCCTTGAAGGGCCGGGGAGCGAATCAATTGGAACCAGGGTATTACAGGGATCTCCGCAAGGGGGAACATTTGCAGGGAAAACCACGCGGGCATGCGGCGCTCCGGCAAACGGAAAACCGCTTTTACCGCCGCAGCCTGCACAAGCCGCCCTACCGGGAAGAGGATAGGCTTTTTTTCGGGAACCCTTACGACAATCTGCATTGCGCATGGAACCCCGCGCCCGAAAAGGAAGGCTTTTCCAGTGCGGGTTGCCTGGTGGTCAGCGGCATTCCCCAATGCCCCCGGCTACCCGAATACGACGAGAACCAAGGACCCTGGAAATTCTTCCACGATCTCCTCTATCGCAGCCCGCAAAAGAAATTCCCCCTCCTTCTGCTTCCGGCCGAAGCCGCAAGACAGGCTCTCACCCAAGCGGTGGCGAAGGAGCGGCTGTGTTACGGTTCCGAAGGCGAGGCAGTCAAATCGCTGCAACGGCGATTACGGGGTGACGGGATTTATCGCGGACCGATAAACGGAAAAATGGACTCCCGCACCTATCGTGCCTGGGAAAAGGCAAAACAGGCGGAGAAAAAGCCGAAGTAGACCGAATATCCCTATGAGGCTAAAAGGTATGCCTCAGCTCCAGGATGAAGGTATCGTTGTGTTCCCAATTTTCCAGCCCCTCCTCCCGGATATGCGCATATTCCAGTACCGCGCTCAAACCGGCATGGCTCACCGGCGCAGGGCGGAAACGCGATCCCAGGGTGAACAAGTGCAAGGCATCGTCCGGATCCGCGCCATTGGTCGGGTCGGTGAATTCGTAGCGGAAAAAAGATTGGAAGCGCCCATGATGTTCGTAACTGAATCGGCTCGATAAGCCCCAGGTGATGCGATCGATATTTCGCGGCGGCACGGGCTCATTGCGGTTCACCAGAGCCATGGTTTCGCTGAATATCTGCACCCGGCCATGGGTGAACATATGGTAGAACGAAGCATCTACTAGTGGATTCGCTTTCAGCCAGTACGGAGCGTTCCACCATCCATGCGAGCCGAAAAACTCCTGGTATTCCCGGTTGGCAAGCGCGCCGAGATGGCCTCCCAAGGTGTTGCGGGAACTCACAGTCCAGTCCAAGGCGAAATCGAGCCCCAGGGCCTGGGTCATGAAACCGGACTCGGTATTGGGCTGGGTATTGATGATATTCTGCCAATTGGCGTTATGGAAAAAGAGGCGGTAATTCAGGTTTCCGCCTGTGTTGGTGCGCGCCACCTGCACACCGTAATCGCGGAAGTTGTGTAGACGCTTGGTATTTTGCCATAGCTGAGCGTAATAGGGGCGATAGACGGTGGTGCTTTCGTATTCGTCGATAGCCTCTCCCGAATGCAGCCCCGCCCCCCGGAATTTGCCGAAGGTGAATGTATAGCCTTTCCAGGTTTTGTCGAAATAGGCTTCCCGCATGTCGGCAAAAAGAACATTGGCTGAGAAGGTCCCGCCGAAAGTGCTGTCGAAGGCGGCCCGCCCTTCCACCCGAAGGTCGCGGATGAAAAATCCACCCCGGTTCTGATTGGCCAAGGGATCCTTCCAGGTATCGGGCCAGCCGCTACCGTTCTGTCCATAGGAATACCCCATGAGAGCGCCGGCCTCCCAATCCATGGAGACCAATTCCGCTTGAGCAGGGATCGCTGCCAGGCTCAGGGCCAGAATTCCGCCTAGAATCAATTTTTTGTCCATTTTTCCCCTCTGGAGTTGGAAAAAAAGTAGTTAAACCCCCTACCCCCGTGAGCCGTGGAATCCCCGGGAGAACCCGATGGAATGGGAACCGGCCGATTTAATATCTTTGTGGACATGACCGCTGCGACTCCCCTTCCAGCCCTTTCCCTCGATCGGAAACCCGCTTGGCTCAAAGCCAAAATTCCCGGTGGCGCCGAATATTCACGCGTACGCTCCATCGTGGAAAAGAACCGGTTGAACACAGTTTGTCAAAGCGCCAGCTGCCCCAATCTGGGAGAGTGCTGGTCCCGGGGAACAGCCACGTTCATGATTCTGGGCAATATCTGTACCCGGGGCTGCCGATTCTGCGACGTCCCCAAAGGCAAACCCGGCTCCTACGACCGTGAAGAGCCGGCGCGCGTAGCCGAATCCATCCGTCTGATGGGATTGCGTTATGCCGTCATCACATCGGTGGCACGCGACGATCTCCCGGACCAGGGGTCCGAAGTCTGGGCTGAAACGATTTTCCACGTGAAGGCTCTCTCTCCGGAATGCCGCGTGGAGGTTCTCATTCCCGACATGCAGGCCCGGCTCGATTTGGTCGATGCCATACTTGCGGCGGAACCCGACGTTTTCAATCACAATCTGGAAACCGTGGCGCGTCTCCAGAAAAAGGTGCGGGGACGCGGTAATGTCGCGGACAGCAGCGTCGTGCTCCAGCATGCCAAAAACCGGGGCTTTACCACCAAAACCAGTTTGATGCTGGGATTGGGCGAATCGGTCGACGAGGTACGGGAGATGATACTCCATATCGCCTCATTGGGAGTCGACATCCTGACACTGGGGCAATACCTCAGCCCCTCGTCCTCGCATTTGCCGGTACACCGGTATGTTTCTCCCACCGAATTCACCGAAATGAAGGAGTTCGCACTCGCCAACGGAATCCGCATCTGTACCTCGGCTCCCCTGGTAAGGAGTTCCTACCACGCCGATGTGCACGCCGCCACGCTGCTGCCGGCAACAGGCGGCTCGGCTACCGGCTAATCAACTTTCCTGGGCGCCTTGCTCCCAACCCGTTTTCCAGCAACCTTCCACGTATTCGCGAATGCGCGCCAACGATTCCCGACCGTCATCCCAACCTCGTACGTCCAGGGCGGGAAACAGCGTAACGCTTACGGTCACTTTATGGCCGAAAGCATGGCGGTTTTCCACCGCATCGCGCGACCCCTGAATGAGCACCGGCAGAATCCTGGCGTTGGCCATCAGCGGAATGCGTCCCGAACCGGGCTTGAAAGGAAGCAACCGCCCGCTCCGGCTGCGCGTTCCTTCGGGAAATACGACCAGCGGCCGGCCGCGCATGCGAGCGACTTCCCGCTCCAATACCCGTCTAGCGGCCACCTTGTCCCGGCGGTCGATGAAAATGCATCCCACCTTCCTCATCCAATAACTGAGGAAGGGCACATAAGACAATTCCTTTTTGGCTACGAAGGTCAAGGGAGCCTGCAAGGCCGTCAGCAATACGGAAATATCCAACTGGCTTTGGTGGTTGGCGAGGATGACCCAAGGCCCGCCCACTTCGGAAGCGTAATGCTCCCTGCCCCGGATTTCCAATTCCGCTTCGTACCATTTGAGCAAACAGGCGCCCCATCGCAGATAAATCTTCCGGAAATAGGCTTCGCGGAGGTGGGGTTTGCAATAATCGAAGTATTGCAGAATCGGCACATACTTGATCATGTACCAGAAAACCCGGAGCACATTGAATAAGGACCGCAAGGACTTCATGACGCCTTTGCCGCCGGCCCTTCGAAGAGAACCGCGCCCAGGCTTTTGAGTCCCAGGAAAAAGCGGGAACGTAAAAACATGCTGGGACGGTATCGCCGTTTTTTTCCGTGCATTTTCCGTTCCAGGCAGCAGCACAAATACAACCTGCTCTCGGCGCGGGTGACACCCACGTAGAACACCCTTCTTTCCTCCCTCAGCTTTTCCGGATCGGAGCTTCCCAAAGCTTCCCGGTAAGGACATATTCCCTGTTCCAAGCCGACGAAAAAAACCACGGGGAATTGCAAACCCTTGGACCCGTGCACCGTCATGAATCGAATCGCGCCGGTTTCTTCTCCCGCCAGGGAGCGGAGATTGTCTCGATAGGCTTCTTCCAGGGCATTGATTCGGTAAAGCACCGCGAAGTCGCTCCAAGCAAGGCCATGCTCCTCCTGCAGTCGGCGCATCTCGCCCAGCATCCATTCCGCCTGACTCTCCACGGAAGCATGCACCATCAGCGACGGGCGCCGGTTCCGGCGGAAAAGGGAACCGGCCCCCATTCGGCAAGGGCGCAGGATTTTCCGCAGTGCCTTGGGTTTGTTCGCGAATATCCGATTGGCGTAAGCCACGATGGACGGCGTCGAACGGTAATTCTCCTCCAGCTTTATGACTTTGAGATCGGGATAAAAATCGAAAACCGAATCCAGACAACGGCTGTCGGCGCCCCGGAAGGAATATATGGCCTGATCGTCGTCGCCCACCATGAAAAGATTTGCGCGGTTTCCCACCAATTGCCGCATCAACTCGAGTTGGTCGGGACTGGTATCCTGGAATTCATCCACCAGGAAATGGGTATGACGCTCCCGCCACCATCGCAACCAACCGGGATTTTCCCGCGCCAGCGTCAAGGCCAAGGGAACCATGTCTCCGAAGGCCAATGTGCATTCCGCGCGGACGAAGGCAAGATACTTTTCGCGCAGGCGCTCCGTGCGGAGGTCATCCTTCCCGCTCACGTAAAGGCAGTCATCCAGCGATTCCGCGGTTACCCAACTTCCTTCGCTCGCGCGCAACGACTTTATCAGTGCGGCCCTTTCCGTCTCTTCCATCAAAGAAGGCTTCCGTGAAAAACCCAATCTCCGCCAGTTTTCTTCGCGGTCATCGCATCGGCCGATGATTCCGAAAGCCAGAGCATGAAAAGTGGTGATAATAGGAGCCGAGCCCTCGATTCCCAATTCACGGCATTTGCGCTCGACTCTTTCTCTCATCTCGGTTGCGGCGTCGCGGGTAAATGTAAGAGCGATAATTGATTCGGAGGGAACGCCCCTATCCAGCAAATATGCCAACCGTCCCGCCAGCACGGTTGTCTTTCCCGATCCGGCACCGGCCAGAACCAACACCGGGCCGTTCTCGTCATGATCGAATCTTATCGCCGCCTTTTGCGCCTCGTTGGCGTTTCCCGTCACCGAATCCGCGCGGGAGAAAGAGTCCGCGCGTTCGATGCCGAAACCGGCCACGGAAGCCTTGTCTTCGAAGTGAGGGGAGGGTATACTTGCCATGATGGTTTTCGCTTCCGCCGATATTCCGAAAATTTAACAATCAGTGGCCCATCCGCAGGATCGCATGTATAAGGTTCTTGTCGTAGACGACGAAGACTCCATCCGCGAAGTATTGCAGGACGCTTTGGTGGCTATGGGTTGCGATGTCGCCACCGCCTGCGACGGCCCTGAGGCGCTGCAAGCGCTTGAGGACGTCCCCCGCGACATGATTTTGTCCGACATCAACATGCCTCACATGACGGGATTCGAACTTTTACGGAAAGTGGAAGTCAAATACCCCGACATGAAACGCGTGCTCATGACCGCCTGCAATCTCGACGACTACATGCGCATGGTAAGGGACCATAATATCGGAAACGTCATACCCAAAACCGTTCCGTTGCGACTGGATGAAATCACCCAGGACCTGAACAATCTGCTGCGTAGCGACGTATTCGGGTTGCAACGCTATATGCGGCCCGGATACACCCAGCAGGTGTTTTCCCTTACCGAACCCACGCAAATCGACTCCATATCCGAATCGATATCCGAATATTACGGCGAAAGCCCCATACGGCATAAGTTCAGGGTGGTACTCATTGAATTGATGACCAACGCGCTATTTTACGGCGCGCGTGATGAACTGGGAGACGACAAACAGAATTGGAACAAGGATTTCCGATTGACCGACAAAGAAGCGGTAAGGATTACCGTCGCCTCGGACGACGAAAAATTCGCGGTATCGGTGCTTGACCTGGGTGGGAAGCTGGACAAACATACCGTGTTGTATTGGCTGGATCGCCAAACCACGCATGACGAACAGGGACTGCCTTGCGGCGTATTCGACTATCAGGGCCGCGGGTTTTTCATCACTCGCAAATACGTGGACAAGCTCGTCATCAATATCGAAAAGGGCAAGCGCTCCGAATGCTGTATTTTCAATTATTTCGACGAGGCCTATTCCTCCAACAAGCCCCTCATCATCAACGAGGTGTAGCGAAGGAAAAAGGATCGGGCGGGTGGACATAAAAAAAGCGACCCGGTTAGGGGTCGCTGCCTGGAAGTCGAGGAATGAGAGCCTTCAGGAAGGGCTCCTGTTCAGGCTTCCGCTTCTATCTGGTCCTTGATATGCTTACGAATCGCAGCGTTATGCTTTCTCTTCTTCTCTTCGGACGGTTTTTCATACCGCTGATTTTTTTTGACATCGGAAAGGATTCCGGACTTTTCACAGGTCTTGGTGAACCGCCTCAGCGCCTTTTCAAAGGATTCTCCGGGTCTTACAACTACTCCGGTCATGGAAATTCTCACCTCTTTTCACGGCTAATATGTGCTGGCTTAAAGGTATCAAGTCGGAGGGGGCCTGTCAAGAACAATTCCCCTTATCCGACTATTCCTACTTGTTTTATATGTTAACGGATCTCCTTGAATATCAAGGATTTGCTTATGGGCGAACCCGTCCTTTTCCGGTAAATGGCGTCAAGGTTCTTCGAAGAATTTCTGTCTTTTGGGTTCCTGAAATCGGGAAATTATTAGTAAATTTTAACTGTATACCTTTGAAATTTCAGGCTCAAGCAGCTGGACTTCAGAATTTTGTTCAAAAAAGGTCTTTTATTCCTCAGTCAGGAAAAAGAATAATTACGGACAACTTGGAAGTCCCATTTAAGAATCGTTCTGCCTTATCAAAAAAAAACCGAAACCTTATTCCGCCACCGAGTATCATCTCCCAAGGGGGCCTATTTTGAAAAATCCCAAATCAATCAACCTTTTTTCCCTGACAACTCTGGGTGTCGGAGCGGCGCTGATTCTTGCCTGTGGTAAAAAAACCGAGGAACCGGAACTGGTGGAAGCCGTGCCCACATTTTCGACGGAATACGATTCGGATACCAGCGCATCGCTACCGACCGAACCGTCTCTCCAAGCCGTGGGGGAATCTTCGGGAAGCGGATTCGAGAGTGAAAGTGAGAAATACTCCGCCCAACAAGCCCAATTTTCAGACCGTGGCGCATTCGTGGTTCAGGTTTCCGTTTTCAAGAGCCGACGCCAGGCCGAGAATTTCATGACCCGGTTGGCCGATAATGGATTTCCCGCCTATGTAGCGCAGGTGGAAAACCCGACCTACGATTTGCCCGGCACCTATCACCGCGTGCGTATCGGACGCTTCGGCAGCATTGCCGCGGCCAAACAATTCGGCGAATCCACTTTGGCCCCGATGGGGTACAGCTATTGGGTGGACAACAAATCCAACGATCAAGTCGGTGCGGGAAGTGCGGCATCCTCGGGATATGAGTCTTCCGACTCCTATTCGACTCCTACCGGTAATTATTACTCCGACCCGGCCCCCACGGAAAGCTATTCCACCCCCAGCGAACCCAGCTCCTATACGCCCACACCCTCGGAACCCGCAGCTCCGTCGTCCTCCCCATGGGATACGCCCAGCGAACCGGCGCCCGCGACGACATCGGATTGGGGGACGCCGAGCGAACCTG
Source organism: uncultured Bifidobacteriales bacterium (assembly GCA_964401245.1). Lineage (GTDB taxonomy): Bacteria > Fibrobacterota > Fibrobacteria > UBA11236 > UBA11236 > JBGTHM01. The sequence goes on along the minus strand of CAYNXV010000041.1, from coordinate 6,504 downwards.
CGGCTACCACTTCCGATTGGGGAACCCCAAGCGAGCCCGCAGCCACCACCTCCGATTGGGGAACCATGCCGACGCCCGCGGAACCGGAGACTCCCAAAGACACGTCATTCAATGAAGGCGGCTTTCTGGACGAATGGTAAAGAAGGTTCGCATAGTCAACCTGGGATGCTCCAAGAATCAGGTCGATAGCGAAAACATACTGGGAGAATTCGGCCGCGCCGGCTTCAGGTTGGCATTGGAAGGGGAATCTCCCGAGGTCACCGTAATCAATACCTGCGGCTTCATCGAAGCCGCCAAAGAAGAGTCCATCGGCGAAATCCTGGATAGGGTTCAGGGCCGCGGTGAAAGCGAACGCGTCGTGGTGGCCGGCTGCCTGTCCCAAAGATACGGCGACGAATTACGGCGCGATATACCGGAAATCGACTTGCTGGTGGGAACCTATAAAACCGGCGAAATCCTGGAACGCCTGGGTCTCAATTCCACGCGTCCCTCCGATTGCGAAATCGGAGCCGCTCCCCGCACGCTCATGGGGGAAGAGCCCCATCACGCCTTTTTGAAAATAGCGGAAGGATGCAATCGCATCTGCGGATTTTGTGCGATTCCCGGAATGCGCGGAAAACAGAAAAGCCGCCGCATCGAAGACATAGTCAAAGAGGCCCAGGAATTGCAATCCTACGGCATCCGCGAAATCTCCCTCATCGCCCAGGACTTGACCTACTTCGGCCGCGAGAAAAACGGTCGCGAGACCTTGCATGGATTATTGAGCGCCCTGCTGCGCGAAACCGACATTTCCTGGTTCCGCATGATGTACGCCTATCCCGCTTTCGTGAACGAGGATTTGATAACCCTCATGGCCACCGAAAAACGGATATGCAAATATCTCGATATTCCCATCCAGCATGCCAGCGACTCCATGCTGCGCGCCATGCGCCGCAATTACGGCCATCGCGAATTGAAGGATATCTTCGGACGTCTGCGAAGCGCCATGCCTGATTTGTCATTGCGAACTACGGTACTTCTGGGTTACCCCGGCGAAACCGAGGCCGACGTCGATGAGCTGCTCCAGTTCATGGAAGAAGTCCGATTCAAGCATCTGGGAGGGTTCACCTATTCCGACGAAGACGGAACCCATGCCTTCGATTTACCGGGTAAAATAGACTCCGAGGTGATGGAAAAGCGCCTGGAGCGGGTAATGACGCTGCAGCAGGAAATCTCCTTGGAAGAAAACCTGAAAAAGGTGGGCCAAACGGTGCGCGTGGTGATTGATTCGGTGGCCGAAGGCCAGGATTATCTCTATGTGGGCCGGACCGAAGGCGACGCGCCTGAGGTGGACAATCGCGTACTTATCTATCCCAGTCCCAATGAGGGGCTTTATGATGCGGATCCCGGCTCATTCCGCGATGTGCTGGTAACCGACGCGCTGGAATATGATTTGGAAGCGGTACTGCTTCCCCCCGCCTGATAACGGTTATAACAGGCTGTGGGCGCGCACCGCGTTGGGCTCCGCAGGTTTCCGGATCTCCTGATTGCCCTGCATGCCTTCGCCCGCATCGGAAAATCCCTTCATCCGCTCCAATAATTCCTCCGGACCCATGAATCCCACCACCCTGTCCAGCTCCCGACCGGTTCCATCCAGAAAAATGAGGGTGGGTATGCCGCGTACCTGGTATTGCCGCTGCAATTCCTTGGCCCGGGGATGTTTGTCCACGTCGACTTCGAGCAGCCGGTAAGCGCCCAGGACTTTCTTGACCTCAGGGCGGGAAAAAGTCTTGTCTTCCATTTCACGGCAGGCGGCGCACCAAATCTTGCTTTGGAAATCGATAGCCACAGGCCGGCTCAAAGCCACGGCTTGCGCCAAGTCGTTTTCTTCATAGGGTTCCCAAACCAATGGAGAGACGCTTTCTCCCCTTCCCAGGGTAACCTGGGTCAAAGCCGTGCCGAAAAGAGCCCGGCCGATTTCAAAGGTACCGAACAATACGATGAGAAATGCCGCCAGGCGAACCAGGCCCGCCACCGCCCGGTCCATATTATCGAGACGGGAAAAGGGATTGATATACAACCCGATATAAAGAACCAGCCCGCCGAATACCAAACCGTAAACCGTATCGCCCAGAAATCCCCGCGCATAATAGGCGGCGAGAATCAGCAAAACTACGCCCAGCACGATTTTAACGTCCACCATCCATTGACCCGATTTGGGCAGACGGGTCAGCAGCGACGAAGACGTACCCAAGATCAGATAGGGAATCCCCATGCCGAGCGCCAAAGTCGCGAACATGCCGAACCCGGTCGCCACACTGCCTTTTTCCGCCACATGGATGAGCAGCGCCAAAACCACGGGTCCAATGCAGGGGGCCGCCAAAACGCCGGAGAACAGCCCGGC
>CAYNXV010000041.1:0-4021 GCA_964401245.1 uncultured Bifidobacteriales bacterium | reverse complement strand
AAAGAAAAGCGGAACGATTCCCATGGAAAAATCGAAACCGGCCGGAAGGCCGACAGGGAGGCCGGTAACTGCGCCGGATTCAGCGCTCAGGGCGGAGATTTTTTTTTTACCGGAAGGGGAAGTAAGCGGTGCGCCCTCATTGCCGGGCCCGCCCGAGGCTGTAAGCGCGCCGGGCAATCCCACAACGGACTGGGGCGGCAGGCAAATCGCATCGTTGCAGGCCTGATAATGCAGAACGACCGTAGTGGCTTCCAGGGCGTCCGGGCCGACGGCCGGGTCCGCCCTGCGCGCCGGTACATGAACCGAAAACGTGCCGTCGTACAAGGATATATCGCCGGCCAGTGCGGCGATAAATTTGACATGGCCTTCGGGAAAAACGGGGACGCCGAATTCAATGCCGGGAGCCGATAATTCGAGCCGGGTGGGAATCGAGAATTCGTCCAGGGGCACATGCGAATTGATATGCCATCCCTCGGGAATCCTGACGATTACCTCCAATCGAATCGAGTCGCTTTGGGAGAAATCCGCGGAGTGGTAGACAAAGCCCACTTCGGGTGGAGGCATATCCAGTTCGGCCTGAGGAAAAGAGGGCGTCACCCCCCAAACCGATAGCAGCAGGCTCAACCAGACCAAATATATCGACTTTCCGTTCATGCCAAAAACCCGGATTATGTAATACAAAAGTAAAGCGCCCGGCCACGCACATCGGCCTAGACTAAAGGTACGAATTAATTTTATGTTAAATTCTACCGCTTTTTGCGTGATCCGGGACTCTGGAACGGGGCCGGCGCGTGGATTTCAGAAGGAGATGAACATGTCGGTACTCATGCGATCGGTTTCGGGAATCCGCGGAATCGTGGGACCGGGCTTTTCCCCCTCCCTGGTGGCCGAGTACGTAAACGCCTTCGTCCAATTGACCGGCGCGAAAAAAGTAGTGATTGGTCGAGATACCCGTCCCACCGGGGTTATGGTGGAAAATATCGTGGCCGGGGCCTGCGCGGCTTCGGGAGCCGAACCGGTGCTCACGGGAATCAGCAGCACCCCCACCGTCGAAATGCTGGTGGAAAAACTCCATGCCGGCGGCGGTATCATCATCACCGCCTCGCACAATCCCATCGAATGGAACGCGCTGAAATTCCTCACCGCCGAGGGCATATTCCTGGACGAAAACCAGGTGAAACATCTTTTCGAACTCGTCGACAACCGCCGCTTCGACTGGAAGGACTATTCGCAGGTGAAGCCGGTACAGGCTTATATGGGTGGAGACGAGCATCATATCGAAAAAATCCTGGCTTTGCCCATTCTGGATGTGGCGCGCATCCGGGCCCGGCGCTTCAAGGTGGCGTATGACGGGGTGAACGGCGCCGGAAGCCTCATCGTTCCCAAGCTGCTGCGCGCGTTGGGCTGCGAGATGAAGGCGATTTACACCGAACCCAGCGGAATCTTTCCGCACAATCCCGAACCGACTTCCGAAAACCTCCGCGAACTCGAAGAACTGGTGCTCAAGGAGAAATGCGACGTGGGTTTCGCCACCGACCCCGATGCGGACAGGCTCGCCCTGGTTACCGACCTGGGACGCGCCATAGGAGAGGAGTATACCCTGGCCTTGGCGACCCTGCTGGTGCTCTCCCGCAAGCCCGGCCCGGTCACCGTCAATCTTTCCACCAGCCGCATGGTCGAAGACATAGCCGCCCGTTACGGAGTGCCGGTGGAGAGGACCAAGGTGGGCGAGGTGAATGTCGCCGTAGCCATGAAACGCAACGGCAGCGTAATCGGCGGCGAGGGAAACGGCGGAGTCATGCTCCCGGATTTGCATTTGGGCCGCGACGGCATTCTCGCTATAGCCCTTACGCTCGAGCTTATGGCCGAACGAACCGAGCCGCTTTCGTCCATCGCGGCGCAAATCGAACCTTATCATATCGAAAAAACCAAATTGCCCGTGGACGGGCAGCCATTACCGAGTATCTTCGCCAGGCTGGCGGAGAAAATACCCGGAGCGGCGGTGGACAGACAGGACGGCATGCGCCTTTCTTTCGATAAAAGCTGGGTGCATATACGCCCGTCCAATACCGAGCCGGTGGTAAGGGTGATTGCCGAAGCTCCCAATCGGGAGCAGGCCGTGGAGCTTTGCCGCCTCATCCGGTCGGAGGTGGAGGCGGATTGAAGTATAATGTGGGAGTGGGAAGCCGCGAATTGCGGATCCTTTCCTGACAGGAAAGTAGGAGAAGGATATGTGCGGCATAGTCGCTTATAGTGGAATCAGGCCGGCCCAACAGATTCTGATCGACGGGCTGCGGAAATTGGAATACCGCGGATATGACAGTGCGGGAATCTGCATTCAGAACGGCAAAGGCCTTGAAATAGCCCGCGCCAAGGGAAAGCTGTGCGAATTGGAAAACGAAGTCGGGCAATCTCCCCTGCACGGCACCACGGGCATCGGCCATACCCGTTGGGCCACCCACGGCGCGCCTTCCGTGGAAAACGCCCATCCCCACTTGAGTTCGGATGGCAAATTCGCCGTGGTGCACAACGGAATCATCGAGAATTACGGGATGCTCAAACAGCGTCTGGAATCGGAAGGCGTCAAATTCGCGTCGGAAACCGATTCGGAGGTAATCGCCCATCTCATCTGCAAGATTTACAAGGGCAGTCTGGGCCGGGCCGTGGCCGAAACCATGCATATGCTCGAAGGGGCTTTCGGAATCGTAGTGGTAAGCTCGCACGAACCCGGAATCCTTGTCGGCGCGCGCCGGGGCAGCCCCCTGGTTTTGGGCGTGGGCGAAAACAACGAGGGCTATCTCGCTTCGGACGTTTCGGCCATAGTCGAGCATACCAAGAAAGTGGTATACCTCGACGACAATGACATGGTCGAGATGAACGGCTCCTACAAGATCACCAATTCCAGCCAGGTCGAAGTGAGCCGCGAAGTCCAGAACATCGAATACAGCGCCGAAGCCGCGGCCAAGGGCCACTTCGATCACTTCATGCTCAAGGAGATTTTCGAGCAGCCCGACGCCATCATCAATTCGATGCGTGGCCGCATAGTGCACGACTTCGGCACCGCCCGGCTCAGCGGACTCAATCTCGTCCAACAGGAAATGCGGAGTCTCAAAAGGATCATCATCGTGGCTTGCGGCACGTCCTATTATGCCGGTAAAGTGGGAGAATACGTAATCGAGGAGCTGGCGGGCGTTCCCGTTGAGGTGGAATACGCTTCGGAATTCCGTTATCGCAATCCCATCATGCCCGACAAAACCATCGTATTGTGCATTTCGCAGTCGGGTGAGACGGCGGATACCCTGGCGGCATTGCGTGAAGCCAAACATAAGGGCGCTACGGTGCTGGGAATCTGCAACTCGGTGGGAAGCTCGATTGCCCGTGAAACCGACGGCGGAGTCTACCTGCATGCCGGACCGGAAATTGGAGTCGCCTCCACCAAGGCCTTTACCTGTCAGGTCACCGTACTCACCCTCCTCGCGCTGTTGCTCGGCCGCATGCGTCGACTCTCGGTAGACGAAGGGCGCAAGTTCTGCCAAGCGCTGCAAACTATACCAGACCAGATAGGCGAGATTCTGCAACTTAACGACCACATCAAGGAAATTGCCGGTCAATACGTCAAGGCCTCGAACTTTCTCTATTTGGGACGCGGATATAATTATCCGGTGGCTCTGGAAGGCGCGCTCAAGCTCAAGGAAATCTCCTATATCCATGCCGAGGGCTATCCCGCCGCCGAAATGAAGCATGGCCCAATCGCGCTTATCGATGCCAATATGCCCACCGTGGTCATCGCCCCCACCGACTCCCTGTTCGACAAGGTTCTGTCCAATATGCAGGAGGTCAAGGCGCGCGGCGGACGGATTCTCGCCATCACCGACGACGATTCCGATGATTTGCGGCGCATCGCGGATCATATCATCCGGATTCCCAAGACCCTGCGGGTGTTGACGCCTTTGCTGACCGTGATTCCCCTGCAATTGCTGGCCTATCACATCGCGGTATTGCGAGGTTGCGATGTCGATAC
>CAYNXV010000040.1:0-21304 GCA_964401245.1 uncultured Bifidobacteriales bacterium | reverse complement strand
AAGCTGCCCGCTGATAAGGCGCATGAGCGGAATCCATAACAGACCGAGAACCACCAGTACAACCGTCGCGCTTTGTCCCACGGCCACCAGATGACGCTCCGAGGCCTGGGGGCGCCATTTCCGATATATGTCCCAGGTGATGAGAGTCGAGGTCGAGTTGAATACCGAAGACAGGGAACTCATGAGCGCCGCCAACAGTCCGGCCACCACAATGCCCCTCAACCCTGCCGGCAAAATATTGGCAATCAAAGCCGGCAACGCCTGGTCGGGGTGATCCAGCGTCATCAATCCTTTCTGGGCCAAGGCCGCCGCGATGACTCCCGGAATAACGAAGATGAAAAGCGGAAGCACTTTCAGGTAGCCCGCGAAAATGGTTCCCTTGCGGGCCTGTTCCGGGTTGCGCGCCGAGAGCACCCTTTGAACGATGAATTGATCGGTACACCAGTACCAGACTCCCAGAATCGGCGCCCCGAACAGGATGCCGGTCCAGGGAAAGGCGGGATCCGACATAGGCTTCCACATATCGAAGAACGCCGGACCCATTTCCTGGTAAAGTTCTCCGGCGCCCCCCAAGCGCATTAGTCCCAGAACCACGAGAAGCACCGCTCCCCCGATAAGCACGAACATCTGCAGCATGTCCGTATACAAAACGGCTCGGAGTCCTCCCACCACGGTATAAACTCCCGTCGCCACCACGACTATCAAGGCCCCGGTCCAGAAATTGATTCCCATTACCGCTTCGAATACGATGCCTCCCGCAGCTACGGTAACCGAGATTTTCGTCAGTACGTATCCAACGATGGAAATGAGCGCTAAATACCACCGTGCGGCCGGCGAATACCGCCGTTGCAGGAATTCCGGCATGGTGAAAACCCCGCTACGCAGGTAGAAGGGCACGAATACCCATCCCAACAGCAGAAGCATGAAGGCGGCCAAAAGTTCGAATTGCGCCACGGCCACGCCGCTGGCGGCACCCGTACCCGCCAGACCCACCAAGTGCTCCGATCCGATATTGGAGGCGAATAGGGAGGCCCCGATTACGAACCAGCCGACATTGCGCCCAGCCAGGAAATATCCCGACGAGGTGGCATTCCCCTCCTTTCGCCCGCGCGAAGCCCAAATGGCGACGGCGAATACCAGGGTGAAGTAAAGTCCCACAAACAACCAGTCCCAGAATCCGAGATAAGACATTGGCGCCTCCTTTCAAGGAATTGGGAAAGATAATGAATGGATGGCTGGATTATCCAGGATTATAGTCATCGGGCGCCGCCGGACCGAAGCGGAGTCGAAAAATCTGATAGGCGTCTTCGCGTAAATCCAACCCTTCGTTGAAACGGGGCATCAAATGAACCAGGCTGGAAGCGATATGCAGGCTACCGTCGGGTCCGAAGGCCAGGGCGGTCGGCCATTTCATGGCTTCATTCTCGATAAGGGTGCTCATGGCGCGTGTATCCGGGTCGTAAATCGCCACCGCATTATTTTCCACCGCAGCGAAATAAATCCTGCCCTTGTCATCCATCACCATGCCGTCGCTGACTACCGTCTGCGCCACCCGCTGCACCGCATTCGCCAGGGTACTGTCGGAGGAATTGAAATCCCGAAGTGGTTCCGTGGCTATCCGGTATAGGGTGCGTCCGGACAGGGCCTGATAGTAGAGGTGTTTGCCGTCGGGACTGAGGGTGATGGCGCTCACATGAATATGCGGCCTGGCATCGCCTTTGAGGCGCAGGGGCGTTCCCTCAACACGGATTTCCAGATCTTCGGCTTTCATCGAAGCATGGTTTTCCAGTACCCGCTTCGCTTCACCGCTCTCCAAATCCACCACGATGAGCGCGCCTCCTCCCGGCTCCGTGATATAGGCGAATTCACGCGCTTGATCCACGAGAAAATCGCTCACATAACCCGTTCCGGGAATGACCCGGTAATCCAGGGGATACACTCTGGATATGGATTTCCTTTCAATATCCACCCTCAGCAATTTGGCGCCCCCGGCGATGGTTCCTGCCATGAAGGGATTCGCCGCGTCGAGTATCCATAAGCTCCCCGCACCGTCGGCCCATAGCGCCTGCACCGAAACGAAATGCTTCCCCGCATTCCATCCCCATTCCCATTCATTCCACTTTTTGGAGGGGAACGGCGTCAAGCCGCCTCTCTGATCGAGAACCGCCACCGAAATCCGGTGGATTCGGTCCCACCGGGGAAAGGAGATGAATACCTGCCCGCTTTCACTGACGGCGATTCCCGTAGGTTGCAGGATGGGAAAAATCCCCAGGGTATCCAGCCGCATTTCATTGGCCCGTATCGAAGCCTCGTCTTCGTTGGAAGCATAAACGCTGGGCTCGCCCATTACCTGGATACCGGCTGATTCGTTCCAATGGGAATTTCCCAAGGCGTTGGACCGGGAGGCTATGGAAGAAATAGCGGCGGAAAAACATCCGAAGAATCCCCCCATCATCCCCAACGAGAGACAAACTAGAACCGGAATTCGGGTGGAAAACCGCATCCAAATACCCATAAACCATCCTTTCCGCTTCCCAAGGCGGAGAGCGGTCTTTTATGCATTCAGCAAGTGACTATCGGAAAAGCCCCAAATTCGCGGGTATGGGCCTTCCCGTCTTTTCCAAAATAGTTTTGAGGCGCAGGGGGGATAGCTTTTTCTCCGGAGGCTTCAGCCCCTGGAGACATGTCCCCGGGTTACGCGCAACGAAGGAGTGGCGGGCTTGGCGGGCGTTTCAGCCCGGTGCCGGTTGCGCGCGGGGCGCGCGCCATACCTGCAAAAGATATAAGACGATGCCTATGAAAATCAGCGAATCGGCCACGTTGAAGATGGGGTAACTCCAGACGTCCTTCCAATGCACGTGGATAAAATCGACTACGTAACCATGACGTAACCGGTCGGTTATATTGCCGACGGCTCCCGAAAGGATGAATATCAGGGGGAGAAGTTTTCCGGCGGAAAGCGAACGACTGTCCCAAATCATCCAGAAAAGGAAAAAGAACGCGATGGCGGAAAATCCCAGGATGAGGGGCGCCCGCACATTCTCGGCCATTCCCGACAACATGCTGAATGCAATGGCCGGATTCTCCGCATAACGGAACTCGAGCAAATGGGGGATGAGAGTAATGGGCGGCTGCGACTTCAACGATGATGCCGCCATGGCTTTGGTGGCCAAGTCCGTGCTGCAACCCGCCAGAAAAATGACGCTGAGCAGAACCCATTTCCTGAGGCTTGAGCCCACACGAAGCGCAGCCGTCGGGGTGACAGTGCTATCGGATGTTTCCATGATTCATCCCCTCCCTATTCCTATAAGCGCCTGGCCCACCGACTTGACGGGTCCTTCGCCCAGTTCACTCAACAAGCCCGACCGGACCGAGCTCCGCAGAGCATCCCATTTTTCCCGACCCAGTTTTTCCTTCAAAAGCACGATAGGCGCCGTGGTCCGCTGCACCCTATCCCAGAATTCATCGACCGAGGCAAACTCCATGGCATGCTCCACCTCGTGCATTTCGACTTCGGCGAACCCCGCGGAGCGCATTTCGCCCGCGAACCCGGAGGCGTCTCCCAACGGGGCCTTGCCTTTTCCGAAGGGAATATGGGGCAATTCCGCGCGAAGGCATTCCATTACCGTCGTCAGCGGCCCTTCAAACGGCATCCAACTGGAAATAAGCGCGGGCGCTCCGGGTTTGAGCACCCGTCGCATTTCCCTCATGCCTTTGCCGCGGTCCGGGAAAAAAATCAGCCCGAACATGGAAAAGGCCGCGTCAAAAGTCCGGTCTTCGTACGGTAATTCCTGCCCATCGCCTTCACGTATATCCAAGTCCGTCACTCCGGCGGCGGCCGCCCTTTGACGGAATTGAGCCAGCATCGGGGGAGAGAAATCCACGGCGCTGACCCGGGAGCCCTGTGCGGCGGCCAGCAGGCTGAGAGTGCCGGGGCCGGCGGCCACATCCAGAACACGGGCATCAGGCGGCAATTGCGCCAGACGCAAGGCCTCCCGGGAATAAAGTTCGAATTGGGGTACCAGCTCACCGGCATACGCAGCGGCCACCAGGTTCCAGGGTTCCGGAGTGGCCAGTGGACCCGAAGGAGGGGAGTCCGATGCTGTTTCCGGAGCGGGTTTATCCGTCATGCGAAAAATCTACATAATCGCCGGGATTCGCAAATGCCCCAATCGGGACCCCGATTTCCTCCCGGACTTGATATTTGGCGGCTAATTACATCTTTTTACATAGGGGTCGATACCCCTGCTCTCCTATTTTCTTACAATAGAACTGTAGAGTCGGGGCCCTCCCTCAAGGAGTTTTTTCCCGCTTCGGATTGGCTGCATGTACAATACCCACCACTCGTTCCACATTCCCGTAATGGGCACCGGATTCACCATCGACGCCCCTTTGCGGGTTGCGCGCTTCGGAATTTCATCCGTTATCAGCATAGTGGACGATATGCTTATCGACAGGATTCGCCGCCACTACGCCAAACAACACGGACTTCCCGACGCAGCCATTCCCGCCTCGCATCCCGATGCCCGCGCCGCGCGCATCACCACCTATCTCGATCTGGTTCACGACCTGGTGGAAGAGCAGTTGGCCGCCATCAAAGCCTTGCCTTTCGAATCGGGCAACGACAAATCCCTGTATTTCGAATTACTTCCGGAAAGCTCCCCGCTCAAGCGGCGCTATCTGAGCTATCTGGCGCTTGATGCCGGACCTGAGAAGGAGGCGTTGGGAGCCGAATTGACCTCGGCCATGCGTCCGGGTTCCATCGATTGCAATATCATGACCAAACTGGATCCCCCTTCTTTCGACAAAGAGGGCCAAGTCCGTCCCCCCGAATTTTCGGATGCCAAGGCGGCGCTGCGAGGATTCGCGCTCTCGAAAGTACGGGCATCCATCGTCATGTCGGCCGGTATCAACCCTTCCCTTTACGGTTACCTCGAAAGCTTTCCCGATTTTTATCGGACGGGCGAGGAACCTCCCAAGAAAGGCGTCATACTCAAGGTTTCCGACTTTCGCTCCAGCATGGTGCAAGGACGTTTTCTGGGGAAAAAAGGCATCGAGGTTCGTGAGTTCCGCATTGAATCGGGCCTTAATTGCGGCGGCCACGCTTTCGCCGCCAATGGATATTTGCTGGGGCCCATATTGCAGGAATTCAGTGACAGCCGCGATCAGTTTCCGGAAATGTTCGAACCCCTAATCCAAACCTATTTTGAAAAGAAGGGTAAGACCTATCCCGCCTCCGGACTCAATCGTCGTATTCCGGTTACGGCGCAGGGAGGCATAGGAACCTTCGGCGAAGTCCGCCGCTTGATGGAAGGCTACGGAATGGACGCCACCGGTTGGGCCAGTCCTTTTCTCCTGGTTCCCGAAGTTACCGCCCTGGACGAAGAAACCCGCAAACAATTGATGGAGGCGCGCGAAGACGATCTCTACCTGAGCGACTTTTCTCCCCTGGGCGTGGCCTTCAACAACTTGAAGAACTCCGGCACCCATCGCTGGACCGAAGCCCGCATTCGCGCGGGCAAGCCGGGCTCACCCTGCCCCAAGGGTTATCTGGCCTTGAACACGGAGTTTACGGAAAAGCCCATTTGCACCGCCTCCATGCAATACCAGAAAATCAAATTGGCCAGTATCGGCTATGATACGCCCCCTCCCATCGATACGGAGGACGCGCGGGTAAGGGCGATTTACGAAAAGAGCTGCATATGCGACCAACTGGGCAACGGCGCGCAAATCCAACTGGGCCTCAGCCGTAAGGAAGTACCGGTGGCGGTATGTCCCGGTCCCAACATCGCCTATTTCGACCGGCTTTACACTTTGCGCGAAATGGTGGATCACATATACGGTCGAGGCGAAAGCCTGGTGCCGGCAACTCGCCCGCACCTGTTCGTAAAAGACATGCTCATGACCATCGAATTCTTCCACAAGCGGGCGGATAAGCTTACGCCGGAAGACGATAAGGGATTCGCCATTCTGGTGGAATTCCGGCAGAACGTGAAGGACGGAATCGAATATTACCGGTCCTTCGTCCGGAACACTCCGTTCCCCGGTGAAAACATCGAATCCCTCAAGGATGCCTTGCCCAAACACGAAGCGCGCCTGGAATCGATTTGGGATGCGACTCTGAAGCGCTTGGGCAGGCCGGTGGCGGCTTCCCAGACCACCTGACCTCAGATTTCGCTGTCGGCTACTTTACGTAAAATGCCTTGAGAACGCCCCTGTCGAGGGATGAGGGCAGCTCAATCGATTCCGCCGTTCCCGCATGAGTACGGATATGCTTCCACACCATCCGGCCCCGTAAATCATAGATCTCGACTCCCCGCATTCCGGCCGGAATTTCCACGGCATGGGAACCCAGGCGTGGCGCGACCAGACGGGAGTCGGGACCGGAAGTGTGAATCGACACGGGATATTGTGGCACGGGGGTTTTAGGCAAACAGGTGCCCGTATATTCAATCCGCGAAATCCGGGTATTGGGGGAGGAATCGGCCCATCCGGCATAGTCCAGCACATAGAGGGCGCCCTCCGGTCCGAGGTCCATGCCCAGTATGGCATGCCAGGAGATTTTCAAGGGGAAATCCTGTAATCCATTGACCTTGCTCAGGTTGGGCTCCACATCGACGACTTTCACCCAATTCTTGCGGAATTCTCCTATGAACCATTTGCCGTCGAAATGCGGCGGTAATTTGACGGTCGAGTTGAGGCTGCCGTCATACCGGTAAATCGGCCCGGTAATGGCGCAGGTTTGGCCGCCGCCGGGAAGCAGAGGCGTTACCCCGTTCTTCTTGCTTTCGGGAAGGATGGAGGGAATTGCCGGCGGAAGCCTTTTGGCGCCGGTGTTATTCTTCGATTCATTCATAGGGGCATTCACGTCCCAGGTAGTATTCAGGCTCGTACTGGAAGTATAATCCCACTTTTTGTAGGCGCGATTCGTGCCGATGAAATAGGGCCATCCGGCGAAAATAGGCTTGTCGGTGATATCGAATTCATCGTTTCCGGCGGGGCCCCGATCCGCTTGGTCCTCAGCGGCATCGGGTCCTATATCGCCCCAGGCCAACCAACCGGTATAGGGATCGACGTTGATGGAGTAGGGGTTGCGGTGGCCCATCGTATAGATTTCCGGCAGGACTTTGGCGGCTTCGTCCGCCGTCCAGATGTCCCGGTAATATTCCTTCAGGTTTCCTTTGGGAATGGAATAGGTTCGACCTATGCCGGGCGTAGGGTTTTGCGCATCGGAAAAAGCGATGGGTTTGATTCGCAGAATCTTTCCCCGGTAATCGTTGGTGTTGGCCGATCCGGCCTGGTTGTCGTCGATGAATGAATTCTCGTTGGTGACCGAGAATTTATCCGAGTTCCTTTTATTGTTGCCCGTGGAAACGAAAAGGTTCCCGAAGGAATCCCAGGCCATGGCTCCACCCGTGTGACAACAGATGCCGTAAGTCCACGGCATGTCGAGTATAATCTTTACCGACGCCATGTCCAGCGTCCAATCATCCTTCACCTTTACCCGCATTAAGCGACTGACGTCCACACCGAGAGGGTTAAGGAAGAGATACAACCAGCGGTTTACGGCGAAGTTGGGGTCCGGCGTAACGAATCGTAAACCAAGTTCGCTCTTCGTATACACGTCGAATTTTCCCATTAACTTTTTTTCGCCGTTTTTGCTCACCGTTTTCACATTTCCGGTGGTTCGCTCCGCAATGAATATGCGGCCATCCTTGCCCACGCTGAATCCGACCGGTTCCAGCAGTCCGTCGGCGAAGTTGGTAATGACGACTTCCCGGAAATCGGAAGCCTGTAAATCGGCGCATCCCGGATACGAAAACGCGGCATATACCGGCGCATGCAGCATAACGCAGGCCACCAATCCCAGACTGGCCAGGCGTAAAGATTGAATTCTTCCGAACATATTTTCCCCTTTAGGATTTGGGCTAATGGAGTCCTTTTGATAAGGTAACGGCAGCGCCTCCTAAATTTCTCCTTGCCGTAATATACGGCGAGTCCTCGGGTTTCACAACGCGATAAATGGGCAGATTCGCCCAGTTGTTACGTTTTCCGGATTCGGGAGGAACAGGGTGACAGTTGTCATAGCCCTTATTTTGGCCTTTTCGTTGTTGGTGTTTGTCCGGGCGCCGAATTACCGAATTTGGCAACTATCGGTATTGGCCAAGGAGGCAGGCCATTATTTCGCCCTGGGTTGCCTGGGCTTAGCGGGGCTATGCATCTTTTCGGGGAAATTTATTTCCACAGCAAGCCTGGTGATATCGGGATCGCTATTGCTAACCCCCGCCTTGCGCGCCCGGCTTCTGAGACCCGAACCGGCGGCATTCACATGGAAAACCCTATGGCTGGGTTATCATCATCCACGCATTCCTCCCATCCGCATGGAGTATAAGGAATCGAACGAGGGATCCCTCTTCCTGGATTTCTACCGATCCCAACGGCTGCGATCACCCTGCATAGTCCTTGTGCATGGAGGCGGTTGGGATGGAGGCAATCGCAATCAAATGCCGGCTCTCAATTCTTTTTTGGCGGATAAAGGGTTTGCGGTTGCCACTCTGGATTACCGTCTGGCTCCCCGACACACCTATCCCGCTCCCCTGGAAGATTGCGCGGCCGCCCTGGACTTCCTCAGGGAGAATGCGGACAGGCTCGGCATCGACCCGAAGGTCTTCATTCTCTGCGGCCGTTCAGCCGGTGGACAAATCGCCCTGCAGGCTGCTTATACATTGAAGGGAAAAGGCATCCAAGGAGTCATCGCCTTTTATGCTCCGGCCGATATGGTTTTTGGATATACGCATCCCGGAAATCCCCGGGTGCTGGATTCGCGCGCCATACTGTCGGCTTATATCGGTTGCGCCTATCCCCAATGCCCCGAACGTTACCAAAACGCTTCTCCGCTCAATACCGTTACCGGGAACAGCCCCCCTACCCTACTGTTACATGGAAAGAGCGAAGTGGTGGTTGATTGCGAACATACCGTGCGTCTGCGTACCCGGCTTGAGCATTTGGGAGTCCCCCATTCGGTGCTGGAAATTCCCTGGGCGACGCACGGATTCGATTATGTCTTTCATGGCCCCGCCTCGCAATTGGCCAACCACGCCATCCTCGGATTTTTGGATTCCGTCACCCGACCGGTGCCTGCGGATGACCCTTCCGGGTGATGCTTGTATGTTAGGAAGCGCATGCCGTCCACCTTCTCCCAAACCGATTTCCTGAAGGGGCCATTTCGTACCGGAGTCTGGCTTTGTCTGGCGGTGCTGTGTTTGATTCATCCCGCGCGCTCCGAAACGGTAGCGACGCTTTACACCGATGCGGAGTTGATCGCCGAATATTCCTCCGTAGCTCCCGGAGATACATTGTGGGCGGCGTTGCGCCTTAAGCCCCACCCCGATTGGCATGTATACTGGGAAAATCCCGGCGATGCCGGCATGGCCCCTTCGTTGGAATGGGAAATGCCGCCTGGCTTTACCGCCGGGGAAATTCTTTTTCCCTATCCGGAACGCATAGCAGCCGGTCCGCTTGCGAGTTTCGGGTATTCCGGAGAGGTATTCTATCCGGTACGCATCGCCGTTCCCTCCGATATCTCCACCGGCGCGTCCGTAACCTTACGTGCCCGGGCTGACTGGCTGGTATGCAAGGTCGAGTGCCTTCCCGCGGAAGCGGAACTTTCCCTGCATCTGGGTATTGATGGTAAAAAATCATATCCACCGGAAACCTCCTTGTGGCGGGACATCCGGGCGAAACTCCCGCGCCCTTCCCCCGAGTGGGACTGGAAGGCGCGGGTCGAAGCCGACACCGTTGTAGTAACTGGAGTGATACCCACAGGATGGGAAGGTGGAGGAGAAACGGCTTTTTTCTTCGCGGGGGAGCAGGGGGTCATGGCCAATGCCGGGTCCCAGAGATTGGAAGTCGCTGCGGGGCGGTGGGAAGTGCGGGTTCCCCGCGACCCGGTGGTCGGGGCCCGCCCCGATACCCTGCAAGGCTTGCTGGTCTTCGCCGCCGATTGGCGACCTCCCGGAGAAGAGGCCGTCCGCGCTTTATCCCTAGCGGCGGTTGCAATGGAGGAGTCGCCTTCATCCGCAGCAAGGGCAGGAATCAGTACCGCCGTCGGCGCGACCGGTGGACCCGCCAGCCAGGTAACCGGAATGGTACCGGCTTTGCTCTTCGCCCTGCTGGGAGGCATACTTCTCAATCTGATGCCCTGCGTATTGCCGGTGCTTTCGCTCAAGATTCTCGACTTCGTAAACAAGGCGGGCCAACGCCGCAGCCTTACCGTGCTACACGGCCTGGTATTCACCGGGGGAGTACTGCTGTCGTTTTGGGCGCTGGCGGGAACGCTCATTCTCCTGCAACAGGGCGGCGCGCAATTGGGATGGGGCTTCCAACTGCAATCGCCGGTGTTCGTATTCGCCTTATCCGCTTTCCTGTTTCTGTTCGGACTCAATATGCTCGGCGTTTTCGAAATGGGAACCCTCTTCACCCGACTCGGCAATCCGGGTAGTCGCGATTCCCATTATCTTGGCTCCTTCGCGGGCGGCGTAACGGCTACCCTGGTAGCCACGCCTTGCACCGCTCCCTTCATGGGCGCGGCGTTGGGATACGGGTTCACTCTGTCTCCGCTCGCCAACCTGGCGCTGTTCACCGCGGTGGGTCTGGGCATGGCTTTTCCCTATCTCCTGCTTTCCTTTTTTCCCGGTAGCTTGCGCTTTTTACCGCCACCGGGTAGATGGATGGAATCCCTGAAGCAATTCATGGGATTTTTGCTGTTGGGAACGGTGATTTGGCTAAGCTGGGTATTGGGGCATCTTGTAGGTAACGATGGTGTGTCGGTACTTTTGGCGGTACTGCTCGGCATAGGATTGGGTGCCTGGATTCTGGGACGCTGGACCGGGCTTCATCTACCCCCCCGGAGGCGCTTGACCGCTTTTGCCGCCGTCGCCGCGATTTGGACGGCAACGCTTTGGAGCGGAGGCAATTTCATGGCGAAATCAAATCCAGCTTCAAATCCCGGTTCCCAACCCGATTCTTTGCCCACTACCCCAGCTTGGGAAACCGGTATCGATTGGGAACCCTTTTCACCCGAAAGGCTCAAGGAGCTGCGGGATCGAAAAGAACCGGTCTTCGTGAACTTCACGGCCGCCTGGTGCTTGACTTGCAAAGTGAACGAACGCATGGCATTGCGCTCACCGGAAGTGATTGAACGGTTCCACACCCTGGGAATCCACGCTTTAAAGGCCGATTGGACGGCACGCGACGCTTCTCTGGCACGAGTTCTTGCCGGTTACGGGCGGAACGGCATCCCCTTTTATGTATTTTACGACGGCAGGGACGAAAATCCATTGTTGCTTCCGGAGCTTTTGACGCCCGCCCTATTACTCGAAACCCTGCGATTGCAATGAAAGGAAACATTATGCAAATCAAACTAACCACCTCGTTCCTGGGAATGGCGCTGTTGTTCGCCGCCCACTCCGCTTTTGCCGCCGCCAAGCCCGGAGAACCGGCCCCGGGATTCACTCTCAAGGATGTCGAGGGAACCGAACATACCCTGGCCGATCATAAAGGCAAATTCGTCGTGCTGGAATGGGTGAACTACGATTGCCCCTTCGTGCGCAAACATTACGAATCGGAAAACATGCCGACCCTGCAGAAAAAGTGGAAGGAAAAGGACGTGATCTGGTATTCCGTCAATTCGTCCGCCGAAGGCAAACAGGGGCATTTCGAAATCCCCGCCTTGAAAGAGCGCATCGCCAAGGAAAAGGCGGATCCTACCGCCTACCTGCTCGACACCGACGGGACCGTGGGACGCCTTTACGGCGCCAAGACCACTCCGCATATGTATGTCATCAATCCCGAAGGAGTGTTGATCTACGCCGGAGCCATCGACGACAAGCCCACCACGAAAATCAAGGACGTCAAAAAGGCCAAGAATTATCTGGAAGCGGCCTTGGAAGCGGGAATCGCGGGAAAGCCGGTCGCGACGGCATCCACCAATGCCTATGGTTGTTCCGTAAAATATTGAGGGAAGGGCCAGGACTTCCGAAGGGTCCGAAGGATTTTCGGACCTTGGTTTTTTGGCTTGGTTTTAAAGGGTTTTAATAAGTTTGGGCTGGATGCGCGTCTAAAAGTGCGCACCCGCCGCCAAGGTGAGACTAAGGTAAGAGTTTCCCCGGGAAACGGGCTCCATCTCTCCGCTTCGTAAGGGAATCCCCGAGAGACTTTCCCATCTTAAACCGACGAAGCTGGTTCCGCTGCCGTCCAGAAATTTATCGACCGATAATCCCCAATATCTTCCACGGGTTTCGCCTTTTTCCCCTTCCAGCGGATCCCATTCGCCGCCGATGCGCAACCCGGAAATAAAGTCGGTGGAGAACCCGATGACATTGCTGCGGCGATAGCCCCGGAAATCCGAGCCGTGGAAATTGAGAGTCGGGTTTTTGGCTGTGCGACGATACCATCTCAGGGTGAACTTTCTTCCCGCATAGGGTGAGAAGGTGGCGGACAGCCCGAGATTGTAGTCCCAGGCATAGACCCAGGAATGGCGGGGAACGGGGCCCTCGGGATTTTCCGTCAACCCGTGCTTTTCCATGAATCCGGCCTTGACCCGGTTTTGCGGGGTAGTCCAGTCACCCATATTGCTGAAGCCGATACCGAAACCCAATCCGATTTTTCCGTACATCCCCGCGCGCAGCATGCGGCCGAAAAGGGGCAGGTCCAAGTCGCCTTCGATAGGGGCCAGATACAGGCTCGAACTTCCGTAAACCTCCTCTTCGGGGAAATCACCCGCAGCATAAAGTTCCGCCCCCCGGTATGCATCGTAAAAAGCCGCGGAGTTGGACCAACCGTAATAAGTGGAAAAACCGGCGAACAGCGGCTGAGTGCCCAACAGGGCGGCGATCACCAGGATGGCTCGTGTTGATTTCATGTGTGGGGATGACTGGAAGTTTGTGAAGTGAGTGACGGATAATCGGTAAATCCTTCAGGGCCCGTGCCGAACAAAGTCCCGCGATCGAGCTGATTGAGCTCCGCATTTTCACGTATTCTCAGGGGAAGGTCGGGATTGGAGATGAAGACCCTGCCGAAAGCCGCCAAATCCGCGGCGCCGGACTCCAATGCCGCGCGCGCCGACTTCGCGGTGAGGCCTCCGCATAGCATGACGGAACCTCCGAACCTTTCCCGCATGCGCGCGATAAGCGGCGAGGGACCGCTATCGGAAAAAATATCCGCATCGCCCCCGGTTTCTGCGCGCGCGTCTCCGTTCTCGACAAGATGAAGATACCCCAAACCTCGGCGACCCAACTCCGAGGCAATTTCCAGGAAATGCGTTTCCGGGTCGCTGTCGCTCATACCGTTGGCAGGATTTTCCGGGGACAAACGCACTCCGATGCTTTCCCAATCCCACACCGTAGCCACCGCCTCCAGCGTTTCCAGGAGCAATCGCATTCTACCCGAAACCGTTCCTCCATAAGCGTCTTCGCGGAGGTTGGAGCCGTCCCGGAGAAATTGATCCAGCAAATGTCCGTTGGCGGCATGCACCTCCACTCCATCGAAACCGGCGGCTTTGGCCAACGCCGCGGCCCGGGCATATTCCTCCACCACGCCGGGCAACTCATCCGTTTCCAGCGCGCGGGGAACGGGAAAGGCCTGGAAACCATCGGGGGTCATGACTTCACCCGGGGCCGCCGATTCGGAAGGCGCAACGGGGAGCCTGCCTTCCAGCAAATCGGGATGCGACAGCCTTCCCGCATGCCACAATTGCAGGAAAATCCTTCCACCTTCGCCGTGTACCGTCTGGGTTACCCCTCTCCAACCCTGCATTTGCTCGCGGGTATGGATGCCTGGCACACCCAGGGCGCCTATGCCCTGAGGTGATACCTGCGCGCCTCCGGCTATCACCAGCCCGGCGGATGCCCGTTGACGGAAATATTCGGCATCGAGAGGACCCGGCACGCGATTGGCGCCGGAACGGTCGCGGGCCATCGGGGCCATGACGATGCGATTGGGCAACCGCCAGGGGCCGAGGAAAAAAGGTTGGAAAAGTGGATCAGGCACGGAGCGTAACATACATAAAGCGCCCTCCGAAACGAAGGCGCGCATGCACGAGCGGGGAAAAACTAGGGCCGGATGAAGCCAACCCGGATAACCTTGCGTTCGACTTCGGCTTTCTGTTTGCCCTGCTCCCGCAAAATCAGGCGGGCGTGGAATATATATGCTCCGGTTCCGACCTTCGCGCCCTTGTCGGTATGCGCGTCCCATTTGAGTAAAAGCCGGCGCTTGCCCCCTTCGGACCCTTCCTCCAGTTGCAAAAACTCCTCCTGGGAAAAATTCAATTCTATCTGGTTCAGGTATTCCCCCAGATTGCTGTAGACCATTACCTCGGCCTTGAAGGGACGGCTGGCTTCCAAAACCAATCCCAACACCGAATCGACTTTTCCGCTGGAGGGTTGGGGTTCCACCAGAACTACTTTACGGGTGCTTTTGGAAAAGGTCTGTTCGGTCATGGTGGGAGACGTGCGGACGACGGCCCAGCTCTCGGGATAGTTGATGGTCTCGTCCGGTTTGGTCACGACGCTCCAGGCTTGCACCGTTTTCACCGAAGGCAGGGGCTTGACTTCGAGCAGGACCCGCTTGTTGGCGGGATTGGTCTGGACATTGCCCGCTGCGTCGGCAACCTGGCCCACCTTGATCCAGAGGCTGTCCTTGTCATCGGGAAGCGGCACCCCATCCACGCCTACGATTTCGAAGACCAGGGTTTCTCCCTCCGTCGACAATAAATTCAGAACGAATTCATAGGAGGTGCCGTCCTTGTCGCGGAGCTGGAAAGGCCGCTGGGCATTATTGACAAGGGTCGCATTCTTATTGAAGGTCACCCGCAGCGTATCCGATTTGACGGGTTGACCTTTGATGGGATAATAAGGGAGCAGGGTCGCCGAAACCACCACCGGCGCGGTTTTGTCGATGATGAGCACTTCCCCCGGCGCCAGATAGCCATCCTGCAATTGCTGGGGCGATTGTTGAATGGCCAGCTTTTCGCTCCCCGAGGGCGTATACTTGTTTTCCTTCACATGGATGATGAGCGTGTTGGGGCTTGTCCCCTTCTCGATGCTTTCAAGGGTCAGGCCTTTCGGCAATTCCAACAATTTGGGATTCGCCTTAATCACCTCGATATCGGGGGGATGGGACGGATCCAGGGTCAAAACGATACGCTCGATAATACCGTCCCCGTCCGGATCCTCGAATATGGCGCTCGTGACTTCGGCGTTCTTGAAATCGGCCACCACGGCCAACTTCACCGTCGCCGCGTCGCGCGGATCACGCGGGTGGCTCCAGGCCACGGTCACCGTATCGCCGATTTGCGCCTCGACGATATCGTTGTTCTTTGTACCACTTCCCATGGTCAAGGCGAAATCAATCGCGGCGGAAAAATTCTTGACGGCGGCAGTGGAATTACCGGCAGGCAAATCCAGGGTTTCCGCATCCTTGCTGCGCGCTCCCGAAACGGCCACCGCAGCATCGCCCACCAGGGAGGGCGCGGTTTTCAGATTCACTCCGATTTCGGGATTGTTGTAAAGCAGCGTCTGCACGGGCTGATTGGCTGAATTGGTCACGGTGATACTACTGGGATCGAAGCAGCGCACCGCGAAGTCGGAGGCCAGACTCACCGGCCCCTTGGAGGTGGAGGCCGCGGCCGCGACATTGAGGACGAAATTCGCGCTTTTTTTGTTTTCGAGTTTCTTGGTGACGGAGTTCAAGCTGGCGATTTGCACGGTGATAGCATTGGGGCCTTCGCGCAAGGCGACCACGTTATCCAATGTGATATCGTATTTGCCCTGTCCGTCCTGAACATGCCCGGCGGCATCGGCTTTCGCGGTTTGTCCGTTGGTGGAATTGGTGATGATGGTGGAAGCCAAAGCCTGCTGGGCCACCACCGCTTTCACGATGTCGGCCATGGCTTGTTGCAGAGCCTGGGTGTCACCTGCTCCTACCGCAGTAAAGGTGCCCCCGGTCTTTTCCGAAAGACTCCGCAGCACTGATCCGCCGCTTCTCCCGATGAATATGGAAAAAACCTGGGGCAGGTCGGGATTGTCCACATTGCCGTAAACCTGATCGTATAAAGCCCTCTGCCCGTTGGTAGCGGGGTTATCAATACCGGAATCGGTGGGTTCACCGTCGGAAATGAAAATGATCGCCTTCTTGGCATTTTTATGATAAGCGGGGTTTTCCAGGTATTCCTTGGATTGGTTTAGGGCGCTATAATAATTCGTGCCAGTGGTGTTTCGGGAACCGCAATTGTAATGGAGTGTGTCATAGGAAGTGGCCAAGGCCCGCAAAGTGGCCAGGTTATTGCCCTGGTCCAATGCCATGGGAGGCGCCATCAATACCTTTTTCACTCCCTTGGGACCGGTGCCGTCGCAATTGCCGTTGGCGAATCCCAAATATCCGGCCGACGAGGCGGGAGAAAGATCATGCAATTGCTGTATACTGAGGGAGGTGGCCGTGGGCGCAAAAAAGGTGGGATCATTGGTCCTCATGCTTCCGCTGATGTCCACCGCGAAAACCACGTCCACGGGCTGGGTGGGTCCCGTAAGCACTGGGGAACAAATCGAAAGCCCGTCATAGTCGATGCGGGTGGTATTGGAGGGGACCTGGATGGTTTTTCCACCGATGGCTTCCACGTCCAAACATAATTTGGCTCCGCTTTGTACTGCAGACTCGAGATCGCAGCGAAGCTGGGCCAAGGTCGGATGGGGTATAAAAGCCGATAAAAAGGCGGTAAAGGCGAGCCGACCCAATAACTTATTTTGGAGAAAAAAGTGGAGCATTTAGAATCCTTTCCGTTCGGATGAGCCGATAAAGGGACGGAACCATCCATTATTCCGTGACCCTTTTCCGCATGGAGAGGCGGAAACCTGCAACCCACCCACCGATTTTTTGAACCGGACTGGCGACCGGTAAAATTTTTAAATCCAACAACCCTAGCCTAATCTAGTGCCGCAGCCTCTACATGCGCAACTCATTCCAGTATTATTTTCAACCTGAAACAGGACTCAACCTCTTAGTTTTGCTAATTTCCCAACCGTGCCGACTCAATCAAAGATATTTTCATGTTGAATCAATCCATTCGTTCCCCCTTCACCCAAGTCCCGGCCCTGCTCCTCCTGCTATTAATGTGGGGATGCGCCCCGTCCACCCCCAAACAAGAATCCCCTTCCGCGCTCCAAATGGAGGAGGGTGATGCATCCGATTGGAGTTCCGAGCCGGAATCGAGAGCAATGCCGAGAAATTCGGGGGTAATGTCCAAGTCCGCGCCGAAACGCGCCCAACCTTCGGCACCCACCATCCAGTCCGCCCCTCCGCAGACTCAACGCGAGTCCTCTACATTCTCCGATGCCTCGTCGGATGAATCCTCGAACCGCATGGTGGCCTATTCCGGCACTATGGAAATGCGCTCCACCGAACCTAAGACGGTTTTGGACAAGGCGGCCCATTTGACCTTGGCATCGGGTGGCTATGTCGAGGAAAAGCATTCCCAATTCGCCGTATTCCGCATCCCTACCCCCCATTTCGATACCGTTTTCAAGCAATTTCTCGGCCTGGGTCAGGTAACCTCGCATTCACGACGCGCCGACGACATCACCGAGGCGTTTACCGATAACGAATTGCGCATCAGCACCCTCCGGTTAACCCTGGCCCGCCTGACCGAATTGGTAAACCTGGCTAAAAAAGACAAGGAGAAAATCCAGCTACTGCAAGAAATGAAACGCTTGCGCGAAGAATTGGAATTCCTGGAGAAAAGCCTTACCCTGCTGAAAAACCGGGCCGAATACGCCCGCATCCAAGTGACCGTCAATCCCTACCCCCTGGCTCCCGTGGTGCTCGACGTGCCTCTTTCGGGGTTCGAATGGATAGGCACCCTGGGACCCTTCGAACGACGCTCACGGGGCCGGCGGCTCGCCTTCGCAACACCCGAAAACATGGTGATGCTCGAAAAAGGCGGCCGTAAAAAACCCTGGACCGCGGCCGGCGCGGGAGGCACTGTGGTGTGGGCCTCGCAGTTGAAAAACTTCCCCCGGGGAGACACCCCCTATTGGAAGCTGGCGGTCGAGAGCAGGCTCAAAGACCTCTACCAGGGAACCGAAGTAACGAACGCAGGCGATTATACCGTGCTGCGCTTTTTGGCCCAAGGCCCCAACCCTTACGTATACCTGGTCGGACTCCAGGCCGAAAAGAAACGACTGCATGTGGTGGAAGCTTATTTTCCGGGTACCGAAGAGGAGAAACGCTACGGGGATGCCTTCCGGGCAAGTCTTGAAGCGGGCGCATTATGATTCGCCTTACTCTCCTTACGCTACTGGTTGTGGGAATGGGAACGCCCAGGCAAGCAATCGCCGCAAGCGAGGCCAACTTGCCCATCCGCCCTTCCTATACTTCGGTTATGGCCAGTAACATCGTCGTCACTCCCGATCGCGAAGCCGCAGCCGGCCGCATCATCGCCAAAACGCGGGCCCTGAACGGATGGTTTCTCGCCCATGACGAAAACCATTTAGAATTGCGGGTTCCCGCCCATCAAGCCGAAAACCTGCTGGACTTCGCCCAAAGCCAGGGTCACCAATCGAATCGTAGCTTTTCCACCCATGATTATTCGCAGGCATGGCTGTCGGCCAATGCTTCGCTCGAAGCCAAAGAAGGGCTTTGGAAGGACTATACGGCCATCATGGACGGCGCCGAAAGTGAATCGATTTTCGCGGTGGAACGGGCCATGAACGAGTTGCGCGCCGAAATAGAAGCCGCGAAGGGACAGCTACGGAAAATCGAGCATGACATCAAATACGCCCGGGTTACCGTCTATTTCCAGTTTCCCAACCGGCCGGAACCCGCGCGCGACGCGGCCACTTCTTTTCCCTGGGTGAACCGCATCAACCTGTCCGATCTTTTGGAGGACTTCCGCCATGTCCCCGATTAAAGCGGCCTGGCCGGCAATACTGTCCCTAATGTTGTTGGGATGTGCTTCGTTCCGGGCTTCCGCCCCCGAAGGCTTCGCGCCCTACCCAGGCGACAATCCCTTTCGCGCCATCAGTCCCGACGGCGTGGTTTACCGGGCGCAAACCTTGCCGAACGATCCCGAAGCCGATCTTGCCTTCTGGCGCGAAGCGGTGAAAACCCGCATGGAAAAAGCCGGGTATAAAATCGTTTCCGATTCAACCCTGCCGGTAGGCGACCGCGAGGCCGCCCTGCTGGAACTCGCCGCTCCCCTGGGTAATCGCGATTACGGCTATCTCATTGCCGTGGCGGTGGAAGGTAAGAAGATACTCTTGGTGGAGTCCGCCGGGGATGCGCGGGATTTCGTGCCCCGTAAAGCAGCCGTGCTGAAGGCCATTACCGATAGCCAGTTGTGAAAATACCGGTAATTACGCCTTTCAAATAATCTCACCCGCCCATAACGCCTCCAGAAATAATTTCCAGGGGATGACTTCTATGCCCCCGCTCAACTTCCTGGGATTGGGATCCAGGGTAACCACAATTGCCCGCTTGACGGTATATTCCTCCATGAACGCCCGTTAACCCTTTAGGTGACCCTCATGAACCAGTGCCGAGGCTTTGGCCTCGATGGCAACTTCATTATCTCCTAGAATGAAGTCCACTTCGAATTGCGAAGAGGTTCGCCAATAGGTTATCGGAAAGAACTGCTCCGAATATTCCGCATGCGCTCTCAACTCCATCCACAGGAAATGTTCAAAAGCCCTTCCGAATAACTCGGTTCCCGACTCCACCTGCTTCCTTCGCGTCAATTCCGCGACTACGCCCACATCGAAAAAATAGAACTTCGGACTTTCGACCAATCGCCTCTTGGCCCGTTTGCGAAATGCAGGCAGGTAATTTCCAACCAAGGTATCGACCAGTATCTGGTAATATTCCTTCACGGTCGGCGAACTTACTCCGCAATCGGAAGCAATGTTGGTGTAGTTGATCAACTCCCCATTACTCAAGGCAGCGACGTCCAGGAAGCGACTGAAGGCCTGAACATTCCGGATTAAGGCTTCCGCAACTATCTCCTCCCGCAAATAATCGCCGACATATCCCCTTAAAAGCCTTCGCGGCGAATTCGAAAGGTAATGAGGAGGAAGTAAGCCGTGATTCAGGGCTCTATCCAAATCGAAATCGTTGATTTCCTGCGACACCAAAGGATGCAATTCATAACGAATAGCCCTTCCCCCCAGGAGATTTCCCTGCCCCCGCTTGATTTTTCTGGCGCTGGATCCGGATAAGATGAATCGCAATCCCCGGTTTTCCATCATCCAATGGACTTCATCCAAAAGCATGGGAAGCTTCTGAACCTCATCAATGATGATTGGATGCCTTTGATTGTCACCGGAAAGTCCGAGGGCCTCACATTCTTCGCGAATGAGGTGCGGTGATTTCAATAATCTCTGGTAGGTGTCCGAAAGCAGTAAGTCGTAGCGTTTGGCTGCGGGAAAGCGATCTTTCAGTAGGGTGCTTTTCCCGGTTTGCAGGGCTCCCCATAAAAAGCAGGACCTGTCCACAGGGGTCTTAAGTGCCAAGCGAGATAGGGGTAAATCTGAACTCATACTTTAATTATACATGTATTTTTAAAGTATTGGTTTAAATTTGTCTTATTGGAAAGCACCTTCGTTTCCTCCCAAAAAATACTGTACAAATGAGCAGTTAAAGGTATATTATTTTTCATACCGGCATAGCCTATGGGAAATCAAATTTCATCCGCCTCGCCCCTCTCCGCCTTCCACCCCGCTATAGCAAATTGGTTCGCGGACAATCTGGGAGAGCCCACTCCCGTGCAGGCCGATGCCTGGCCCGCCATTCGCTCGGGCAACCATACCCTTATCGCCGCGCCCACCGGTTCCGGTAAAACCCTGGCCGCCTTTCTCTGCCTAATCGACGACCTCCTCAAGCAATCGCTGGAGGGCACGCTTCCCGACCGTACCCTGGCCGTTTACATCTCCCCGCTCAAGGCGCTTTCGAACGACATCGAGAAAAACCTGCAGCGGCCCCTGCGCGAAATCAAAGAAGCCCTCTTTAACAAGAACCTCGCCGAAGTCAACATAAGAGTGGCGGTGCGCACCGGAGATACCACGCCGTATGAGCGTGCCTCCATGCTCAAGACGCCTCCGCATATTCTCATCACCACGCCCGAATCGCTGTTTCTTCTGGTCACCAGCGAAAAAGGCCGACGCATGCTGCGTGGAGTCCGGGTGATCATAGCCGACGAGATCCATGCCATGGTGCAGGACAAACGCGGCTCCCATCTGGCGCTTACCTTCGAGCGGCT
>CAYNXV010000039.1:14378-21343 GCA_964401245.1 uncultured Bifidobacteriales bacterium | reverse complement strand
AGGATGGAATGCCAATGCTTGGAAGTCGGCCCTTTCCGCATCTCGGTTACCATTACGGTCTCATCCGAAGGCTTGCCGGCGGAGCGGATGGTGCGATGGATATTATAAAGCATTAGCAGAAAACCCAGCAGGTATAGGCCTCCACCCAATGCCCGCGCCCAATAAAGGGGAATAAGGTTTATGACGGTATCCATGAAGTTGGGATAGGCCAGGACGCCTTCCGAAGTGAACTCCTTCCATTGCAAACCCTGGGTCACTCCGGCGGTCCACATGGATAGCACGTAAACCAATATGCCTACCAAGGCTACCCAAAAGTGCGCCGCAGCCATGGATTGGCTATGGAGAGAGGTTTTCCATAACCGGGGAACCAGCCAGTAAATCATACCGAAGACCAGGAATCCCACCCATCCCAAGGCTCCCGAATGCACATGTCCAATGGTCCAATCGGTGTAATGCGAAAGCATGTTCACCGACTTGATGGACATAAGCGAGCCTTCGAAGGTGGCCATGCCGTAAAAGGTGATGGCTCCCACATAGAACTTGATTACCGGATCCGTGCGCAATTTGTGCCAGGCTCCCCGCAGGGTAAGGAGACCGTTGATCATGCCTCCCCATGACGGGGCTATCAACATGACGGAGAAGACCATTCCCAGCGACTGGGCCCAATCGGGAAGCGCCGTATAATGGAGATGGTGGGGCCCGGCCCAGATGTAAAGAAATACCAGCGACCAGAAATGCAGGATGGAGAGTCGGTACGAATACACGGGCCGCTCCGCCGCCTTCGGCAGAAAGTAATACATGAGTCCCAGAAAAGGCGTGGTCAAAAGAAATCCAACCGCGTTATGTCCATACCACCATTGCACCAGAGCATCCTGAACGCCCGCATACAGCGGATAGCTTTTGGTAAGCGAGACCGGTAAAGACAGGGAATTGACGATATGCAGCACCGCGATAGTGACTATCGTCGCGATATAGAACCAAATGGCGACATAGATATGCTTTTCACGACGACGAAACAGGGTGCCGAAAAAATTGACGGCGAAAGCCACCCAGATGAGGGTCATAAGGATATCGACCGACCACTCGTATTCCGCGTATTCCTTTCCCGCCGTAACTCCGTTAAGGAACCCAAGGCCTCCGAGAAAGACCACCAACTGCCATCCCCAAAAATGGACGGTTCCCAGCCAATCGCTGAACAGGCGCGTTTTCAGGAGTCGCTGCAAGGAATAATAGACGCCGCAGAAAATCGCATTGCCTCCGAATGCAAAAATGACCCCGTTGGTGTGGAATGGACGGAGTCGCCCGAATTGCAACTCCTTCAAGCCGAGATTGAAACGGACATCCGCCAATTGCAGGGCCAGAAGCAATCCCGCGGCCATACCCACGAAAGCCCAAAACAGCGTGGCCAGCAAAAACATGCGCGTTAGGCGATCGTTGTATCTGACTTCAATCATGTTGCTTTTCCTTATTCACGTCCGGATGATAACCGGAATCGGCGACGGGAGCATGCGAGGGTACCACCTCGGATTCGAATAGCATGCGCCAACGGGGACTTTCCAAATCGTCGAATTGGCCTTGGTGGATGGCGCGCACGCAAAGCACGACGAATACAATCGACAGTGAAAGGGAAACCGGAATCAGCAAAAATATCACCGACATCTCTCAACCTTCATTTTCCGATGAGGCCGTCGCTAAGGACGATTCGTCTCCGCGTAGGGATTGAATGAATCGCACCAACTGCCAGCGCTGGGATTCGCTTAACGCCGACTCGAATCCCATCATGGCCGTTCCCGGCGTGCCCTTCGAAATGGATTGGAAAATGCTTTGGGGATCGCTTCCGGAGGTCCATGCCGATTTCGCGTCATGGAAATTGCGGGGAGGCGGCACCATGGCCGGGGCCGCCGGACCTTGCCCATCTCCTTTCGCCCCATGACAAGTGACGCAATATAGCGCGTATATTTTCTCGCCCTGGGCGATATTGTCCACCGTAAAAGCCACCGCAGTATTCGTTTCCGCCTGCGCCGAAACCGTCGTGGGTTCTGCCATGATGACCGGTTGACCATATAGCTTGGCGGCGGTTTGGTAGCCGTGCGTAACTCCGAGATGCACACACAATGGTGTTCCGATGGCGATAAGCACCGCCATCACCGCGATTTCAGAAATGCGTAAATTATCACTCATGCCTATGCCTCCCGTTTCAATGACATGCCGCGCTGCCGGAAGTAGCGGAAGCGAACAGATGAAAGCCGCCCAAACCCAATAAAACCAAGCCTAAGGCCACCTGAAAATAGGAGGACCCTACCAGCTTCCGTCTCGTTTTACCATGGGACAAAATCACGAAAGAGGGTAAGGTTCCCAGTCCCAGCAACAACATGGCTCCTCCGGCCGCCAGCGGGTTTTGTAATCCCAGACTCCACACCAACACCGTGAAGGTACTCGGGCATGGCAACAGGCTCGCCAACATGCCTCCCCCGAAAAGCCATCGACCGCGGTCGGAGTCATGTGCCATGCGATTGAAAAGACGACGAGGAAATAGGCTTCCGAATGATTTTTCGACCCGACCGCCTCCTACCAACATAAGCACACCGAAGATCAGGTAAATCGCAGCTATTGAATAGGAGAA
Organism: uncultured Bifidobacteriales bacterium; assembly: GCA_964401245.1. GTDB lineage: Bacteria > Fibrobacterota > Fibrobacteria > UBA11236 > UBA11236 > JBGTHM01. The sequence goes on along the minus strand of CAYNXV010000039.1, from coordinate 18,720 downwards.
GCGCGCATCGTGCCAAATCCTTTCCACGGATGCCACGGCAAAACCCGCCGAACCGGCCAAGGTACCGAGCAGAAAATACCCCGTAAGCCGTCCCGAGTGATAGCGGGCCATGGGAAGCCTGCCTTGCGCTCGGGTGGATAGAAAAAGGTGCAAGGGTCCGCACATGCCGGCGCAATGGGTGAAGCTGCTTATCAAACCCGCGGCCAGGGGCAGCGCCCACCAAATGGAAACCCAACTCTGCGGGAACAGCGAGGCGAAGGTCGTATTCAGGGGTATGTTATGTATTGCGGACATGGGCTATGCTGATGGCCAATAGCATAGCATGTGCGCCTGGAAACGCCCCCTTTTTAGTAATGCCAAAATGCGCCGACTTTTTGCCAATCAGACAATAGCCCTGCGGAAAATAGGAATGGCTTAATCCTTCGCTGTTATCTTCGCGTTCAATACTTGAACTCGCCCGCGTCGATTCCGTGTCGCTGCAGGGCGTAGCGAAGCTGACGGAGCGAAACCCCCAGCTGCCGGGCTGCATGAGTTTGGATGCCGCCGGCATTATGCATGGCTTCGCGAATGTCCTTTTCGCGCATGGGGACCCTCTCATAGGGCTGGCGCTCGCGGGCCTGCTTGCTGGCCGGCGAAAAGGTCACCACCTCATGGGTGGGAACCGCCGGAGCTTGGACCTCGGGAACCTCCACCATTGAATTGAAAATGGGAATATCCTTGGCCGAAAGCGCCTCGGATCCGGCCAGCACTACCGTGCGTTCGATGGTGTTTTCCAATTCCCGTACGTTTCCCGGCCAGGAATACCCTTCCAGAAAATCCATCACTTCGCGGCCGATGGAAATACGTTTACTGTACTTACTGGTGAATTTTTTCAGAAAGTAGGACGCCAGAGGCAAAATATCCTCGCGCCGGTTGCGCAGCGACGGCACGTTGATGGGAACCACCATCAGGCGATAATACAGGTCCTCGCGAAACAACTTTTCCTTCACCAATTGTTCCAGGACGGCATTGGTGGCGCAAATCAGGCGTACGTCCACTTTAAGGGTTTTCGTAGACCCCACCCGCTCGAAAGTTCCGTCCTGGATCACCCGCAGCAACTTGGCCTGAGTTTCCGGCGGGACCTCCCCGATTTCGTCCAGGAATATGCTGCCCGAATCCGCGGCTTCGAAGCGACCAATACGCTGCGAAATGGCGCCGGTAAAGGCCCCTTTTTCATGTCCGAACAATTCGCTTTCTATAAGGCCGCTGGGAAGTGCCGCGCAGTTCACGATGATGAAGGGGTTTTTCTTGCGGTGGCTGGTATAGTGAATGGATCTTGCCAGCAGGGTTTTTCCCGTTCCGCTCTCGCCGCGCAGCAACACGGATGCGTCGGTGCCCGACACGCGCTGCACCATGGCCAGGGTTTTGGCCATCGAAGACGAATTGCTGATCATGTTGTCGGGATGGAACCTTTCCTCCAACTCCGCGTGCAATTCTTTGTTCTCTTGCAGGAGTTTCGAATTCTCCTCGCGGATCATTTCCGCGATGCGCAAGGTTTGCGACAAGAGCGACGCCACGATTTTCATGACCTGGATATCCTCGTCCACCATGGTGCTCGACCGGCTGGTACGGTGGGCGGTGAGCACGCCGATGGGGCGCCCGTCCAGGATTACCGGAACGGCGATGAAACCGATCCGGTATAAATTGAATTCCTCCCCGCCTTCGCGCGGGATAGGCACCCCCGCCACGCTCTCGGTGTCGGGCAGGGCCATGGGCAGGCCCATGCTGAAAACCTTGCCTACGAAATCCCCGCCAATCCGATAAACCGATTCCCGGATTTCCTCGGGACTGAAACCGACACTCGCTTTGATGACCAGAAAGAGCCTATCCGAGGTGGGCATCAACAAAGTACCCCGTTCCAAATCCAGATTTTGCGAGAGCGTAATCAGGCACCGGTGCGCTACTTCCCGATAGTCCAGGGAAGAGCTGAACAATTTGCTGATTTCGGTTATGGCAGCCAGGGTTCTGGCTTGATGGACCATGGAATCTTTCATGAACGACCTTTCACACCAATTGCCACTTTTGACCAGTTATCCAATAATGTCATATAATGTTAATTTTTGTTACTTGTACATGCTGATTATTATCCATTTTTAACAAATCAGCAAATAGCAAACCAATTTTTTAGAATGTGGTCATCCAACTTGCCCTCCAGGGCCTTCCCGGCTTAATTTGGACTGATATGGGGTTCCGACCTGGTGTAAAAGGTGGGCGGAGCCATCCGATGGTATTACAATTGGCTGATTACGGCTAAACTTCTAGAAACATGGAAAAATCATGAGCCAAACCTTAAAAACCCGAGTTGAATTGGATAAGAATTGCGATTGGTCGCAGGTGGTGAACCTGGTACTGATAGCCGAGGGAGAGAAAACCTGGGGCGACATTCCCCAGGAAAAGCATGCGGATTTCGGGATGGACTCGATAAAAAAGGTTTTGGACCAGCAATCCCGAAAAATATTAAGCGAATCCGTCACCTCCCTGCATCGGCCCGAGGGCGTGGTGTTGGTGGCGCAAATCCCCTCCAAACCGGGATTGGACAGGCGGGACCGGATCAGATTGGCAGGTGCTCAGGTAGCCGACGCGGCCAAGTCCCACTCCTTGGATAAAATCCATGTATCGCTCCAAAGCGCCGCCACGGAGGATGTACGTCTTTGGGTTGAAGGCTTCGATTTGGCCGCTTATCGCTTCAACCGCTATAAGACCGGGGATAAAAACAAAGACAAGGCCCCGGAGGCCGTGCTGATGGTGAAAGAACCTTTGAGCGACGCTCTTCCCATACAACTGCGCGAAGCCGAAGCCGTGCTATCGGCAATCCGGGAATGTCGCGATCTGGTCAATGAAACCGGCACCGAACTCAATCCGCTTACCTTCGCCGAAAGAGCCTCCCGGCTGGGCGCCGAGTATGGCCTCAAAGTAAAAGTACGGGATGAAAAGGCCTTGCTGGCCGAAAATTTCACCGGCCTCAACACTGTCGGCAAAGGATCCGATTTTCCGCCGCGCATGGTTACGCTCGCCTATGAACCCGACGCGGGCTCCGGAGCCCCGGCCAACGTCCATTTATGTCTGGTGGGAAAAGGCATTACCTTCGACACCGGCGGCATCAGCATCAAGCCCAGCAGCGGAATGTGGGAAATGAAAAGCGATATGGCGGGAGCCGCCACGGCCCTGACCGCTCTGTGTGCCATTGCCGCCCTTAAGCTTCCCGTCCGGGTTTCCACGGTAATTTGTCTCGCCGAAAACCGGCCGGGTAATCGCGCGGTGCTTCCGGGAGATATCTTCACCGCCAAGAACGGCAAAACCGTGATGGTGGACAACACCGACGCCGAAGGACGGCTGGTTTTGATCGATGGCCTGGCCGAAGCCGGAGCCTTGCAGGCCACCCATATCATCGATATGGCCACCTTGACGGGCTCCATTGTCCGCGCGGTAGGGCCCGCCATGGCCGGCCTCTTCTGCAATGACCCGGGTTTCTCGGGCATCATCCGGGAATCCGCCGCTCGGGAAAGCGAAAAATTCTGCGAACTCCCGCTCGAAGCCGAATACCGCGAATATCTGGACGATCCTGCCGCCGATATGAAAAACGTGGGCAAGGCCGAAGCCGGAGCCATCACGGCCGCGCTATTCCTGCAGGAATTCGTTCCCGAAAAAGCCCAGTGGGCGCATTGGGATATCGCGGGTACGGCCTTTACCACCGGCACCTGGAAATATTACAAGCCCGGCGCGACGGGCTGGGGCGTGCGAACCCTGGTACAGGTGGCACGGCGGCTGACCGGTTCCGCCAAAACCCCACCGGCCACCTGACCCGGCCCCTCCGGTTTCCCGCTCCACCGCCCGCATGGCAGGCCTTAAACACGATGTTATATTAAGCCCCATGCAAAAAATCGCCATAGTGGATTTTGGAGGCCAATACACCCACCTCATCGCCCGGCGCATTCGGCAATTGGGCGTTTATTCCGAAATCGTTTTCCCCGGCAGCGATCCTTCCGGCCTGGAAGAGGTGATAGGGATCATTTTCTCCGGCGGCCCCTTTTCGGTTTACGGCGAAGACGCCCCCAAAACCCACCCCGGATGGTTTTCCTTGGAAATACCCATCCTGGGCCTTTGTTACGGCCACCAACTCCTGAACGCCAGACTCGGCGGCGAGGTGAAAAAGGGCGACCAGTCCGAATTCGGCCCCGCCGAACTTTCCCCCGAAGCCTCCCATCCCCTGTTCGCCGGCCTGTCCAAACGGGCCGTAGTATGGATGAGCCATGGCGACGAGGTCGTGCGCCTTCCGGACGGATTCCGCGTCATCGCCAGCACC
>CAYNXV010000039.1:0-14278 GCA_964401245.1 uncultured Bifidobacteriales bacterium | reverse complement strand
CGCGAAAGCGAGGAAGTGCTGGCCTTCATGCGCAAGGAAGGGTTCAACAATCTGCTGGTGCGCGATGCGGGCGAAACCTTTCTCGCCGCCCTGGCCCAAACCTGTTCGCCGGAAGAAAAACGCCGCATCATCGGCGAAACCTTTCTCCACGTCAAAGACGCCGAATTGTTACGGCTCGAACTCAATCCCGAGGATTGGCTTTTGGCCCAGGGAACCATCTATCCCGATACCATCGAAAGCGGCGGAGACGGCAATGCCGCCGTAATCAAGACCCACCATAACCGCGTTGCCGGCGTACGCGACCTGCTGGAAAAGGGATTGGTGGTCGAGCCGCTCGCCGATCTATACAAGGACGAGGTGCGCGAGTTGGGACTGTTGCTGGGCATTCCGGAAAAGCTGGTATGGCGCCATCCCTTTCCCGGCCCGGGCCTGGGAGTGCGCCTTTTGTGCAATGACGACGCCGATCGCGAAATCGACTCCGCGCTCCAAAGCCAGGTGACCGCCTTTCTGGGGGACCGGGGCTTTCGCGGAGAGATTCTCCCCGTCGAAAGCGTAGGCGTACAAGGCGACTATCGCACCTACGCGCACCCTTGCCTGGTGCGTTGGCCGGCGGGAAGGGAATTTTCCTGGGAGGCGCTCGATACGCTTTCCACCACGCTCACCAACCGCTTCAGGGGAGCCAATCGCGTGGTGCTGGAAGTGGGGCGAAGCCATGAAGCGCCCTATACGCTTATCCGCGCCCATTGCGACCGCGAGAGGCTCGACCTCCTTCGCCGGGTCGACGAAATCTGCACGTCTTTTCTCTATGCGGAAAAATTGTATGCTAGTGTATGGCAAATGCCCGTAGTCCTTCTGCCCTTAAACCTCGGAAATAAACCGGTGATAGTGATTCGCCCCGTCGTCTCTTCCGAAGCCATGACGGCCCGCTTCGCCACCCTTCCCTTCGCGCCGATACGCGCGCTATGGGATGAATTGCGCCGGGCCGAAATCGGAGCCCTTTTGTACGACATCACCCACAAGCCTCCGGGCACCATCGAATGGGAATGAAGCATAGCGGATCCAAAGCGCCGGAAAAAGCCATCCTGGTAGGCGTAGCCACCCGTGAGGTTCCGCTTAAAACCCTGAACGATCATCTGGCCGAATTGGGACGTCTGGCCGAAACCGCGGGCGCGGAGATTTGCGCCACCATTTCGCAGCGAAGACCCTCTCTCGACCCGGCCACCCTGGTGGGCGCCGGCAAGGTGAGGGAAATCGCCGAAGCGGTAAAGGAACATTGCGCGGATATCGTCATCTTCGACGAAGACCTGAGCGGCTCGCAATTGAAGCGGCTTGAAAAGGATATTTCGGCCAAAATCCTGGATCGCAGCGCGGTGATTCTCGACATATTCGCGCGCCATGCCAAAACCGCCGAGTCCAAAATTCAGGTCGAAGTCGCCCAGCTCCAATACATGCTTCCCAGACTTACCCGCGCCTGGACCCATCTCTCCCGCCAGGTCGGCGGCATCGGAACCCGCGGCCCGGGTGAAACCCAGCTCGAAGTGGATCGGCGCATGGTTCGCAAGCGCATCGCCGATCTCAAAACCAAACTCGAAAAGGTGGAGGACATCCGCAGCGCGCAATACTCCCGCCGCGAAAACTCCTTTCATATCGCCCTGGTCGGCTATACCAACGCCGGGAAATCCACGCTCATGAACGCGCTCACGCGGGCCGGAGTCGAAGCGGTGGACAAGCTGTTCGCGACCCTGGATTCCACCACCCGCAAACTCTACCTCAGCCCCGACAAGCCCGCAGTCATTTCCGACACCGTGGGTTTCATCCGCAAGCTTCCCGTCGATTTGGTGGCGTCCTTCAAAAGCACACTCGGCGTCGTGACCCAGGCCACGCTCATCATTCATGTGGTGGACGGCGAGTCGAGCGACTTCGAGGATCAGATGGCGACCACGGCGCGTATTTTGAAGGAGCTGGAAACCGAGGAAATACCCCGGCTGACGGTATTCAACAAAATGGATGCCGTCACTCCCGAGCGACGGGACTCCCTAAAGGTCCACTATCCCCAAGGCATTCAGGTTTCGGCTGCGAACAAGGAGGGTGTCGATGTTTTGCGCCGGCGCATCGAGGAGATTTACGACGACGCCCTGGCCGCGCGCAGGCCCAACCCGGCCCTACAGGCTTAAAGGGGAGGCGGTCGTGGAACTGAACAAGACCCTGTCCCCCGAATACGTTTCCCGGCTCAAAGGCCTTCCCTTGAAGGCGCGCATGATAGTCAAAGGCAGCCTTACCGGAAGGCATCTCTCGCCTTTTCACGGATTCTCCTCCGAATTTTCCCAATACAAACGCTACGATCCCGGCGACGACATGCGCAGGCTCGACTGGCGCGTATTCGGCAAGCGGGATCAGCTGGTCATCCGCCAGCATCGCGACGAAACCAACGCTTCCATCTACCTTATCGTCGACACGTCCGCCTCCATGGGATTCGCCGATGGCCCCATGACCAAGCTGGATTATGCGGCGGCGCTTTCCGCCTCGGTGGCGCTGCTGGGATTCCAACAACGCGATGCGCTTTCCCTTATCCATGGCGCGGAAACCAAGCCAGTCTTTCTCCCCCCAAAAAACGGTTCCGGGCATTTGCGCCTGGTGTTCGAATCGCTCGAAGGCATGCGCCCCGAAGGAACCACCGATTTGCAAGACCTGCTCGATCGCGCGGCCCTGCGCATGAAATCGCATAGCCTCACCTTCCTCTTCACCGACCTCTGGCAAGCTCCCGAAGGTATCATCGCCGGGATGAAGAACGTGCGCGCCCGCCGCCAGGAAATGACGGTGGTCGAGATTCTTACGCCCACGGAAGAACGCTTCTTCGATCACGCCAACGTCGAGCTGGAGGACATGGAGACGCGAGAACGATTGCAGGTATCCGCGCGCCACTTGGGTGAAGGCTACCGGGAATCGCTGGCGGCCCACCGCCAACGCCTACGCCGCGAATGTTTCGCTGCGGGAGTCCGCATCGCCTCCGTTTCGACCGACCAGCCGCTCTATCGCTCGCTGCAAACGCTGCTATCGGCTACTGTCCGATGATTACCACGATGATTATTATATAGTTTGCTGCCATGTTCTCCTTCCTCAGCCCGGTGACGCTTTGGTTCGCCGCCTTATTGGCGATACCCCTGGCCATCCACTTTCTCGGCAGGGAGCGCCTCAAGAAAATTCCCTTCCCCAGCCTGTTGCTGGTGCGCGGAGGACTTGCGCGCTCCATGGCGCGCCACCGCATCAAGAATTGGCTGTTGCTGGTATTGCGCACCCTGCTGCTGCTTTGCCTGCTCCTGGCCTTGTGGAATCCGGTTTTAAAACGCCCGGGAATGTTTCCCGATGCGGGAACCCGCGTCATGGCCCTTTTCCACAACGGAATATACGCGGGCATCCCCTTGGACGACGGCATGCTTATTGGGGAGCATCAGCGGAAAAGGCTCAGCTATCTCGACTCGCTCGCGCGAGATTTCCGTGTCGATGCGGTGCTTACCGCGACCGGCGGGACTTTCGATTGGAAAAGCCGGAATTCACCGGAAGAAAGATTCGGAGACTATGCCGGCGCCGTCGGGGCTCTGCTTCACGATATCCCCGCCGCCACGCCTTCCCAGGTCCACCTCCCGGTTTTCGATTATTCCGAATGGGTCCGGGCATTGCCGCATCTAATCCGCGCCCTGCATGACAACCCGGCCCTGCGTGTAGCCCTTATCGATTATACGCCGGTGGCGCACCGAGCCGGCGCGTTTAGGACCGCCGAAATCGATCCGCCCGGCGAATCTCCCCTGCTGGCCTTGCGCATGGAACTCAGCGGGACTGCCTATTTTTCCGAGTCCAAAGCACGAATGCAAATCCATCAGGACGGGAAATTGTTACGGGAAACCCCGGTTCTGGATAGGCGTCCCGTCATCAACCTGGAGCTTCCCGAAAACCGCCGATTGACGGGGACCCTGCGCCTGGAAGGCGGGCCCGTGCATGCCGCTCCGGAATACCATTTCAGCGTCCCCAATCCCGGGCGCCTCAACCTGGGACATGCCGGCGCCACTCTCAGCTCCCTTCCCAGTCTGGGAGGCAATAATTTTTTCAAGCATGTAGTGCACTCTCCCCAGGCCGAAACCCTGGTGGAGGAGGCTATGGAACAAAACTTCCGATTACTGTTCCTGGCGAACGCGTCATTATCCGCTCCATCGATTTACCAACGGCTGCGGAATTATGTGCAAGACGGCGGTTTGCTCATATTGAGTCTCGGCGCCCAGTCCGACATCGGACTACTGAACCGGCACCTCCTGCAACCGCTGGAAGCGGGAAGGGTCGGCGAAATCATCGACGCGGGCGGACCGATCGCCACCCATCTCGCGCACGATACGGAAACAGCCTCCATACCTTCGCGGCTACCGGCGCATACCTATCTCAACCGGCTTTTCTCGTTTTCTCCCGGACCCGACACCCGCACCCTTCTGAGCGCAGATAATGGCTACCCCGTGCTGGTGAGCCGCTCCTTCGGTACGGGCAAAATGCTGCTCTGGCTTACCGACCTCGACGACTTGGGATGGACCAATCTCGGGATCAATCCGGTAACTCCGCTGCTGCACCATCATTTCCATTCGTCGCATTGGAGCGATGCCTGGAAAAACTTCTCCGTCTCCTCCGACTCCACCCTCGAATTGGAGCTCGGCCCGGAATACTTTCCTCCCCGCGTAACCGACCCCGAGGGCCGACCCTTCGATCGGGTGGCTTCCGGACAAGGAACCCTGCGCATAGGACCCTTTCCCCGGTTGGGCTTCTATTCCATCGCCGGAGCAACGGATACCCTGCGCCTGGCGGTGAATGTCTTCTCCTCGGGTTCATCCTCCACCCCCTTCGATTGGGATACGGCGCTTGAACCGTTGGCAGACTATAGGGAAAAAATCCGAGTCATTCCTTTCGCCGATTCGATGGAGGCACTGGTGGATTCCTATTACCCGCTCTGGAAAATTCTCATTCTGGCAGCCATATCACTCCTGTTTGCCGAAGGGATGGTTTCCATTTTCCTGGGTATGCGGACAAAGACAGTCCGGCAATGATTCCGGCGGCAATATTGCTACTTTTTCCCCTGGGTTCGGTTTCCGCTTTTCCGGGCTTCCGGTGAAAGCCTTTGGGAAAAATTACGATTCTGAGGAGATTTCCACCCTTCCATGCAAGTCAAGGGGACTACACGACTTATCGGTATTTTAGGGGACCCCGTGGCCCATTCCCTATCTCCCGCCATGCATAATGTCGGGTTTTCGCGCTATGGATTGGATTTCGCCTATATCCCTCTTCCCGTAAAAGCCGAAAAAATCCCTCAGGCCATAGAGTCCCTGCGCATTTTCGGTTTTCAAGGCGCCAATGTGACCACACCTCACAAAGAGGCCGTACTACCCTTTCTGGACGAAATCTCCGAGGAGTCCCGTCTCATCGGCGCCGTGAACACTATCGTGAATCAAAATGGCCGGCTATTCGGCACCACTACCGATCCCTTCGGCTTCCTCGAAGGATTTCATAAAGCGGGCGGCAATTTCACCGGAAAGACCGTCGCCTTATTGGGCTCAGGAGGTTCCGCCCGCACCCTGGCCTTCAGCCTGCTGCTCAAGGCAAATCCGGCGCGCCTTATCCTGCTGGCCCGCAATCCGGATAAAGCCCGGCTCATCGCCGAGGAGATCAAGGATAAACTCGGCAAAACCTTGGAGGTAAGGGAACTGGGAGAATTCGAAGGCATCTCGCGGGATTGCCAAATCATCGTCAATACCTCCACCGTGGGAATGCACCCGCATACCGAACAGAGCATAGTCGCCGCCTCCGGGTTGCATCCCGGACAAACCGCCTACGACATCGTTTACGTGCCCGAACGGACCCGGTTCCTGGCGGATGCCGAAGCCGGAGGACTGAAAACCGTGGGGGGCCTGGGCATGCTGGTATATCAGGGCGCCGCCAGCTTCAAGCTCTGGACGGGAATCGATCCCGATGCGGAGATTTTTTTCGCGCAGGCCCGCAAACAGTTGGAGGCCGCGGGGAAAGCCGCCGACGGCAGGAACGGATAATCGATGGCGCTTCCAATCACGGGCAATATTTATTTCACCGGCTTCATGGCCACCGGCAAAAGCCGCATCGGCAGCCTGACCGCCGTCGCCTTGGGATGGAAGTATTACGACATTGACAAAATCATCGAGCAGGAATCCGGCCGGACTGTGTCCGAGATTTTCGCCGAAAACGGCGAGGAGCACTTCCGTTCGCTCGAACTCGAAACCTTGAAAAGAATCAGCGGGGAAAACCCCGTGGTCGTATCCTTGGGAGGCGGCACCCTCACCCAGCCCGCGGCTCTCGAAATTGTCAAGGCCACCGGAGTGCTGGTGGCCCTATGGGCTTCACCCGAAGTGATTCTGGCGCGGGTCAATCGAAAGAAGAACAAACGCCCACTGCTCGCCGATCTGGACGAGGCGCAGAAAAAGGCCAAAATCGAATCCCTCCTCCGCGATCGGCAGCCCATTTACGATCAGGCTGACTTCCGCTTCGAGTCCACGGAAGCCTACCCCCACCATATCCTTACCCGGCGCATCATCCATGCGCTGCAGGTGGCGCGGCTCGAGCCTCTGCGCGTAGAGCTGGGAGACCGCGGCTACCCCATCTATATCGAAGAATCGCTGGGAAATCACGTGGACAGCATTCTGGAAAAAATCGGATGCCGGGGAGATTTTCTTCTGATCACCGACCAGAATCTGCGGGAAAAACAAAAGCTGCTTTTGGATCAGATTCGCTCCAGCCTCAGGGGATGCAAGGTTTTCTATTTCCGTCCGGGAGAAGAGGAAAAAAACATCAAGTCCCTTAATCGCCTCTACACCTATTTGCTGCGCTATAACTATGGCCGGAAAACCACCCTGGTATCGGTCAGCGGAGGCGTGGTCGGCGACATGGTGGGGTTCGCGGCGGCCACTTATATGCGCGGAGTGGATTTCGTGCAGGTTCCTACCACGCTCCTTTCCATGGTGGACAGCAGCGTAGGGGGCAAAACGGGAATCAACCATCCCCTGGGAAAAAACATGATCGGGGCCTTTTATCAGCCTCGCGCCGTGATCATCAATCTGGCGGCGTTGAAAACCCTGCCCCCGCAGGAATTTCTCGCGGGCCTGGCCGAGGTCGTCAAATACGCCGTCATCTGGGATGCGGACTTCTTCGCCTATTTGGAATCGCATCGCAAGGATCTGGCGAACCGCGATACCGCCGTGCTGCAATACGTGGTGCGAAGATGCTGCGCCATCAAGGCCGAAGTGGTGGGGCGCGACGAAAAGGAAAACGATTTGCGCGCGATACTCAATTACGGCCATACCTTCGGGCATGCGTTGGAATTGCTGTCGGGTTACCGCCTCAGCCACGGCTTGGCGGTGGCCCTGGGAATGCGCTGCGCCGCCCGGCTGGCCGTAGCGCTGGAAATACTTTCTCCCTCGGAGGAGACCCGGCAGAACGCCCTGCTCACCGACCTCGGACTACCCGAGACGTTCGCCTTCAAGCTCGATGCCGCCAAGGCCTGGGAAGCCATGGGTCGCGACAAAAAAGCCGAAAAGGGAAAAAGGGTTTTCATCCTTCCGGAAAGTATCGGCGCCGCCCGCATCGTAGCGGACGTCGCGCGGGAACCCGCGTTGGCGGCGCTGGAATGCATCGGCAAATCAGCGCAGGCAAGGGAAGCGGGAACGGAGCGGGCATGAGCGCATTCATCACGGGCGCCACCTGCTGCCTGGGATACCACCTGATGTCGCTGCTCTCTCACGAGAAAGGGGAAATCACAGCCTATAGCGCCGAAGAGCCCGAAGTCTATTGCCGTCTCAAGCACGTGAATTACCTCCAAGGCGACTTGCTCGATTTCAAGGGCCTGCTCGCCGTGCTTTCCGAACAACGGCCCACCGTCATTTATCACATGATGTCGCAAACCCATGCGGCCATGACCCAGCCCAAACCCCACGTGGTTTTGCAGAATCACATTCTCGGAACCCATAACCTGTATGAGGCTGCCCGCAAAACCGTCCCCAAGGCACGTATCATCCATGTCAGCTCCTCGGAGGTTTACGGAGCCGGCAAGGGGGTGGTCGACATCATCCATCCCGAATCGGACCCCGCCATCCCTTTCACCCCTTTCGCCACCAGCATGGCCTCCTGCGAATTACTGTCGCGCCAATACGTGTGCGCCCACCACTTGGACATCGTCATCGTCCGCCCGTTCAATTCGACGGGACCCTTCCAGGCCCGCCGGTTCGTGCTTCCCTCCGTCGCAGCGCAAATCGCCCATATCGAAATGCAACACGGGGAAACCGTCGTTTATACCGGTAACCTGGATGTTTCCCGCGACTATCTCGACGTCCGGGACCAGGCGCGGGCCATAGCGATGATGGCCAAATGGGGAGAAACCGGAGGAATCTACAACATCTGTTCGGGCAAGGCGCGCACCATACGCGACCTGGTGAATTACCTCATCGATTTGAGCGGGTGCCCCATCGAAATCCGAATCGATCCCGCGCGCGAAAGGATGATCGATATTCCCCTGCTGGTGGGTTCGCCCGAAAAATTGATGACGCAATCAGGCTGGAAGCCCATCATTTCCATTGAAGACAGTCTGAAGGATCTTTACTCCGAAATCAAAATCCGTCTCAAGAAATACCCGCACCTGGAAGGCTGAGAACCTACATGTTGACAGATTATCTTTTCACTCTCACCAACCTCTCCCTTTTCACCGACCGGCTTTTCCGCGCCGGTATCGCATGCCTGACCTCGGCGCTGCTGGTATTCCTGCTCATGCCCTGGTATATCCGCACTCTCCGCCGGCTCGACGCCACCGCCGACTTCCACAAAGGGTCCCAGCCCCCGCCTCCCATCATGGGGGGATTGCTGTTGGTGGCCTCCGTGATCGTTTCCTCGCTTTGTTTTTCGCATATGAACGCCTATTCGCTCTCCGCGCTGATAATACTCGGCGCCTACGCGACCATCGGCGGTTTCGACGACTTCATCAAGGTGCGCAACAAACGCCTGGTCGCGCTCGGAAAGCTGTCGAAAGCCGACTATCAGGAGAAGGCCGACGGCATCAGCGCCCGCCTGCGCCTGGGATTGTATATCGTCTTCTCTTTGCTGGTGGCGATTTTCGCCTATAAATTCATACCGGGCCTTACCGGACAGATAACGGTGCCGTTCGTAAAGCCCGAAATCTGGTTTCCCCATCTTCCCAACTGGGCCTTTATCCTGCTTATCTGCCTGGTCACCACATCCAGCGCGAACGGCGCCAATTTCACCGACGGATTGGACAGCCTGGTATCGGTGCCCATCATCACCACCTCGCTATTCGCCGGAGTGGTCGCCTATATATCCGGCAATGCCATTTTCGCGCGATACTTTCTGATTCCGCATCTTCCCGGGGGCGACGAACTTTTCCCCATTTGCGCCGCCATCATCGGATCGGTACTGGCCTACCTTTGGTACAATTCGCCGCCGGCGGAAATCTATATGGGAGACGGCGGCTCCATAGGGCTGGGCGGCGCCATCGGAATGATGTTCGTATTGCTTAAAATCGAATTGTTCCTTCCCATCGTCGGCATCGTTTTCGTCGGCGAGGCCCTTTCGGTGGTCATGCAAATATCCGGATTCAAGCTCACCAAGCGCCTGAGCAAATCCCGATCGGGGTGGCGCCTCTTCCTGCGCGCGCCTTTGCACCATCATTTCCAATTGAAATGGAAAGGCCGGTTCGAATCCCAACAGGCTCTCAATTCGAAAATCATCTGGCGCTTCCATCTGGTATCCATCCTGGCCTTGCTGGTTTGCAGCCTGATTTTCTTCAAAATGCGCTGACTCGGAGGGACTTCACTTGCAAGACGCACCGGCGCGCCTAAGCGCGGCCCAAAACCTGCTCAAAGCCCATGGCCAGGAGCATTTGCTCCGCTTCCATTCCGAATTAACTCCGACCGAACAAAAGGAATTGGTGGATCAGATATTGGGCTTGGATTTCAACCTGCTCTCCGGATTGCATGAAACGGTCGCCACGGCGTCCGGAAGCCATGCCGAACAATCCATCGCGCCTCTGGCGGCCCAGGCATGGAACGATTTCTCGTTGGCGGAGCGGGCGGTATATTCCAATACGGGCATGCGCGCCTTGCGCGAAGGGCGCGTCGGCGCCTTATTGGTGGCGGGAGGCCAAGGCACCCGACTGGGCCATGCCGGACCGAAAGGGACCCTGGATATCGGACTACCGTCGCGCAAATCCCTTTTCCAGCTTCAGGCCGAGCGGCTCCTCAACCTTTCCCGGCGCGCGGGAAAAACCATTCCCTGGTACATCATGACCAGCCCCGACAATCATGCCATGACAGTGGACTTTTTCCGGGCCCACCATCTTTTCGGCATGAACGAGGAAGACATTTTCTTTTTCACCCAGGATGTATTGCCGGTGATGGACATGGCGGGTAAAATCCTGCTGGCGGAAAAGGGAGCGCTATCCCTGGGACCCAACGGCAACGGAGGGTGCTTCCAGGCGCTGGAAAAATCGGGAGCTTTCACACACATGCGTAAGCGGGGAGTGGAGCATTTGTTTTTTTATAGCGTCGACAATGCCCTGGTCCGGGTGGCCGATCCCGCCTTTATCGGCTTCGCCATCGAATCGGGGCTGCCGGCGGCCAGCAAGGCGGTTGAGAAAACCGATCCGGATGAAAAGGTCGGAGTGTTCTGCCTTCGCGACGGCAGGCCTTCCATTCTGGAATACTCCGAAATGACTGCGGAAATGGCCCATGCGCGCGACGCCGGAAGCAGCCTGCAGTATAATTCCGCCAATACCGCCATGCATGTTTTCCGACGCGATTTCCTGGAGGCGCATGCCTCTTCGGGACTTCCCTACCATGTGGCCCGTAAGAAAATCGCTTTCATCGACGAGACCGGCGAAAAAGTGACGCCCTTGGAGCCCAACGCCCTTAAATTCGAATTGTTCATGTTCGATTTGTTCCCGCTGGCCGAAGGCATGGCCGCTTTGTTGGTGGCAAGGGAAGAGGAATTCGCTCCCGTTAAAAATGCCGAAGGTCCCGACAGTCCTGAAAGCGCGCGAACCTTGATGGAAAATCTGCATCGGAATTGGGCCAAGGCTGCTGGAATACCCACCGAGCGGATGGCGGACAGAATCGTGGAAGTCTCCCCGCTTACCTCCTATGCGGGCGAAGGACTCGGGCCATCAAGCCCGCACCGCGTCGAAGGGAATTTCCTGTTCCTATGAAACCGGAATTCGGAAGCGGTTATCGCCGTCTTTCCGTTTTCCTGAAGTCCTGGGGCCGGGATTGCGCCGGTCATGCCGCCGTGGCCGTACTACGCGGCCTCAGACTGTTTCCTTCTTCCCTCCTCATCGCCGTCGGCGATCCGTTGCTTCCGGCGTATATCCGGCTGCGGAGAAAGCATACGAATAGCCTCGGCCGTAAATGGAGCGCGACGCCTTGGTCTTCGTCGCTTTCGCCTTCCATCTATTATCGGATGCGCCTGCGATTGTACGCCGCCAATCTGCAATTGCATGGGAGGCCGTTGCGCTCCGAAGATTTCTCCGTGACAGGGCTCCATTACTGGCAAGCAGCCCTGGAATCGGGTCGGCCGGTATTGCTGGTCGGCCACCATTTGGGGCCGGTCGAGTACCTCCACCGAGTCGCCGCGGCCATGATGGGAGACGGGAAATCCCTGCATGTGCTCACGGCATCCGCCTTCGCGGCTCCCCTGACGAGATTCATGAGGCGGGACAGGGAGAAATTCGGCGCCCGGATGATTTACCCTACGGAGGCCGCTTCATCTCTTCGGAAAATTTTGCGTCGGGGCGGCGTGGCGGCCCTGATGCTGGATCAAACCGCGGGAGTTGAAAATGCGCGATTCGCCCTGTCGTCGCAACTCGATTGTCCGTTCAATTGGCGGCCGGTGGAATTCATGCTGCGCCACGGAGCCTGGGTGGTTCCCGTGGCAGCCCGGTTACAAGGCAGCCGCACTCAGGTGGATTTCGGGGCTCCTCTGGCGGGGAGCCAGGATAAGATTGCATCGCACCGGAATGCCCTGGAGGAGTTCGCCTTGCGAGCTTGCCGCGAAGCCCCGGAACAATTCAACTGGTCCTATCCGAGACTTCGCCTTACCGGCAATTCCCGCTGAAAATTCAGCGGTATTCCACCGGCAACATCTCCAAATCGCCGCCCTGCTTGCGGAAGGTTTTGAAAGACGACTTCGCCTGCTTCTTGTCGTATTTCTTGTCGGCCACGACCCCGATGAAATAATGGGGCATCGGATTCTCCGGACAAATGGTCAAGGCGTAATTGCTGTTCGCGCGGCTCCCGTCGAAATTTCCCATTACCAAATTGGTTTTCGCGGAGGCGATGAGAAGATCGCAGGAGTGAGGATTGGCTGTCAGCGCATTTTTGACCACCCGCATGGCTTCGTTCTTGCGTTCTTGGGCGAGAAGCACATCCACGCTGGCGGCAACCGTCAAGGGACCACCGGGATCCATTGCCACGGCCTTCCGTATCGTTTTATCGGCTTCGGATAGCTTGCCCATTTTCAGATAGGTTCGAGTCAATTGCGCCAGCGCCTCCGGGGTCTCCACCACCTCAATGGACTTTTGCAGAAAATTTTCCGCCGCCTCGGGCTTGTTCTGCGCCGCAAAGGAAAGTCCCAGACCGTAAAAACCCTTCGCCCGCCAGGACGCCTTGCGATGCTGCGAAAGCTCGTTGAAGTAATTGCGCGACCCTTCGGCGTCGTTCAAGCGCAACAGCGACATGCCGGTGTAGAAAACGGCGTCCATATAATCGGCGTCGTACCGAAGCGCCTTGGCGAACTCCTTGCGCGCCTTTTTCAATTCGCTCTGGTTGTAATAGGTCATCCCCAGGAAAAAGTAATAGGGCGCGTAAGTCTTGTTCGCCTTGATAAGGGATTCGAGCTCCTTGCGGGCTTTTTCATTTTCCCGCGTTTGTACCCATGCCTTCGCGGCAACAAATCGCACCTGGATATCGTTTTTATGTTCGGAGGATTCCACCAAGCGCAAAGCTTCGCGGGCGTTTTCCTTGCGGAGGTGGCCGTCGGCCAATCGGGCCAGCACGGCGGGCGTAGGGTCGCTTCGGTAAGCGGCTTCATATTCACCCATCGCCCGACCGGTTTGTCCAGTCGCCAGCAGGCAATCGCCGAACATAAGCCGACCTTTGGACGTCAGTTTGGCGCCGAGAGGTTCGAGAAGAGTGGCGGCCTGCAGAAAGTCCTCTTTCGAGAAATACATTCCCGCCAGACTTTCCACGTATTCGGGATTTCCGGCATCCAGTCGTATGGCCTTCTTGAAAAAGTCTTCCGCCACGCCTTCCTGTTGCCTATCCAGGGCTATTTGGCCCAACCAGAAATAGGCGAGGTGATTGCGGGGATTCTTGTCCACCATGCCCTGCAGCACCGCTTCCGCCTTGTCGACGTCGCCTTCCTCCTTGTACAGGCGGGCCAGACCCGTCATAAGCTTGGGATCGGTTTCTCCCAAATCAACGGCCGTCTGCAGCGCCTGTTTGGCCTCTCCCAGGCGTTTCATCTCCAGCAAGGAGTATCCGAAATTGGCCCAAACCTGCTTGTCGGAGGTGACGCCGCCTTTGACCATGCGGCCGTATAAAGCCGCCGCTTCCCTGAAATTCCTCTCCGAAAACCGGATGACGGCCAATGCCGACACGGCTTCGAGATGGTTGGAATCCAGGCGGATCACATCGGCGTAAGCTTCCATCAAATCCGGTCCCGATTTCGAAGCCGATGCGGCATGCATTTTCCCCGTCGCCACGTCCTTGTCGTTCGGATTGAGTTTGAAGGCTTTTTTATAGGCGTCCAATGCTTCGCGATGGCGCTTGACTTCCGCATAGGCCCGTCCCAGGTATTTCCAGGCTATCGCATCCAGCGGTATGCCGATTACTCCGGTCTCGAGGAGGGGGAGCGCTTTGCGGAAATCCCCGCGCTTGCCGTAAATAAGGCCCAGACTCATGCTGGCTCCGGGATGTTTCGGACTGAGCTTGAGAACCTCTTCATAAAGCGGCTCAGCCCGGGCCATGTCTCCCTTGGCTTGATAGGCCACGGCAAGATCGTAACGGTAAGTCGCGTTCTTGGGATAGGCGGTTACAAGTCTGTCCAGGGTTCGCAATTCGCCGTTCTTGTCTCCTGCCTTTTTGTAGAGGGAGTAAAGCTCCTTGAGCACTTCCGGATTTTTCGAGAGGGTATAATAATTTTCGAAAGGTTCAATCGCGCG
>CAYNXV010000038.1:18307-21522 GCA_964401245.1 uncultured Bifidobacteriales bacterium | reverse complement strand
GGCAAGGATTTTTCCGAAAACCTGATGATTGTCGATTTGGTTCGCAATGATTTCGGAAAGATATGCGAGCCGGGCAGCGTGAGCGTCCCGGATTTGATGCGCGTGGAAATCCATCCTTCGGTTTTACAATTGGTATCGGAAGTACACGGAAGTTTGCGCCCGGAATTCGGAGCCCTGGATGCTGTGCGCGCCTGCTTTCCCGGGGGATCGATGACGGGCGCTCCCAAGCTCCGCACCATGGAAATCATCGACAAGCTCGAAGGAGCCCCCCGCGGCATCTATTCCGGCGCGCTGGGATATCTCGGCTATGACGGGGCCATGGACCTCGGGATGGTGATTCGCACCCAGGTGGTCACTCCGGGAGAGGTTTCCATCGGATGCGGCGGCGCCGTGGTGATGGAATCGGATCCCGCCGTCGAATATGCCGAAGCCATGGCCAAGGCGGGAGCCCTCTTACGAGCCTTGAGTCTGGTTTCGCATTCTCGACCTGCAACCTTGCATAACCAACCGGAAACACTCTAAGGAGTCGTATGGATTGGGTGCAACGGGATTTACGCCATATCTGGCATCCCTGTTCTCAAATGAAGGACTATGCCTCCTTTCCCCCCCTGGAAATCGAGCGCGCGGAAGGCAGTCGACTTTATCTGCGCGACGGCCGTCCGGTCATCGACGCCATTTCCAGTTGGTGGTGCAAAACCCTGGGTCATGGCCACCCCCGCCTGCGTGAAGCCCTGAGCCGGCAGGCGGGTCGCTACGAACACGTAATCCTCGCCAACACCCTCCAAGATACCCTGGTGGAGCTGTCGGAAAGCCTGACCTCCCTGTCCCCATCGCTGTCGCGGGTATTCTACGGCGGTGACGGCTCCACGGCGGTGGAAATCGCGCTCAAGATGTGCCTGCATGCGCAATCGCTGCAAGGCCGCCGGCAGCGCACGCAGTTCATGGCTTTGGAAAACGGATATCACGGAGAAAGCACGGGAGCGCTGGCTCTCAGCGATCTGGGTCTCTACAAGGAAGCCTATAGTTCTTGGCTGCCCCCGGTGGAAATGCTGCGCGGGCTTCCCTACGGAGAAGGTCCCTGCGGAGAGGCTGCCGGAAAGGCCTCCGGAGAGCCGGGCCCCGAAGCCGCGCGGTGGATGGACTGCGCCACTTACTGGCCTGCCTTGGAAGCTCAACTTGAACAGCGAAGCGACACCTTATGCGCCGTGGTGGTGGAGCCGGTATTGCAGGGCGCAGGCGGAATGCTGCTTTACAGTCCCGATTTACTGCGGCGCCTAAGGGAATGGACGCGGGCGCGCGGGGTTTATCTCATCGCCGACGAAATTCTCACGGGGTTCGGGCGCACCGGGAAAATGCTGGCGATGGAACATGCCGGAGTTGAAGCGGACTTCGTCTGTCTGTCGAAAGGCTTGACGGCGGGCTGGCTACCGCTTTCCGCGGTGCTTACCGGCGAGGAGGTATTCTCCCTGTTCTACGCGGATTATGGGGAGGGACGCTCCTTCTTGCATTCCAATACCTATGCGGGCAATGCCTTGGCCGCGGCGGTGGCTTTGGAGGCGCAGAAGATTTATGCCGAGGAGGATATTTGCTCCCGGGCCCGGGAGCTTGAGGGCAGAATGCGGAAAGGCTGGGAAACCCTGGCGGCGCGCACCGGTCGCCTCACCCGCGTTCGCGCTTTGGGTGGCATGGCCGCAGTCGATTTGGTACCGGATGGGCAAGAGCGGCTGGGTTATCGCGTATACCAAGCGGCGGTGAGGCGCGGGGCTTTGTTGCGCCCGCTGGGAAACACCCTTTATTGGTTGCCGCCGCTCAATATCGATGGGGAAACCCTCTCCGAATTGGTGGAAATCACGGGGCAGGCCTTGGACGAAGTCTTGGCCTCCCCTTGAACAAAGGTTTTCCTAACCGCCGGGTGCGGCTGCATCGTCCTCTTTGTCGATCAACCCTTCGCGCGTCAAAAATTCCAGAGTGGTTTCGAGCAATTCCTCCGGCGGTTGGTTGAGACGGCGGAACTCGCTGACGTCAGCGGCGGCCTTATAGAGAAGCACATACTCGCGGCAGCGTTTGCACAACGTAATATGGGCTTCGAAGCGCATGGCCAGCCATTGCGAAGGAAGGTTGCCCTCGGCGTAATCATAGACGAAATCGGCGATGCGTTCGCAGCGCATTAAGGCCATGCCCAGCAAACCCTTCATGCTTTCCCCCCTTGTTCGGCGCCGTTAGAGCCGCCCTGCATCAGCCCGCGCACTTTTTCCACCAGGGTTTGTCGCGCGCGGTGGAGGCGCACCCGCACGGCGCCGGGAGCAATTCCCAATATCTCGGCCACTTCTTCGCCGGAAAGCCCCTCTACGTCGCGGAGAAAATAGACCTCGAAAGCTGCGGGGGGCAATACCGACACCGAGCGGGCAATCAGGGTACGCAAAGCGGATTGGAGTACCACCTGATCGGGAGACATGTCCCAGGGAGTGGAATCGCTCCATTCCGCGAATTCAAGCGTGGGCGGGGTTTCCGGTTCGGGATGCGAGTCGTCGAGCGCGACCATTTTACGGTGCTTATCTCCCAATCGATCGCAAATCTTGTTATGCGCCAACCCGTATATCCACGTGGTCAATTTCGATTTCCCCTCGAATCGGCCCAGGCTTTTGTGGACACCGAGATAGACTTCCTGCAAGACTTCCTGGCCCTCGTCCCGAGAGGAGATGAATTTGCGGATATAGTTCATAAGCGGACCATGGGTGACCTCGACCAAGCGCCGGAAAGCCTTTTGGCGGGAATTTCCTTCACTGCGAAGGCTCACCAGAAAGGATTCACAGTTAACCTCGTCGAAAGGCTGGACTGGACTTATTTCCGAATTATCGGGAAAATCGCCCGTTTCCACCGCCTCGCCGGCTTTCTCATCGATTGGCTGCATATTAGTCTTCCGTCCGGGCAACAAGTTACTCTCTATTGCTTCAAGGGCAAAACCCGGGTTGACCCGGAAGGTGAAAAGTCCAATTTCGCAATCAGCGGTCCCCCCCGGAAAGGGGGTGGATGTAAAATCAGCCATTACTTGTTAATTTTCCGGTCATTGGAAAAAAGTCCGCTCCCATCTTGTGACGGCCCGGTTTCAAACGGGTATCTGTCCGGTGGCGGTAAAACTTTATTTTCTAAAGGCCGATCTTCGGCCGGGAAAGGAAAATTACCGCAATGAAGTTAATGGTTTTCTCCGAAGACAA
>CAYNXV010000038.1:0-18207 GCA_964401245.1 uncultured Bifidobacteriales bacterium | reverse complement strand
ATGAAAATGCGCAACGGCAAGGCTCCCACCGTGCATACCAGTCTTCCTCCCCATACCGAAGATTTCTACACGGCGCTGCAGCAAATGTCCAGCACGCTCGTGGCGGTGTGAACGGAGAACGGTCTCGCGATTCGCGACCGGATAATCAATCCGGGAAGCCCGAATGGTTCAAGACCTGGTTCGGACCGTCCTACAAATCCATTTACTCCCATCGGGATCAGGTTCAAGCCCGCACCCAGGTGGAATTCATCCTGGACGCGGTGCCGCTCCCCGAATCCGCGGCCATACTCGATATCGGTTGCGGCGCGGGAAGGCATTTGCAGGTTTTCCGTGATAAGGGATACGGCCATGCGGCCGGGTTCGACCTCAGCCACACTTTGCTCCAAGACGCGCGGAAATCGGGGCTCGCTGTGGCCCGCGCCGACATGCGGAGCATACCCTTCCGGGAAAACCACTTCGATTTGGTTACCTGTTTTTTCACCTCGTTCGGCTATTTTGCTACCGAAGAGCAAGACCTTTCGGTTCTTAACGGATTCGCCGGGCTCCTGCGTCCGGACGGCCGTCTTTTCCTCGACCTCATCAACCGTGAGTTCCTCATGCGCAAATTCGTACCTTACGATGAGAAGGTGCAAGGGGAGATGACGGTGACACAGAAACGGCGGCTCGAAGGCTCGGTGGTGATCAAGGACATCGAAATCCTGCGCGGCGGCGAATTGATGGAAGCCCACCAGGAAAGGGTTCGCCTCTATTCGCTGGAGGAGTTCCGCCGCATGGCTGCCGCTTGCCGCCTCCAATTGCAGTCCCTTTTCGGTTCCGAAAAGGGAGACCCCTATCATCCGCAGGAATCGCAACGCATGGCCCTGCTCCTTAAGCCTTCTCCGCGGGCATAGAAACCTTCCCGGCATGCACATCCAACGTCACGCGGCTGCTACGGCAGAGGGAGGGGAGCCCTGGGGAAGTTCGCCCCTGATAAAGTTGTTCGATGGGCGGACCTTGTTCTCTCCGGAAGCATTGGAAAGAAGAACGGCCCGGATACGTAAAGAAAATTTCGCTTGGCCCACCCTGGAAAAAATATTCCTGGAAGAAATTCCACTCTCCGATTGCAGTGATTCGCAAAAGGTCAACCTCGCAGCCGTGCGTTCGGGCCGCTGCGTTTTTGTGATGACCGGCCAACAACCCGGGCTTCTGGGCGGGCCCCTGTTTTGGCTGTACAAGGCCCTTACCTGCGCGCGTCATGCCAAATCCTTGAGTTCCCGTTTGGGATTGCCCGTGATTCCGATATTCTGGATTGCCGGTGACGACTCCGATTTGGCCGAATGCAATCACGTCGAGTTGCTGGAGACGCCTTCGTGGGGAAGCCCCAAGGTGCTGGCGCTCGATTTTCCGGACCCCCAAAGGACGCTTCCGGTGGCCGAACGTCGTATTGATGCCCAATCTTTGGAGACGCTTTTGCACCGAGCAGGCGAGGTATGGTCCCCTGCGGTAATCGAGTCCATACGACAATGCTATCGGCCGGGAGTCGGTCTGGCTCAGGCTTTTGCGCGGCTGGCCCAGCGGTATCTGGCCAAAGAAGGCGTGCTGTTCGTGAACGGATATTCGCCGCTGTTCCGCCAATTGGCCCGACCGCGCCTGCAGGAAATCGTATTCGGCCGGCGGCGCATCGAAGCGGGCCTTGCCGCCGGAACGCGCAACCTCCTTGCAGCGGGCATCAAGCCGCAATTGCATTTCCCTGACGGTGTGGTGCATGCATTCGATTTGTCTTCGGGGGAGCGCCGTCGGCTTCATGCCCAGGCTTCCGCCCAAGGCGCCGACCTTTTTTACCTGGCGAGGAATCCCGGCCGTTCCATGAACAGCGACAACCTGGGCCACCTGGATTTAAGTCATGACGTGGTTTCGCGCGCCATGGCGGCGGACGCGGTTTTCCCCATCCTAGGCCATGTGTTGGGACCCGGCGAACTCAAGTATTTCGCGCAGATGCGGCCCGCTTTCGAATCCCTGACAGGGGATTTTCCGCTGGTGGCGCCGCGCATGTCCGCTACCGTAGCACCGTTAGCTGCCTTGGCCTCATTGGGTGCGCACGGATTCGCGCCGGAGACGTTGCCGAAGCTGAAACCGTCGCAATTGCAGGCCCGCCTCAAGGAGAAGTTTTGGGCGGAATCGCAATATGCCGCCGCCTTTAACGACGAAGGGTGGCGGGAGCTGCTCCGGCCTGTGGAGCGAGCGCATTTTTCCGCCTTTTCGGCGTCGGGACCCCTGGAATACTTTTCGCGTAATCTCGAAAGGTCGTGGAAGGGCTATCTCGAATCATTGAAGAACACCGCCTATCGCGGCGAAAGGCGGAAATACCGCGACCTTTTCGCGCAGGTGAGATGGCTGGGAAACGGTTTGGGGCAAGACAGATATCTGAATATCCATTCGCTTCTCAATGCGATGGGGGAAGATGGGCTGGAAAAATACCTGACCGCCTTGGAGCCTTTGAGTCTGTCGGAGCAGGTCTTCGGTTTTGAACGGCAATAGCGGAGGGGTTATGACTCGGATAAAAGGTGTCGATTTCATGGCAGTCGGCGCCCATCCCGACGATGTGGAGCTGGGCGCGGGAGGCACTCTGCTCAAGTTGAAAAAAGCGGGCCGCAAAGGCGTGCTTATCGACATGACCGACGGGGGAACGGGAACGCGGGGCAGCGCAGATGAGCGCGCGAAGGAAGCGCGGGCCGCGGCGAAGGTGCTGGGAGTCGAGAGGGTATGCCTGGGGCTTCCCGATGCGCGCATCGAAGACGACTGGGAGGCGCGAAAGTCGTTAATCCGGGTCATCCGCGAGTATCGACCCAAAATCATGGTGACGCATTCCCCGCATGAGGAGCATCCCGATCATATCCGCACCGCCACCCTGGTCAAGGAATGCCTGTACCTGGCGGGACTCACGAAGCTCGACGTGCCGGGAAAACCGCATCGGCCGGAAAGGCTTTTCCAATTCATGGGCCTGGTGCATTTCGAGCCCACCTTTTGCGTGGACATATCCGATTTCTGGAAGGAGAAAATGAAACTCATCGATTGTTATCAGTCGCAATTCTTCGGAAAGGCCGCCGCGAACTTCGCCGGAAAAACCGATCTTTCGCAGCCCGGGTTTCTGGAACACCTTACCGTCCGTCACAGGTATTGGGGCGGACGAATTAAACGGACCTACGCCGAGCCGTTCCGTTGCGCGGAAATGCCCGAGATTGATGACATCACGGCTTTGGGAGGGGCGAGATTCGCATGAAAATAGGAGTTACCTGTTATTCCACTTACGGGGGTAGCGGCGTGCTGGCCTCGGAGCTCGGTAAATTTCTGGCCAAGCGCGGCCACGAGGTGCATTTCATCACCGCCGACATTCCCTATCGCCTTCAGCGCGATTTCCAGGAGCGGATTTATTTCCACAGCGTCGACATGGAAAACTATCCCCTTTTCGAGCACCCGCCCTACGATTTGGCGCTGGCCTCCAAGATGAAAGACGTCGTCCTCGCCGAAAACCTGGATTTACTGCATGTTCATTACGCCATCCCTCATGCCATCTGCGCGTACCTGGCGGCCGAAATGGTCAAGCCCCGTCCGCTTCCCATTATCACCACGCTGCATGGTACCGATATTACCTTGGTGGGGCGGCAAAAGAGTTTTTTCGACATCACCCGTCTGGGGATAAACCGCAGCTCGATTGTCACGGCGGTTTCGGACTATCTCAAAGACGAAACCGAACGGATTTTTTTCCCCGATACGGAGGTAACGCGAGTTTATAATTTCGTGGATCCCGAGCTGTTCCGCCCCACGGTCGGGTCTTGTCATCGCAGCAATTTCGCCCGTCCCGACCAGCCCCTTTACATCCACATCTCCAATTTCCGTCCGGTAAAACGCGTGGAGGACGTGGTACGCATTTTCGCGCGCGTGCGGCAGGAGGTGGACGCGGTGCTGCTGATGGTTGGCGAAGGCCCAACGGTTCTGGAAGCCAAGGAGTTGGCGGAAACCCTTGGCGTGACGCGGCATTTGCGTTTTTTAGGAAAGCAACAGGATATTGCCGCGATACTGGGATGCGCAGACATATTGCTGTTTCCCTCCGAGGTGGAAAGTTTCGGTTTGGCTCCTCTAGAAGCCATGGCCTGCGAAGTGCCGGTAATCGGATCCGATTCGGGCGGCATGCCCGAAGTGGTCAAAACCGGAAGAACCGGCTACTTATCGCCGGTGGGCGACGTGGAAAGTATGGCCCGAAATGCGGTGAAATTGGGCTTAGACGCGGAATTACGCGCAGAAATGGGCCGCGAAGGGCGGCGGATTGCCTTGGAAGAGTTCCACCCCGACATCATCGTACCTCAGTATGAACGTCTATACGAAAAATCAATCCAGGGGATATACTAGGTCCGGAGGGAGATACCCCGGATGGAATTCACAAAAAAGAAAACCCATTTATCGCTGACCGTTCTCTTGATTTGGGCATCGGCGAGTTCGGTTCCTGCGCAGACGGTCGATTTCACCACCTTGAAAGGGAAGGTACTTTTCGGGTACCAGGGATGGTTCGGCTGTCCCGGAGCGTGGGGCGGCAATTGGCGGCATTGGTCGCGAAGTACACCCACCGCCACGAACATGCGTATTGAAATGTGGCCCGATGTTCAGGAATTGCCTATCGCCCAACTTTGCAAGGCGGGAACTCTGACCACGGGAGGCAAACCGGCCTATCTCTTTTCCTCCCGCAACGCCGCCGTCGTAGATCTCCATTTCAAGTGGATGCGGGATTATGGTCTGGACGGCGTGCTTATCCAGCGATTTCTTAATGATTTATCGTATTACAAAAGCGACAACGGGGTGTGGCTGACTCAGATCCTGGCGGCGGCGAAGAAATACGGCCGGACCGTGGCCATTGAATACGACGTGTCGGGTGCCAGCTTTACCACCTGGGATGAAATCATTCAAGCCGACTGGAAGTACCTGGTCGATGTGGTCAAGATAACGTCGCATACAAATTACCTGCACCATAAGGGCAAGCCCCTGATATCCGTGTGGGGCATGGGATTGGCGGACGGGAACCGCCATCCGCCCGATAATCCGGCGGAGGCGTTGGCGCTTATCCGCTGGTTTCAACAGGGTGAAGTGGTAAAATACCGGGCCAGCGTCATGGGCGGCGTGCCCGCGGGATTCCGCACGCTCAACCGGGACGCGCGTACGGCTACGGGTTGGCATGGAGTCTATCGGGCTCTCGACGCAGTTCAGCCTTGGAACGTGGGACGTTATCGCACCCTGTCCGATGTGAACGGATGGTGGAAAGCGAGCGTGGAGGAGGACAGTAAATGGCTGGCGGAGGCAGGCGTATTGTATATGCCGTCGATTTTCCCCGGGTTCTCCTGGAGCAAGTGGAACGGCGGCGAACCCAATGCCATTCCCAGGCTGGGCGGCCGATTCATTTGGCAGCAGGCCATGGTGGCGGCTAGGGCGGGAGCGGGCGCCGTCAAAATCGCCATGTTCGACGAAGTGGACGAGGCCACGGCCATGTTCAAAGTGGCCCCGACCAAGGAACATTCGCCCGATCAGGGGTGGTGGCTGGCCCTGGACGCCGATGGGGAAGAATTGCCGAGCGATTGGTATTTGCACCTTTCACGGGAAATCACCAAGGTCATCAAGGGTACGCTGGCTCCCTCTACCGAAATTCCCATCAAGCCGGCCGACCCGATGGCGCTCGCAATAACCTATAACGGTAAAAGTAGGGAGAAGGTTGCATTCACCGCCTCGCCCGAGGGTATAAGGTTTCACGGAGTCGGGCCCGCAGGGGTTCGGATATACGATGCGAAGGGACTTCCCGTAGCGCAATTGGCCGCTGACAAACGACAGGCTTTCTGGAACGGTAGGAGCCGCGAAGGAAATCCACTCTCCAAAGGAATGTATTGGGCCGAGATGCCGGGCTCGGGCCTGCGAACCACACCGCTGCCCTATTTTTGGTAAGAATTACGTTATCCACAAATTCAACAACCCCGGAAAATAGCGTCCCTCCTCCTCGGTCAGAGTAATGGGATTTTCCGGGACTGCACCGCATTTCCCTGCCGGAATTGCAGCATATGCACGCCGCGCAAACCCGTTATGGTGAATTCCTGCTCGCCGGGTTTCACGGAATAAGAGATTTTTCGCTTTCCATCCATTCCCACTATATCGACCGTGAAGGAAGTCTTCCCGGAGTTCGCGATTCGCAGACGATCGTCCGTCAGGCGGAATTCCGGTTCACGGAAGAAATGGGCGCCAGGATGAATCCCGGCTGTGGTCGAAGTGAAGGTAACGGTCTTAGGGTCGCTGGTTATGAATCCCTTTCTAATGGTGACGGCCTTGAGCGTGGTTGTCGCTGTTATGGCCAAGCTGTCCTGGTATACCGGTGAATTTTCATTGGGTACCGATCCATCCAGAGTATAGTGGATGCTCGATCCCGTAATGGCCGTCTCCAGCGCCACCATCACCTTGGTATTGAAATTCCCGCCTGCCGGGGAAATGAGAGGGGAAACCAGTTTCTCGCCCGGGGTAAAAGGACGGATCTTGATATTACGGAACCAGGCCCGCAATCCATGCCCATGATCCTGCATGCCGATAAGGCCGGACGGGTGGCGGGACCAGGTATCGCGATTGTCTTTGCATTGGTTGTAATATTTGCTGAGTTCGAACCGTTTCACCCAATCCGGGCTTCCTATTTCATATTCCACCACTTTCTCGCCGTTTAACCAATTTTCGATGAGTTTGCCATTGGCCCAAATCCGGCCCTGGTTCCATTGGCCGTAAGGCTTCGAGAGAGCTACGTAAGGTGAGCCGACCTTGCCGTCCCTGACCGTGGGATAGAGATCATAATTCGACGCCGTGCGCTTGATGGGCATATCCGTTTCGCCCGGCAAATATCCCATTTCGGTACGGTCGTCACCGTTGGCGTCATCCAGGATGGCGTACTCAGAGCCGCTGCATAGGCGTTTGGGGCCGTTGACCCGGAAGAAAATCCCGCTATTTCCTTTGATGTTGAGCTTCCATTCCATGGATAGCTCGAAGTTGGAATAGGTTTGCTTGGTGAAGATTTCGCTTCCGTTTGACCCCGAAGGGCTCACAAGGGTACCGTCCTCGATAATCCAGGTATTGGTAGTGCCGTCCAGGCCCGTTCTCCAATGGGCATTCTTATCGACGCCGTCGAAAAGCAATACCCAACCCGCCGCCTTTTCCGCAGCGGATAGTTTGTTCAACAGGGAATCCGGAGTCAGGGCAAATAGGGGAGAGCTCGTCAAGGTAACCAGCAGGGCGATCATAAAAAACGTTTGCCACTTCATTCCTGCTGAAGTATTTCCCCATGCAAATTGAGATAAGTGATATTCGAATTCTTTCACGCCTGCCTCCGATCTTGAAGGGCCTTTTAGTCCGACCCGAAATAGTTGAGCCTAGCCAATACCACAACCTAACCTCGATATCTTAGGAATTATTGGGACTTTTTGTGAATTAACAGGAAATCCGACGCGGAAGTGTGTCGAAGTACTTTTTTTTCCTCAGAAGCAAAAAAGACCGCGTTTTGATGAAATTGGGGCTTAGTGCGTTTGCATGAACCGATGCAATTACGAAATGCAATTCAAAAAATCATTCCGGCGGATATACTAAAACCTGTAGGGGGTACTTCGGATGGCATTCATGAAAAAGAAAATTCATTTATCGCTTCCGGTCCTATTGATTTGGGGATTGGTCGGTTCGGTTTATGGACAGACGGTGGATTTCACCACTTTGGACGGGAAGGTACTTTTCGGTTACCAGGGGTGGTTCGGATGTCCGGGGGACTGGGGCGGCAATTGGCGGCATTATGCGAAGGGCACACCCTCCCCTACGAACCTGAAGATTGACATGTGGCCCGATGTTCGGGAGTTGCCCAACTCCGAACTTTGCAAGGCGACAAATTTCACCATTGGTGGCAAACCGGCTTACCTCTTTTCGTCCCGAAATGCGGCAGTAGTGGATATGCATTTCAAGTGGATGCGGGATTATGGTTTGGACGGCGTGCTCATCCAGCGATTTATGGTCGATTTGAAATATTACCGCAGCGACAACGGAATCTGGCTGACCAATATCCTGGCGTCGGCGAAGAAATACGGCCGGACGGTGGCCATTGAATACGATCTTTCGAATGCCAGCCATTCGACTTGGGATGCCGACCTCCAAGCCGACTGGAAATACCTGGTCGATGAAGTGAAGCTGACTTCGCATCCGAACTATCTGCATCACAAGGGGAAACCCCTGGTGTCGGTATGGGGGATGGGAATGGCAAGTGAAAACCGCCGTCCTCCCGAACAGCCGGAAGATGCGATCGCGCTTATCGACTGGTTTCACAAGAACGAGGTGCAGAAGTACCAGGCAAGCGTCATGGGCGGCGTACCCGCGACCTTCCGCACCCTCACCCGGGACGCGCGCACGGATTCCGGTTGGCTTGATGTATACCGGACTTTCGACGCTGTTCAGCCATGGAACGTGGGGCGTATTCGAACCCTGGATGACGTGAACGGATGGTGGAAGACAAGGGTGGAGGAAGACAGTAAATGGCTTACGGACGCCGGAGTATTGTATATGCCGTCGGTTTTTCCCGGCTTCTCCTGGAACAATTTGAACGAGGGCTCTCGAAACGAGATTCCCAGGCTGGGAGGACGATTCATTTGGCAGCAGGCCATGGTGGCGGCGCGGGCGGGAGTGGGCGCAGTCAAAATCGCCATGTTCGACGAGGTGAACGAGGGAACGGCCATGTTCAAAGTGGCGCCGACCAAGGAACATTCGCCCGATCAGGGATGGTGGCTGACTTTGGATGCCGATGGGGAAGAGTTGCCCAGTGACTGGTATTTGCACCTTTCACGCGAGATCACCAAGGTGATAAAAGGTGGAAGAGCCCCCTCCACCGAAATTCCCATCAAGCCTACCGACCCAATGGCCCTCGCCATCAGTCGATACGGCAAGAGCAGGGAGGGGATTGCATTCACCGCATCGCCCGAAGGCATACGGTTCCACAGGGTCGGGACCGCAGGGGTGCGGATATTCGACTCGAAGGGAAATCCCGTGGCGCAATTGGCGGCGGACAACGGACAAGCCTTCTGGAACGGAAGGGGCCGGGAAGGGAATCGGCTCCCCAAAGGGATGTATTTGGCGGAGATTCCGGGTTCGGACATGAGAGTCACGCGGCTGCCATACTTTTGGTAAACGATACGTACTTTAATTTCCCCGGATGGCTCAATCCAACCTGATTACGGCCGATGCTTCGGATGAACCGGACCGTAGGCGACCGAGATACAGACCGGGAGGCCGGACTCCCTGAGCCCCAAGGGAGATGGAATAGGTTCCCGGCCTTTGCGGTGAGCTGATGACATCAGAAAGCCAGCTGCCATCCAAGGCATGTATGCTGAGCGACACTTGCCGCGAGGGGCCCGAATACTCCCCGGGAATCCGGTAGTTAAGCCGGTCTTCGTTCATCCACAGTCCCGCCAGTTTCGGCGCTCCGCCCATCGTGAGTACCGGGGCCACTCCCGGAGCCGTCAACCGAAAGGAGATCCTGTTGTCGCCGACCAGCTTGATGTCGTCGACGCCGAACCCCGATGGGGTGCCATCCCACCATCTGGAATTCGGAACGGTGTTGACCCCGAACGATTTTCCTGGGACGAAGGCATCTCCTATATCGCCGCCGTTCCTCCCGTTTTCCAGGTCGAACAAGCCGTCCGCCTGTTCCAGCGAAACCTCGTAGTGGTTCTCCAGGGTCATCTTTTCACCATCGACATTGTAGTTTCCGTTTCCGGGGACATTTTCTTCGAAATGCCAAACCAGCAACCCACGGCCGATGGCGGGCGTTTTGGTGGTTCGCAGCGAGCTATTCCTGGCTTCGACCACGAAAAATTCCTTAGGGTCCTTTGGATTCCGGAAGCGGACCGCGGTCGGTCCGTTCTCCTCCAGAGTCACCGTCTGTTGTCCGCTGGCATCCAACATTTCCATCCACCCATGCCCGGCCCGGTAGGCTGCGTTGGGGATTCCCGGAACGTTGGCGTTGCCCGACATCAATTCCCACATGCCTGTGCCCCGACCGCCGGTGATGGAATAAAGATCCGGCCAGTTGAAGGCGATATGTCCGAACTCATGATTGAAGACGAACAGGGACCCGCCGGCAACTACGGACGATAATCTGTGCCCCTTCGCCTGGTTTGGAGCGATGAATTTATCTCCGATATAATGAGCCCCTCCGCTGCCCGGCACCTGCGTGGAGGTGAGGATGGTCAATCCCCGGAACCGGTTATCCTTGTCGACGGTCAAGGCGTTCCAATCATACCCGGGCATCGTCTTGACGATCCAATTGAAGCCTTCGGCAGCCAGGGTAATGCCTTCGTGGTAAGTTTTCGTCCTATAATAGGCCGCTGTCTGGGTCGCCCGGTAAGTTCCGAATACATCGTGCAAAACCTCCAGTCTTTTCCCGCTGACCTCGTACCAATAATCCCTGGCGCTATAGGGATTGTTCGGATCGGTGTATCCGGGCTTGTTCAATAGATCTTTCACTTGGGCGACTGTCAAGGTTCCAGGCGCGTCGGAAAAATCCACGAGAAGGACCAACGCTCGAAGGGTATCGGGGGCTTGCGCTTGCCCGGGTTCGTGAAGGCAAACCATCGGCAAAAGCAGAA
The DNA here is from genome assembly GCA_964401245.1 of uncultured Bifidobacteriales bacterium. GTDB lineage: Bacteria > Fibrobacterota > Fibrobacteria > UBA11236 > UBA11236 > JBGTHM01. The sequence continues at coordinate 7,540 of CAYNXV010000038.1, read as the reverse complement.
AAGCCATTTTCAACTTCGACCTGAAACTGCCATGGCGGATATTTTTCATGATGGGTACTCCAAATGGGCTTTCTCCAAAATACCGCCAAACCGCGATCCTAGCGCATCAACTTCAGCTCATTCTTGGCTCATGCGATTTCAAAGATGCGGAAAAATTTTTAAACGTTACTTTTTTTGCCGTTTTTCGAATGGACTCCAGTAATAGAATTCCGGGTCCCTATTTTATAGTTTCCTCCCCTACCAATTCAACTGGTGATTTTTGGGGAATTCATGGGTGACCACGATTGCGTCCGCAGGGCCGGACTATGGATATTGGCGGCGGCATTGGCGGTTGGCGCCCAAAACAATCTAAGCGGCAGGGTTGCGGACTTGGACGGCCGACCTTTGCCTGGCGTCAGAGTGGAATTGATAGGCCAGAGAAAAGTCGTCGAAACCGACGCCGATGGGCGCTATGCCTTTTCAGAGCGGGAGCCTTTTCGCGGTGTCTTCGCCTCTATTTCCGCGCCTTCGATATCCGGCAGCCATCGGCATCGCCTAGCTCCCGGACAATCTAGGTTTCCCGGGACAGCCCGGCCCCCCGTGGATGCCCAAGGGAGGCGACAGGTTTCGCCTCACGCCAAGCCCGACAGCGAAAATGCTGCATGGCCGGTCCCGCCCCTGCGCCCTGCCACCGGCGCTCCACCCGTAAAACCTTCCTCGCCGGCTCCGGACTCCCTGCATTTCAATCTCAAGGGGTACGAAGACCGGGTGCTCGCGATTCCTCGTCCGGATGCCGGCTCGCCACCCGAAGTGCGCCTCAAGCCGGGCCTGGCCTTCGAGCCTTATTTTATTGGTAGCGGAATTATAACGGATATCACTAATGGAGATCCGGTGAGGATATCCAAGGAGAACATGTACCATGTGATCTTCCTGGGAGACGGATATACCCGGAGGGATATCGATGACGGGCGTTTTGCGGCCGACGTGAAAAAGTGGTTTGACGATGTTTTCAGCATCGAGCCGCTTAACGCGTTCAAGCAGGCGTTCGCCGTTTGGACGCTACCCGTGGCCTCGTACCACCGCACGGGCCAAGGCGCCACGCATTTCGCCACCGGCTTCGGTGGGGGAAGGGAGAACAAAGCGGTAACCGGCCGGCGCATCTGGGAATTGCTTAATCGCCATCCTTTCAAACCAAAACATTTCGATGGAGGGTCGTCGCGTAATTGGGTGGTGCAGATGGCGGTTCTGGATCCCAAAACCGGGCGCAGCGGATTTTCGGGTTATGCCACCTCCCACGCCAACCCCGCCAATCCCCGGGAGCGGGTCCAGACGGCTTTGGCGCATACTCACCACCACGAGTTCTTCCATTCCTTCGGAAGGCTGGGCGATGAATATTATGACCGCGTTCAAAGCGGAGCCGGAAGCAGCAAGACCAGCAACTTGAGCGGCAGCAATGTTTGCGACAGGCTACCGTGGAAACATCTGCTCCATGGCGGCGAATTCAATCCGATGCAAGACTCGCTGGTGGGAGCGTTCGGGCATCCGGAAAAGCGGCGCTTCCATTCGGAATTGACCTGTCTGATGAACGGCGCGCACCACAACTCCGATATCTTCGGGGGAAGCGATAATCTACGCGTCATGGACAGGCTGTGCAACTGGTGCCGGGAGTTGTCCATTTTCCGCCTCTACCATGGCATCGGCTTGCTTCCGGGAAACGCCGTCCGCGCCTTTTCCTTGTGGGAACGCGAATACCGGCGGCATTTTTGGAGGGTGTTTCCGTTTTTCGTTCCGAAGGTCGTGCCCCAGACGAACAGTCGGGGAAAGGCCTGGTTCATGCCCTGCGTAGAAACTTCTTCCTGAGCTATTTCTCCAGCTTGCCCTTGGTCGAGGGCACCCCTGATACCCTGCGGGAAGGCTCTATCGCCATGGCGAGCGCACGCGCGAATGCCTTGAATATGGCCTCGATGCCATGGTGGGTATTCGTCCCCCGCAACAAATCGACATGCAGATTCATTTTGGCATGCTCGGCCAGGGTCTGGAAAAAATGAGGCACCAATTCCGTATCGAGATTGCCCGCCTTTTCGGCTCCCAGGGGAGCATTCCAGACGAAGGCGAAACGGCCGCTCAAGTCGAGGGCGCAACGGCAGAGGGCTTCGTCCATAGTCACGTAATAGAAGCCGTAACGTTCGATTCCCTTTTTGTCCCCCAACGATTGCGCCAAGGCCTGGCCCAGGCAAATGGCGATATCTTCGGCGGAGTGGTGCATGTCGATATGGGTATCGCCTTGGCAGCTCACCGACAAGCCGACCCCGGCATGCTTGCGCAGGGCATCCAGCATATGATCCAGAAACCCCGAGCCGGAATCGAGTTCGCCCTCGAAGGGCTTATCCAGGTCAAGGGCGACACGGATGGAGGTTTCCTTGGTCTTGCGCGAAATTTCCGCTTTGCGCATGTAGGCTCCTATTTGCTATCGGGACGGGAATCGGATTTGGATTTGTCTACAAGGGTGCGGTCGGGAAATCGTTTTTCCAGCGCTTCTTGGAGGAGACGGATTTTTCTTTCCAGGCCGTTCACACTGAGGCTCAGAAACAGTACGCTGAGGATGAGCAGGGGAAACACGAGAAGGAGCAGCCAAGTGCCCATGGTCAAAGCGGCTTGATGGTGTCGTTGAAAACCTTGAAGTTCTTCTGGGCGGGAACGAATCGGGCTTGGCCCGATTGCACCTGAAGCGAAGAGGCCGCGTCCGTATAAATGAAAAGCGTGTCTTCGCGGGGAACCTGCATCTGTTTTCCTGCGCGGAGATAGGCAGTGTAATCCGCCTTGCCCACGCGGACTATGCGCACATGCACACTGTCGCGCAGCGGTCTGATGGTCACCTTACCCAGGGAATCGACTCCAGGCGATTGTCCGGCGATGATGTCCTGGCCCAAGGAGTCGGAATCCGGGGCCAGGGACGTACCATCAACAGCCGTATCCTCCTGATCCAGGGTATCGATGGGGACGGGAACCGGCACACTATCGAGGTCGCCTTCGCCCCGATTAAGAAGGGTTATGAGAAGTACGAGTATGACCAGCGCGACGAGAATGGCGAAATACACCTGTTTATGCACCACCCGGTATTTGGGTCCTTGGTCGAGATAGGGCGCAGCCTGAATGGAGGTGGGCAAAACCCCGGCTTCTTCGTTATACCTTGCAATGATGGCCTGGGCATCGAGATGCAGGTAGCGGGCTATGGAACCCAACAAGGCACGGATATAGGGATCCCCCGCCAAGTCGTGGTATTGGCCGCTTTCCAGGGAGTTCAGAGCGGAACGGCTGACGCGCAGGTCGGAACAAAGCTTTTCGGGGTCGATGCCTTGGGCTTCCCGTGACTTTCGTAGCCACTGGCCGACCTTTTCCTTGCCCGATTCGCCATCGGTCGGCTTTTGATTGGGATTGTTTTCGCTCATGTTGGATTCTTGATCGTCCGTGTGAAAGAATCGAGCAGCCGAAGGGTGAGTTGAATGGGCAGCCCCATAACATTATAAAAACACCCGTTGACCTTCTCAACCAGCGCGGCACCTTTTCCCTGGATGCCGTAGGCGCCGGCTTTATCCATCGGCTCGCCGGTTTTTACGTAGGCTTCGGCGGCGCGACGGTCAAAAGGGGCGAATGACACTTCGGTTCTTTCGCTGCCCGCGGAAAATATCTCCCCTTTATAGGCCAAGGCGACGCCCGTTATCACCGTATGCATGCGGCCGCTGAGCGTAAGCAGGGTTTCCACCGCCTCTTCGGCCGAGCCGGGTTTGCCCAGCATGCGGTTTCCCAGCACCACCAGGGTATCGGCGCCTAAAACCGGGGAGTCGGATTCGATTGCGGAGGCAGACAGCGCCTTGCCCCGGGCCAGCGTTTCCGGCAGGGTTTCGGGATCGCCCTGCAAACTTTCTTCGAATCGGGGGTCCACGGACGTGAAATCGATCCCCAGCATGGCCAGAATCTGTTTTCTTCGGGGAGAGAGGCTGGCCAATATCAGATTCGACAATCCGCACCCTTCGGATAAAGTTGAGCCAAAATCTAGTTATCGCGGAGACTTCGGCGAGCAAAGATTCCTCATCGGCCCAATCTCCGTGTGCGGGTATCGCTGGTTTCGAGCTTCAAATCCGGCAAATCCGTCAATCGGATGAGGAATCTCCAGCCCTCGGAAATGCCTACCGGTGTCCAGCTGAAATCCATTTCCCAGCAGCTGATGGTGCGGTGGAACCCGAAGCTGTGCTTGGTGAATTCGCCTTCCGAAAAATTGTATTCGGTGGTATAGCTCATATCCCAGCCCGGAGTAGGATTCAACTTGATGCGGGCGTCGGCTTGATGCGTTCGCGTTACGCGGAAAACGTCGGAAGCCACACGGTTGGCGCGGAAGTCGAAACTGTAATTCAAGCCCGCCGACCAAGGTTTGGTGGCGAATTTTTCCGAGGGCAATCCTCCATTGGTTTCCGTGCGCACGCCGGAATTGAAATCGCCTCCGACCATAATTCCCTTGCTCCATCTGAAACTGTAGGCCGTAAGCATGGGGACCATCAGCAAATCGTCCCAACTGGGGTCGGGGTCCGTCGCGAAAGGGTCGTAGAGGGAATGGGTGGTGGTCAGCGTAAAAGGGATGGTGGGCGTAAAATAAGTGGTGAACGAACTTTGGATGTCGCTCCATTCGCGATCCCTGGCGAAATTGTAATTGGCGGACGACGTGGCCGATAAAAGCTTGTGGGTCTTTGGCGCTCCCGCCCCCTGACCGGAATTTCCGGCCAACTTCATTTCCACTTCATTTCCGAGTTGAAAGCGTACCGTGCGCTCTTCGGCCTGGTAAGCCGAGCCTCCGATTTTGGGATGGGGGAAATAATGGGTATTGGAATCGAGCTCCGGAGCATAGAGCAGCCCGACTTCGGGAATCACGGTATGGCGGATGCCGTCCACGACGCCGAACCAGGGATTGTCTCCGGCCATGGCGATTCCATATAGTCGCGTATCAAGATTGAAACCCGTGTTGAAAAAGGAGAAATGGTCGCCCAGTCTTCCCTCTCCGGGAGCATAGTCGACTTCGGGCCGGCCCTCGTCGCCGCGGGAATGGAGGCTCCATATTTGCCGAAACTCCGCTGCGGGAGTGACGTTGATGTAATCTCCGAGCTGGTATTTGCCGTTCAATCCAAGCCTATGGGTATATCCCACATAGACATTGCTGTCGGGAGGAGTCGCTCCGATTTCGGGGCGTTGAACCTGGTTGATGTTGAAGCGATTATCGTAGTTGAAGTTGAGCCGGTGATACCATCTCTCCCGGCTGGATTCCACATCGTCTATCCAATCCGAGCGCCCCTGGGAGAACAGCGGCCCCCCCGCGCGGAAGGTGAAATCCGGAATGCTCCGGTCCACCAAATCCTCGGCCAGGTTATGGTCCTGGTTCAGGTTGAGGTTCAGGCTGGCGCCGTTCCATACGAATTGCCGGCGATAACCCAGATTCGCGTTGGCGGTCTGCCTTACCTTCTCCTCTTCAGTGAGGGCGTTCTGATCCACTATACGGCTGTCGGATTGGAAGCGACCGCTCCCTTTCAAAGTCTGACGGCCGTCGGGGGTGATGTTCTGGTCATGGGTGAAGTCGGTATGCCACCCGGAATTCGCGGGATTGAACTCGCTGATGTAAAATTTGCCTCCGACGCTTCCGTTCAGCATGTAACGCCTGCTGTACCTGTAGGTTCCGTTGAGATTGGTTTTGTCGAAGGTTCCCGACTCCCCTTCGATTATGTCGCCGCTCAGCTGCAAATCCATGTAATCGCTGATGGCCCAGTAAAACCCCATTCCCAGCAAATAGAATCCCTGGGTCTGATCGCCCCCGAATTTGGGTTGCAAAAGCCCCGAGCGCCTGCCTTTGCCCAGCGGAAGGTACATCATGGGCAGCACCGCCACCGGCACCTCCTGGATATTCATGACTATGGGCCCCGACAGGGCTTTTTGTCCCGGCTCCACTATCATGCGGCGGCTGTAGAAATAAGTGTCGCTGGGATCGTCGCAGGTGGAGAAGCACCCGCGGGCTATATAGATTTCGCCGCTGGGTTGGCGTCGGATTTCCACCCCCGTGAACATCTCGTCGTCGCGTCTCGAATAGCCGTAATAGATTTCCCCGACCCTGGTTTTAAGGTTGTACCGCATTTTCTCCCCGTAGATGGGAGGGTTGGCCTTGTCCGTCACTACGGGATGACCCATGGCCTCGACCAATTCACGCTCGCTGAAAAACACGATGGAATCGGCCTTGAGCTGGGAACCGCGAAAAGTGAGCAAGGCGGAGTTCGAAAGGGAAAAGCTGTCGTTTCGGTATCGTATGCGATGCGCGGAATACACCACGGTATCACCCCGGGCGACGCTATCGGCCTTGGCTTCCGCCGTATCGATGTCGGCGCGGGCGGAATCGGCCGCCACGGATGGTGGAGGCGGTACGGGAGTGAAAGCCTGGCCGAAAATGTCCAGGAAAGGTACGGTCAGAAAGAAGATAAATCCCGGCAACCAAGCCTTGGGCCGCCCTGGCTGCCTGTGTTTTTGCGTAGTCAATCCCTATAACCTGTTACCGAAGGGCAACAAAGTATAAAAAAGGGGATTTTGAAAAGAGATGGAAGGCCGATCCCGGAGTTAAAGCAGCTTGAGCCGTTCTTCCGGGGAGAGCAAAGTAACGAGGCGTACGGCGAAATTCTCATTGATGACGGCCACCTCGCCTTTGGCCATGGCCCTCCCGTTGATGACCACGTCCACGGTTTCTCCCGCCAGCCTTTCGAGCTTGACGATTTGCCCCGGCGCCATTTCGAGCAATTGCCTCACCGTCATCTGCTTATGACCCAATTCGAGAGAAAGGGGCAGACTGATGTCCTGAAGCTGCTCCATGGTCAGCTTTTTACGATTTGAGCGCCGATATTCCCGGTTTTTAACGGCCATGATCCCGATTATATCCCAATTTGGATAAGAAATGCAAAGTCTTCCGCTTCCTCTATTCCTCCATGATATGGAGGAATACCCTCGCCCTTTTCATTTCATCCTCACAAAGGGCTCCGAATTCTTCCAGTTCCCGGCCTTCTTTTTCAAAACGGGCCCAGACCCGGGGGTCGAGATTGAGGCTGATGTCGATATCATGGGCGCCCAGGGGAAAAAGAAAATGGGCCAGTCCATTGGCGACATGGACGATTTCCCAGGAACGCGGGGAAAGGGTTTGGTTCCGGGCGCTTGACGCAGGCGCGGCGGCGTCGCCCAGATTCGGCAGGTGATGGTATTCAATGGCCAGGCATAAATCGGAGGGGAAATTCCAGGCTCGTGCCAGCCAGGCTCCCATATCCTCATGGCTGAAACCCAAATGCTGCAATTCGGCTTCTCGTTGGGAGAGCTGGCCCACGGGAGCGTGCCGCGCGATTTCCTCCCAGGTATCTCCCAGATATTGGCTGATGACCAATTGGCCGATATCATGCAAGAGGCCCGCTATAAAGGCTTCCTCGCCGTCGAGACCGTTTTCCCGCGCCAGTATTTTCGCGGCCGATCCGGTGGCGATGGCATGTTCCCA
>CAYNXV010000037.1:17242-22133 GCA_964401245.1 uncultured Bifidobacteriales bacterium | reverse complement strand
GACTATTCCCTTTCCTTCGACGTGGAAACCCAAAAGGGAATCCAGTTCTGGCGTTATTACGTGAAGCTCAAGAACAATCTCGATATCCGCACCACCTGTGGCGTCAATTACACCTATACCGAGGTCGAATTGCCCAGTGTGGACCCCCGGAAAGACAGGGACATCTATTCCTGGCATATCAAGCCGCAGGTCACCTACAACTTTTCCCATAATATCGACGCGCTATTCTATTACCAGTACCGCTATGAGAAGCTTTTCCACACGGCCAAAAACGAGTCCACCCACCACAATGAACTGCATACCGAGTTCACCATGCGGTTTTAAGGCCAAAAAGGCAAGTTTTTGCCCCGGGAACGGGGAATTGCCGGAAATGGGTAGTATATTTAATTAGGTATATCGATTTTTCATCCCCCCCTCCGGTGGGTCCCTATGGGAGCCCGGTATTGCCTCCGGGGAGTGGGATTTGTGGAGTAAGGTCGGACCCGGCGAGTGCCGGACCGATCGCAGGGCTTCAGTTTCTTAGACCTTCGACCGTTCCAGGGGCTGCGATTGAGCGGCAAAACGTTTGGCGTTACGACGTCTTCCGGTCCCGCTAGCGGTCACTAAGCCCTCGACTTCGCCCCCCGGATCCCCTGGATCCGGGCGGGTTTTTCAATTTACGGCAATGGATTCAGAATGGGAAAATGGAAAAAGTCCTGAGAAAAAACCCCAAAGTATCAAGCGGCCCCGCCCCCAGGCAGGGCCAACCCAAACGGGAAATCCTAATCAATGTCCGCCCCTTCGAAAAGCGCATCGCCATTCTCGAAGACGGCCGCCTTTTTGAAATCATTTACGAACGCCCTGAAAACGCCCGTTTGCTCGGCAATATCTATAAGGGCGTGGTCAACGCCGTTTTGCCGGGATTGCAGGCCGCGTTCGTGGACATCGGCATGGAAAAGGCGGGCTTCCTTCACGTCGAGGACGTGGTGGGACGCGATCAGCTCTTTTCCGAATATGACGACGACGATTCCCGGCCCGCGGCGGTAAGCCATGAGCCGGCGCAAACCATCGATCAGCTTCTCAAGGTGGGCCAGGAGGTTCTGGTCCAGGTGACCAAGGAGCCGATAAGCACCAAAGGGCCGCGCCTGACCACGCATCTCTCCCTGGCGGGCCGCTTTCTGGTGTGCATGCCCGGTACCGACTTCATCGGCGTCAGCAAAAAAAGCCGCGATCCCCAGCATCGCCGGCAGCTCAAGAAGCTTATTCGCGAATTGAAATCGCCCGAATGCGGGTATATCGTACGCACCATCGGCCTCAATGAAAGCGAAAGCGAATTCGCCAAGCAGATGAAGCTGCTCGAAGCCAAATGGGAAGTGGCCAAGAGCCAGGCGCGCGTGGTCACGGCGCCGGGACTTGTCCATCAGGAAAGCGACTCCAGCGAAATCACCATGCGCGACTATTTCTCCGAGGACGTCGACGCGGTTTATATCGACGACAAGGATGAATTCAAGACCGTCACCACCTATCTCAAGGTGCTCTCGCCCGATCTGGTGGACCGGGTCAAGCCGTATAACGGCGAAGCCTCGCTGTTCGACTATTTCGGCATCGAAGAGGAATTGGAAAAGACCTTCGCGCGCAGGGTGCCTCTTAAACGGGGCGGATACCTCATCATCGATCAGGCCGAGGCGCTGGTAGCCGTCGACGTGAATACCGGCGGCAAAGTGCGCGGCACCAACCAGGCCAAAAATATCGTGGAAACCAATATCGACGCGGCCTGGGAGCTGGCAAAACAGATGCGGCTGCGCGATTTGGGCGGAATCATCGTCGTGGATTTCATCGATATGGAGTCGCAAGAGGACCAGGACACGGTGGTGCGCGAATTCAAGAAGGCGATTCGCATCGACAAGGCGCCCATCAGCTTCTCGACCCTTTCCCAATTCGGCCTTATGGAAGTCACGCGCAAGCGCGTCCGACCCGATGCGGTGAAGGAGCAATCGCTGGAATGCCCCACCTGCAAAGGCGCCGGTTATATCCCCTCGCGCGAATCGGTCGTGTCGGGCATCGACCGCTGGCTCACCCGATTCCACTCCAAGAAGGGCGAAAGCCGGGTAACCCTGGCTTTGCATCCCGACATGATAGCGCATGTGCTCGAAAACCGGGCCGGTATCTTCAAATACTGGGAGAGAGTGCACAAGGTTAAAATCCAGCTGGTGGAAGACGACAATTCGAACTTTTCCGAATTCCGGTTTTTTTCGGGTTCCTCCGGCGACGAAATCACGCATATACACGCTGTTTAAGCCCATTAGGGCCTAACCGGCAAGTCTTGCGGTCGGTTCCGCCGGGTAATATATTTTGGATTCGCGAAAGTGGCGGAATTGGTAGACGCGCTAGATTTAGGATCTAGTTTTTTGGGGGTTCAACTCCCCCCTTTCGCATTTAGGGTCCGTTGCGCCGGCAGGGCGAAGCGGATAGAACAGGAAGGACTGAGGTGAAAACGACTTTAAGCGAACCCAGCAGCACCGAAAGGCTACTGGAAATAGAGATTCCCCGCGAACGCTATGACCGGATCTTCAACGAGAAGATAAAGAAGTACAGCAAGGAGTTGAAGCTCAACGGCTTCCGCGCAGGTAACATACCCAAGCAGGTGGTGGTCAGCCGTTTCGGTCAGCCCATCGCTTCGGAATCGCTGGAGGCCGTGGTGGACGAAGCCCTTCGCGAGGCCTGCAAAGAGCATGATATCGAGCCCGTAGGGCCGGGGAAAATCGAGAAACTCGAGAACGAACCCGACAAGCCCATCCTGGTCAAGGCCAAACTCGAAGTCGACTCCAAGGTGGACATCAAAGGGTATCCCGTTGAGATTCCGCTTCCCGAACCCGAAATTCCCGAAGAGGTGGTCGAGGAACAGGTCAAGCGCCTGCAAAAGCGGCTGTCGCTGGAGAACAAGGTGGAGCGCGCGGCCAAGACCGGCGACGTGGTGGTGGCCGAATACCTCAACATCATCATCGACGGCGAAATCCAGCCATTGCCCCAATACAAAGAGTTCCGCGCCGAGCTGGGCGCCGGCAGCCTCCCCGATTTCGACCGCCAGTTGGACGGCGCCGTCGCGGGCGAAGAGCGGGATGTCGAGATGACTTTCCCCGCGGATTATTCCCAGGCCAATATGGCCGGAAAAACGACCCAGTATCGGTTGCTTATCAAGGAAATCAACGAACAGGTGCTTCCTGAACTCGACGATGCTTTCGCGGAAAAGCTGGGCCTTTCGGATCTCGATGGGCTGCGCGCGAAAATCCGGGAAGATCTCAAGAATCAGGCCTTGGAACAGGCCAAAGAAGCCGCCTATGAACAGGCCGTGCAGAAGTTGATTGAAGCCAACCCCTTCGATGTGCCCAAGGCGCGCATCAACAATTACGTGCATTATCGCATGGAGCAGATGGGCAGTGAGCACGGGCACCATCACGGCGAAGACGATCATGATCACGACCATGACCACAATCATGACCATGATCATGAAGGTCATGTGCATCCCCCGGGACTCGATAAGGAGGCGGAATATACCTTGAAGCGGTATCGCATCCTGGAGGAGATCGCCCGTAAGGAGAAAATCAAGGCATTGCCCGAAGAAGTCGACGAGCGCATCCACGAGTTGGCGGCCCAATACGGAACCGATTTCGATACCTTGAAAGCGGCTTTGCGGAAGAACGGAAAGGTCAACGATTTGCGCGAAGACATCAAAGCGCGCAAGACCCTCGATTTCGTCATCGGGAGACTGCCCGTCACCGCCTAAGGGCGCAAAATGTATATTGACTTGAAATTCACACCTTAACCTAGGTCTTGCCGCATATGCTGATACCTACCGTCATAGAAACCACCGGCCGCTCCGAGCGCGTCTACGACATCTATTCGAGGCTTCTGCGCGAGCGGATCATTTTCCTGGGCTCCGAAATCAACGACGCCGTGGCCAATACGGTCGTGGCGCAAATGCTCTTCCTGGAATATGAGGATCCCGACAAGGACATCCTCCTCTATATCAACAGCCCGGGCGGCGTCGTGACCTCGGGTCTGGCCATTTTCGACGTGATCAAATACGTCAAACCCGACGTCCAGACCATTTGCGTGGGTTCGGCCTTCAGCATGGGAGCCCTGCTCCTTGCCGCCGGCACCAAAGGCAAGCGTTTCATCCTGCCCCATGGCCGGGTGATGCTGCACCAACCCAGCGGCGGCGCTACGGGACAGTCCAGCGATATCCAGATTCACGCCCGCGAAATCATCAAGACCAAGGCGGAGCTCAATCGCATCCTGGCCGACGCTACCGGCAAGGATATCGACGTCATCGCCAAAGACACGGATCGCGATTTGTACATGAGCGCCACCGAGGCTGTGGCCTACGGCATGGTCGACGAAATCTTCAGCTCGTCCGAGAGGAAGAAGAAGGACTAGGCATGGCCCGCTCCGGCACCGGTTACAGCCTCATCCGCTGCTCCTTTTGCGGCAAGAACGCGGAGCAGGTGGACAAAATCATCACCGGTCCTTCGGTGCATATTTGCAACGAATGCGTTGCCATGTGCAACGACATTCTCACCGAGGAAAACCAGAAAGACACCCAACCCGCGCAAACGCCCGCGCAGGCCGTGAGCCCGGCCGACATCAAGCGGCATCTCGACGACTATATCATCGGGCAAACCGACGCCAAAATCGCTTTGAGCGTGGCGGTATACAACCATTACAAGCGCATCAATTCGAAGCCCGGGTCCGATGGCGTCGACATCGAAAAGTCGAACATCCTCTTTCTCGGTCCCACGGGATCGGGAAAAACCCTGCTGGCCCAGACCATCGCGAAATTCCTCAAGGTGCCGTTCACCATCGTGGACGCGACCATTCTCACCGAAGCCGGCTATGTCGGCGAGGATGTCGA
>CAYNXV010000037.1:4357-17142 GCA_964401245.1 uncultured Bifidobacteriales bacterium | reverse complement strand
TTCGAGTCCCTGGAAAAAATCATCGAGAAGCGCACCCGGGCCAGCGGCATGGGATTCGGCGCCAAACTGTCGTCGCGCTCCGAGCGTAACATGGGCGACCTGCTCTCCCTGGTCGAGCCGGACGATCTCATCCAATTCGGGCTTATTCCCGAACTCGTGGGCCGATTGCCCGTTATCGCCTCGTTGCGCGAGCTGCCCAAAGAAGCCATGCTCGAGATTCTTACCCGGCCCAAGAACGCCTTGGTGAAGCAATACATCAAACTGTTCGAACTCGACGACGTTCGCCTCAAATTCCAGCCCGAAGCTTTGGAGGCCATAGTCCACAAGGCCATGGAGCGGAAAACCGGCGCCCGGGGACTGCGCTCCGTCATGGAAGCGGTGCTCCTGCCCATCATGTTCGATGTCCCTTCCCGCTCCGACATCGCCGAATGCGTCATCACGCGCGAAGTGGTGGAGCAGGGCAAGGAACCCATACTCATCCTCAAAAAGAACAAGAAAAAGTTCGCCTGACGGCCGAGTTGTCCCAGCGAAACAATCCCTCCCAGCCTGCTTCCCGCATGCGACCCGGAACCCCCGGCGTCGAATTTGCGGATAGGGTTTCGCGCGGGCTTCCCGTCATTCCCTTGCGCGACGCGGTTCTGTTTCCGGGCACGGCCATGCCTCTCATCATTTCGCGCCCTCCTTCGCTGGCGGCATTGTCGCTTTCGCTGGCCGAACCTCCCCCGTTGTTGCTGCTCTGTCTCCAGAAATCGGGCGAGGACGAAGCCGTCACCCCCGAAACCCTGCATCAAACCGCCGTGGCGGCGCGCATTCTCTCGTCCTCTCCGCTTCCCAACGGCATGAGCCGGGTGCTGGCGGAAAGCCTGGGTATCGTCAAGGTTACGGAGTGGACCGCCGGCGAGGGCGTACTTTCCGCCAAGGCCCGCGCCGAAAACGCCGACCTCCCCAAGAGCCTGCAAAGGACGGGTCAAGCGCTGGAGGAAAGGCTGTTCGAGGTCTTGGGACAAAGAAGCGACGCGCCTCCCGGTGCGGAAGACTTCATCCGCGCCTTACCGTCGGTTGTACAACGTCTTTTCGCTCTGTCCGCCCGACTGTCCGCCACTCCCGCGGTAAAGCAATCCGTCTTCGACGCTCCCGATTGGGCCCGAAGGTTGGCGGTTATCGACGGCCTGGTCGCGGCCGAAGAGGACGCCCTGCGTTTCGGCCGGCGGCTCGAGCATGAAGTGAGGGCCTCCATCGCTCAGGGCCAAAAGGAGTTTCTCCTCAGAGAGCAGATTCGCAAGTTGCAGGCGGAATTGGGTCCCGGGCAAGCGTCCGGCAATCCCGAAGTGAGGGGGTTGCAGGAATCCATCCAGGCGAAGGGGCTTCCTCCCGAAGTGGAGAAATCTGCGTTGGCCGAGGCGAAACGTTTGGAATACGTCTCGTCGGCGTCACCCGAATATTCGGTCATCCGCACCTACCTCGATTGGATGCTCGAACTTCCCTGGAACCATTACACGCAAGATACCCTCGACAGCGCGCGGGTGAAAAAACGCCTGGAAGCCGATCATTTCGGTCTCAAGGACGTGAAGGAGCGCATCCTGGAACATGTGGCGGTGCTCAAACTGGCCGGTGCCAAGGCAACCCCCATCCTTTGCCTGATAGGGCCGCCCGGTGTGGGCAAATCCTCGCTGGGAAGCTCCATCGCGAAATCTTTGGGCCGTAACTTCGCGCGCATCTCCCTGGGCGGCGTGCGCGACGAGGCGGAAATCCGGGGCCATCGCCGTACCTATATCGGAGCCATGCCGGGTAAAATCGTCAGGGCCCTGAAAACCTGCGGGTCGTCGAACCCGGTCATTCTTCTGGACGAGATCGATAAAATGGGGCAGGATTTCCGGGGCGATCCCGCCTCCGCCCTATTGGAAGTGCTGGACCCGGAACAGAATCACGCCTTTTCGGATCACTTCATCGAAGCGGGACTCGACTTGAGCCGGGTATTCTTCATCACCACGGCCAACGTCGAGGAAAATATTCCCCCGGCTCTGCGCGACCGTCTGGAAATCATCCGCATCGCGGGATATTTCGAAAGCGAAAAGCTGGCCATCGCGAAACGCTATTTGCTGCCCAAAGCCCTCGCCGCTTCCGGGCTCAAACCGGAACAGTTGCGGCTCGACGACAAGCTGCTGCGGACTTTGATCAGCCGGCATACCCATGAAGCGGGAGTGCGCCAGCTATCGCGCGAACTGGCTCGTCTGGCGCGCAAACGCGCGCACCGGGTGGTCGCGAAACTTCCTCTCCCCGCGCTGCGCGAAGCCGACCTGGTCAAATACCTCGGATTGCCTACCCGGCCCGACAGGCAAGTGCCGGTAAAATCGGGACCGGGAATCGTCACGGGTCTGGCCTGGACGCCGCTGGGAGGGGAAATCCTCCGGCTGGAATGCACCCTGCTGTCGGGTCGCGGGCGGCTGCATTTGACGGGTAAGCTCGGCGATGTCATGAAGGAGTCTGCGCAAATCGCCTTGACCCTGGTGCGGGAGCGGGCCGGGCGTTACGGAATAGACCCCGCCATTTGGCAGAAAACCGATATCCATTTGCATATCCCGGAAGGGGCGATTGCCAAGGACGGGCCTTCGGCGGGTGTGGCCATGGTCCTCGCGCTGCTCTCCGCCATGACCCGGCGCCCGATAAATCCCCGCATCGCCTTGACGGGCGAGGTTTCGTTGAGCGGAAACGTGCATGCCGTGGGCGGCCTCCCCGAAAAGACTTTGGCCGCCTTGCAGGCCGGGGTGGACACCGTTTTTATCCCCGCAGGCAACCGCCAGGAAGCATTGGAGCTTCCCTCCGAAGCGAAAAAAGGATTGCGCATCATCGAAATGGATCATCTCGATGGGGTATTGGCGAAGTTACTTCCGCCCACGGCTTCAGGTAAGCGGGGAAAAGGTGTCTGAGACCTCGGCTGACTTGGAGGCGATGGCGACGAAGCTGGCGACAGTGAAAGCCCGCATCGCGGCCGCCTGCGAAAAATCGGGAAGAAATCCCGCCGAAATCAATCTGGTGTGGGTATCGAAATACCAGCCGGCTGAGAAAATCGAAACGGCCTTGCGTTTGGGAGCCAGGATATTCGGGGAGAACAAGGTTCAGGAATGTCTGGCCAAGTTCCCCCTGCCATCGTGGGAGCCCGAGGCATTGGGACGTGACTATGAACTTCACTTCATTGGGCATTTGCAGAAAAACAAGGTGCGCAAAGTGTTGCCCCGGGTCGGCGCGGTGCATTCCATCGATTCGGAAGAGCTATGGGCGCAAGTCGATGGCATAGCCGGGGAACTGGGCCGCCGTCTGCCGGTATTCCTGCAAATCAATACTTCTCGCGAAGCCGGCAAATCGGGATTCGCGCCCGAATCCTTTATCGAACAAATGCTGTCGCTCCCTCCCCGTTTGCATGCCTATCCTGCAGGGCTTATGACCATGGGACCCAAGGATATGGATCCGGAAAAGACCCGCCACTGTTTCCGGGAGTTGGCGGGCTTGTTGCGCATCCTCCGCGAGAAAACCCGAAGCGGGCGGCCCGGTTGGGATTCGCTGGTTTGGCTATCGATGGGAATGACTCATGATTTGGAAATCGCCGTGGAGGAGGGGTCCCATTTCGTGCGGGTGGGGACCGGATTGTTCGGCGATCGGCCGGGTGTCTAAGGAAATCCCCCGCTTACGACGGCCGCGCGCCGGTTCCCAAGCGGGCGGGACGCTGGAAAGATGCTAGTTTTTAAAAAAAGGAGCGCGCTATGATTACTCCCTTGGATATCAAAAAACATGACTTCCCCATTGTCTGGCGCGGCTACGACGCGGGCGAAGTGCGCGCCGTCCTCGATAGCGTGGCCCATGAATTCGAAAATCTGGTGCGCCAAAACGTACAGCTATCCGAGCGCCTGAAGGTAGCCGAGGAAAGGCTCAATCATTATCGCCTCATCGAAAAGACCTTGCAGGACGCGGCCATTACCATGCAAACCACTCTGGAGGAGAAGGTGCGCATGGCCGATAAGGAGGCCGAGCTGGTTATCCAGCAGGCCAGGCAGCGGGCCAACGAAGAGTTGGGCGACTATCGCAGCCGGGTGGGCGAGTTGCGCGGCGAAATCCACATGCTGGAGAATCAGAAAAAGCAGTTCTTTTACCGGCTGCGGGGTTTGTTGAAAAGCCAGACCCAATTGCTCGAAGCCATGATGGACGCCGAGGAACGCGATGAAACCCTCCCGCTCGAAGGCGATGGCAGCGATATGCCCGGCCCCGGAGGATTCCGTTTCGCGCAAAGGTCGGCTCCGGAATAGCGGCCCGGCCTCCCGGCCGCGTGATGGGTTGCCTGGGATCCCTCTGAATGTTAAAATGGATTCAGGTACCCGCCAGCCAAGGAGTCTTCGATATGTATTCGTGCCACCGTAACGCCGGATATACCTGTTTATTCATGCTGGGAGGCGGACTTCTGTTCGCGACGCTGGTTTACTTCGCGGCGCGGGCGTTGAAGTCCGGCCGCCTCCACCGGGTCATCGAGGGCGAAGAATCGCTGGATCCGTCCGGGGTATAAGTCCATTCGGCATATACCGTGCTTTCCCGGGCTAATCATTTCGGGAGCTTACGCTTACTCCCTCGCGCGTTTTCTCCAATAGTTTAATAAGCCGTTCCTGCGATCCCCTGTCGAGTGAGCCCAAGAGTGAACGCTGTAAATCGTTCAACGGCTTGTCCAGCGCCTCGAGCGTCATCAAGCCTTCGCGGGCTATGCGAACCGTCACCACGCGGCGATCCCCGCTTTCGCGGGAGCGGGTGACCAAACCCCTTTTTTCGAGTCTATCTACCAAACGGGTGATGTCGGGATCATGGGTGACCATTCGCTCCCCGATTTCACCGCAAGGGAGCCCGTCTTTACCCGCGCCCCGTAAAATGCGCAAAACATTATATTGGGCCGGCGACAGCGAGGCCGGCTTGAGGGCCTGAAACACATGGCGCTGAAGTATGTCGGCGGTGCGGATAAGGTTCAGGAACAGTTCCTGTTCCAGGCTTTGAAAAGGCTTTTTCTGTTTGATTTCCAAATGGATACCACGACTCATGGCGCTAATTTATCTGTTTCAACAATATTCGCCAAGAGGAATTCCGGATTTACGATTAAAAAGGAGTCGGCGGCGCAGGGAGTTGCGAAATAAGAGGTTCCGGAGTCTCGGGGGACCCGGACTTGACCAAAGGATTCTTACTTGAGCGGAAGATTGGAGGTCGAAAACGGGATTGTCCGCCTGGTGCGCCCGGCAGGAGTCGAACCTGCGACCTTCGGCTTCGGAGGCCGACGCTCTATCCAGCTGAGCTACGGGTGCATTAACGGAGGTGCAAAACTAGCTCCTCCCCTGGAGGCCTGCAAGTGGCCCGGTTGCGAGGTTGCGAAGAGGCCCGCAAATGATTGTGGCTCCCGGTAGGCAAATAAATTATATAAGGGAAGGAATTCCCGGTAATACCGGTGCCGACGAGACGTGGGAAACTCCGCTCCCCTGGAGCCTTTGTCTGCAGTGCCGATTGACCGGGCGAAAGTGATTTGAAAACCAAATTGGGCCGGTTTTCCATTTTTTTACATGATTCATGGCGGCCGGGGACGGTGGAAAGCCTCCCTGGTTCAGGCATTAATACAGGGGAATAACTTTGAACGTGAACGAGATTCGCATGCCTGGAGAAAAAAATCCGCTCGGTAAGGCAGGCGTGGTAAGCCGGCACAAAACGTTTTTCTTGGGATTATTGGCGGGGGCGTT
Source organism: uncultured Bifidobacteriales bacterium (assembly GCA_964401245.1). Lineage (GTDB taxonomy): Bacteria > Fibrobacterota > Fibrobacteria > UBA11236 > UBA11236 > JBGTHM01. The sequence goes on along the minus strand of CAYNXV010000037.1, from coordinate 11,386 downwards.
GGTAGGCGCGGCTTTTGCCGCCGGCTATGGGTGGCGCCACTCCAGCCTACCCACCCTGATTTTTACCGCTATCGTTCCCTTGGCCGCGGTGACTTTCGCCATCGGGGTGGCCGCCACGGGATCCTGGGCTCGCCTTCCGGGAATCCGGTACCGCGTAAAGGAGCGCAGCGGAAACCCGCCGCCGAATCCTGCCGCACATCCTACCCCAGATTCCGTGCGTTGCCTGCTCGATTCGGCCTTTGACGGTATGGTGATCGTGCAAGCAGGGGTATGCCGGGAGAGTAACCGCATTCTGGAGTCCATGCTGGGATTTTCGCGGGAGGAATTACGCGGTAAACCGCTGGCGGACCTCTTTACCGCGCGGGAAGCCGGCATAGTCGAAACTATCGCCGAAACGCGGGGAGTCGAGGAGAAGACGGCGCTCACCAGCAACGGGCGGGAGATCACCGTAGAAGTGCAGAAACGCGATTACCCCGAAGCGGGACCGGGGGCGCGGGTGGTTTCCGTTCGCGACATCAGCGCGCGCCGGCAATCGGAAGCCGCTTTGCATAAGAGCGAGGAGCACTTGCGCACCGTTATCGCCTATTCACCCCTGGTGCTTTTCGCCTTCGATAGCGAGGGAATCTTCACCCTGGCCGAAGGGAGAGGCCTCGAATTATTGGGTCTGGAATCCGATAAGGTGGTGGGCCGCTCGGTAAGAGATAAGCTGGGACATTTGCCGGAGGTACGCGATGCCGTCGAGCGAGCGTTACGGGGCGAAACGGTGACTTTGACATTACCCATTTCGGGCCTGGTGTTCGAAACCCATTGCCGCCCGATATGCGGCGCCGATGGACAGGTAGTGGAGGTTATCGGGACGGCCATGGATGTCACCAAGAGGGAGCGGGCCGAGGAGGAATTGCGCACCAGCCGGGAAAATCTGGCGACGGTGATTTCCAATGCTCCCATCGTACTTTTCGCTCTCAACCGCAAGGGGGTATTCACCCTTTGCGAAGGAAAGGGACTGGAATCGATCGGGCTCAAGCCGGGAGAAACCATGGGGGTGGCTGCCGCCGATTTGTTCGTCGACAGCCCGGCCATCCTCGATAACATCGCGCGCGCCTTGGCCGGCGAGGCCTTCACAGCCACCGTAGAATATCATGAGCGGGTTTTCGAAACCCATTACCGGCCCGTAATCAAGGGATTCGGCGAAATCACCGGCGTTATCGGCGTAGCCATGGATATTACGGGGCGCAGGCAGGCCGAAAACGCTTTGAAGCGCAGCGAAGACCATTTGCAGCAAATCCAGAAAATGGAGGCCATCGGCCGGGTGGCGGCGGGGGTGGCGCATGACTTCAATAATCTGCTGACCACCATTACCGGATATTGCGATATGCTGTCGTCCGGGCTGGAGCCGGAGGACGTGAGAGTCAAGCATGTCGAAAATATTCTGGGAGCGGCGGAACGGGCCACCACCGTAACCCGCCAGTTGCTCGCCTTCAGCCGCAATCAAATCCTCAACCCCAAGGAGATGAATCTCAACGCCGTCGTCAAGAGCCTGGATAAGATTTTGCGCCGTTTGCTGCGAGAAGACGTGGAAATGGTCACCCTGCTCGACCCCAATTTGAAACCCGTGAAGGCCGACCCCGGCCAAATCGAGCAGGTGCTGCTCAATCTGGCCATGAATGCCCGCGACGCCATGCCCAACGGGGGCCAGATGTCGGTGGAGACCGCCAACGTCTGGATGGACGGCGTATTCACGCGCAGCCAATTGAATCTTCCGCCGGGACCCTATTCCATGCTCAGGGTGAGCGATACCGGAGTCGGCATGGACGCGGAAATGATCAAGCATGTTTTCGAGCCTTTCTATACCACCAAGATGGAGGATGTCGGTTCCGGATTGGGACTGGCTACGGTTTACGGCATCGTGAAACAAAGCGGGGGCAATATCTGGGTCGATAGTACCTTGGGACAGGGTACGTCCTTTCGCGTCTACCTCCCCCAAATACCGGTGGCCAACGCGGCGACGGTACCCGCGCCCGCCCGCCCCCAAGTCAAGGGCGCCGAGACCGTATTGTTGGTGGAGGACGAGGAGGCGGTCCGCACCTTGATCAAGGAGATATTGGGCATGCACGGATTCTCCGTGCTGGAAGCGCGCGACGGCGGAGAAGCCGTGCTCATAAGCGAGCGCTACGAAGGATTCATCGATTTGCTGCTGACCGACATGGTAATGGATAACATGAGCGGCCGCCAATTGGCCGAGAGATTGCACCCGATGCGGCCGGAAATGCGCCTCCTGTACATTTCGGGGTACGCCAACGAGGGGATGCTCACCGGGCGGGAAGGCGAAATGTCGGGCGCCTTTCTGGCCAAGCCTTTCACCCCCAAAACCCTGGTGATGAAGGTCAGGGAAATCCTGAAGACCCCATTGGGCGACGACGCCCCGGTTTTCGGCCGCATGCCCGCCATTCTACCGGACAAACGGATACTTAAGGGCTGATCCGCGGGAAAACGAAGAATTCCCCCTCCAAAAAGATTGATTATGGGCGTTACTCTGGTGATTATTCTGGTCAATGTGGGCGTATCCATGCTCGCATTTTCGGCCTTTCAGAAAAACGATCGCACCGAACGCTTCATTTTCCAGCCGAGCCGATTGGCCGGAGGGCGCAATCAGCTCGGATTCCTTTTGTCCCACTTTTCGCATGCGGATATCGGCCACCTGCTGTTCAATATGATTACCCTTTTCTTTTTCGGGCCGGTCATCGAAGGGTATCTGGGAGCCGCGGATTTGCTCACAGTTTACGTGCTGTCCGGATTGTTCGCCTCGCTGCTCATCTTTCTGCTCCAGAAGAAGAATCCTTCCTACCGGGCCCTGGGCGCCAGCGGGTCCATCTCGGGAGTGGTCTTCGCGGCCATCATCGTGAATCCCGCGATGAACATCTACCTGTTTTTCATCCCCATCCCCATTCCGGCACCTCTTTTCGCGGTGGCTTACCTCGGGCTTTCCGCGTACCTGATGCGGCGTGAAACCGGCAACATCAGCCACGAAGCCCACCTGGGTGGGGCTTTAGCGGGTCTGTTGCTCGGAGGATTCCTCTCTCCCCGGGGGTTCGCTCCCTTGATGGAGCGCTTTCTGGGTTGAGCCGGTTCCGAACCGGATTCGCGCTCGATTCCATTTGTGAAATCGGACTTGTGTAAATAAACCGTGCCGAGTCGGCTCGGATGTAGTATACTTGCATCAAATTCGCGCTTTACTGTGACAACATCGAAGCGGCGATTCCACCCAATCGTATCGGCAATCAGCGGGGAGTCTTTGGGCATGCCATCGCGGTCCAAGAGCAGGCGTATTCTTTCCAGGCGGGTATGGACGCCGGTGCTTACCCTGTTTTTGCTCCTGGGATTCGGTACCGTCCGGGGGGAAGGGGAAGAGGCGACTTTCAACGTAGAGGTCCGCTATCCCAATCCTTATCGCCCCGGCAACCCGATATTCCTGAAAGTGCCGTCCAGTCCGGTCGAAGTCAGCGTCCAGGTGCATGGCATGGACGGCTCCCTGTTGCGGACATTGCAGGGTAAATTCGAAGCCGGCGAAATCGAATTCAATTGGGACGGCCGCGATCGGGGAGGCAAGGCACTGCCCTCCGGCAGCTATATCCTCACCGTCGACGCGGGTCGCCGCCCTTTCCAGTCCCTGCTTTTCCTCTCGGGCTGACCTTCTTTCCCATGGTACTTTCCTCCCAGGAACCCCAACGACGCAACGTGCCGCTCTCCCCTTGGCGGCGCAAAATGCACGAGGTGATTTTCGAGGCGGATACCCCGGCCGGAAAACTTTTCGACCTTGTCGTGTTGATGGCCATCCTGGCCAGCGTGGCGGCGGTGATGCTCGAAAGCGTGGAGTCCATCGAGTCCCGACACGGCGCAGTTCTCCGCACGCTCGAATGGTTCCTTACCCTTCTTTTCACGGTCGAATACGGCGCCCGCATCCTATCCGTGGGCAAACCCAAAGCCTATGTCACCAGCTTTCTGGGGCTGGTAGACTTGATGGCCATTTTGCCCACCTACGCCAGCCTATTCGTGGAGGACGCGCAATACCTTCTCGTCATCCGGGCCATTCGTCTGCTGCGGGTGTTCCGGATTTTCAAATTGGCACGCTATGTGGGCGACGGCCAGATTCTCCTTTTGGCCCTGCGTGCAAGTCGTCCCAAAATCACGGTTTTCGTGGGAGGAGTCCTCACCCTGGTGCTTATCTCCGGAACCTTGATGTATCTAGTGGAAGGCGAGGAAAGCGGCTTCTCCAGCATTCCCATGGCCATGTATTGGGGGATAGTGACCCTGACTACGGTGGGCTATGGCGACATCGTGCCCACGACGGTTATCGGTCGTTTCCTTGCGGGAGCCATTATGATTATGGGCTACGGCATTATCGCCGTTCCCACCGGCATCGTCACCGTGGAGCTTTCAAACCTACGCGGCGGTATCGCTTTCAGCAGCCAGTCCTGCCCGCAATGTTCGCGCGAGGGGCACATGACCGACGCCGTGTTCTGCAAATACTGCAGCGCGCTTCTCAATGAGCCGGAGAGTCCCAATCCGGCGGGTAAAGCGCCTTCGAGCGCCCTCAAGCAGTCTTAAGGCATCGCAATAGTACGCGGCGCCGATGCGGCCGCTTCCTGTGTTCGCACAGGTAAATCCCCTGCCAGGTTCCCAAGCTCAGTTTACCTCCGTCAACCGGGATGATTTGGCTGACGCCCGTGACGATGGATTTCATATGCGACGGCGAGTCGTCGCTTCCTTCGAGCGTATGTTCCTGCCAAGGCTCATTCTCGGGAGCGAGCCGGTTCAGAAAGCGCTCAAGGTCGCGGCGGGCGGAGGGGTCGTAATTCTCGCTGATGCACAGGGAGGCGCTGGTATGCTGCAGATAGAGATAGCACATGCCTTCGTTCACCCGCCATTTTCGGATATGCTCCTCCACCTTGCCGGTAAAGTCATGCAAGCCCTGGCCGGGCGATGCGATTTCGATTTCCGCTTTAAGCCATTCCATCCCCGGAAAATAATTACCGGGCGGGACTGTCACCAACCGGTCCCGGTTTGACGCAAACCAGGGTTCGGACCGGAAGGGACACCGGATAAATCCACGGACCGGAGGCCGTTTGGGCGAAAAACCCGGTGGATGGTCCACCGTCGAGATTGAGGGCCTGGTCCACTTGAAATCCCATCAAATCTTCGTCAATCAATACCCGCGAGAATTCATATAAGGTCAGTGGACCCGAGGTGACCAGTACGATTCCGCCTCCGGGCGTTTTAACGACGGCGGTACGACGATGTCTGCGTCGGTCGGGGGTTTTGATGCCCGGCACTCCTCCCTTATCCACAAGAAAAGGCCAGGATTGCAGCGCGAAGGCCGAGGGGGGAGCGTTTGCAAGGTAGTCGTTGAGATCCGATAGCGACACCTCGCCGTCAGGTGAAACATGCAGGATTCCGGAAGGTTTCTTTCGGTTAGGACGGTTGATGCGTACACTTTCGATCACGAGCAATCCCACGGGAGTGAACTCGGGAGTATAATAGCCGCCGTTTACTCCCGCCCCGCAGCCATGGGAAGAAAGGTGGGTTTCCAATCCATCGGCCGGTCTCCATTGGGGGGCATCTACAAGCGATAGCGACGCCGAGGGGGCAAGGTGAAAGGCGTGTAAAAGGATTTCGCGGTCGGCGTAAAGGACGTTGCGCTTATATGCCCATCCCATAGCTTCCACGCTGCCGCTGTCCAGGGATAGTAATCGAGGCGTTTCCGCCAAGACCGAAGCGGCGGTTAAAGTTGCCGCCCAGGCGATGGGAATCAAGATTCGCATTACCCGAAAGATAGCGGAAAATCGTATTTGCGCTTCGAAAGGGGGCTTGACAGCTGCCCCTATCCGCCAATCGGAGAGTGAAAGTCTATTTTTCGACATTATCGCCGAAAATACGCGCATATTTGAGAAACTTGGGTAGATATTTCCGACAAATGCCCTATATTGAAAATTGCGTCAGCGACACAATTAATCACTATCAACTGTCGGTAGGGGGTTATTTCTTGAAAAATCAATTTCAATCCAAATCAGGGTCAACACAAGTGATTAATAAATTCAAAGTCTTAAAAAGTTTTTCACTGGTTTTACTGGTATCGACCGCAGCCCATTCCCAGTGCGTTACGCCCGGAAACACCCCGTCCGCAACATTCAGAAAGCTGCAGGATTTGCTGAATGCGAAAAGTGATTTGGCTTTATGCCAAAAACAGGTCTATGAAATAGACAGTGCTCTCGTCTACAAAGAACACGGCCAGAAAATATACACAGAGGGCGCCACTCTCCTGTCCCATAATGCGACCATCCGTTCCACGAACCGAGAGGTGCTGCTTACCATCAATGGCCATCATAGAGATAATCTGGAACTCACCCATGTGATTATCGATGGCAATCGGTATGGCATCGGGGCCAAGGATAAAATTGATGGCGAGCCCGCCATGGTTCAATTCGGGAACAGAAACGGACATAAAGTCCGCAATTGCATCCTTAAAAGCACTCGCACCTGGTCCACCCTGCAGTTTATCGAAGGCCAGGGCAATTCGACGGGGCATTTGGCGGAAAACAATCTTTTTCTGGGGGCTGGTCCCGATGCCCGCGGTAACGGCCTGGCTGAAAATGAGAACCGCACCAAGCGCGGGCACTGGGGCGATTGCATATCACTGGCTTCAAGGAATACCATCATTCGTAATAATTACCTGATGGAACCCACCGATTTGGGAGTGGCCATTTTCTCGGCAATGGGTTCCGTTGTCGAAAACAATGTTCAATCTTCATGGGCCAGAGAAGCCTTTGCCGCCTTCGACATGCTGGACGGGCTGACCATTTATCAAATCGGAACCTATGACGGAAAGCCCGCCTTCGACTATACCGGTACCATCGTCCGCAATAACTACATCGATGCCTACGGAGCCCGCATCCACGTCGGCATTGCTCTGGGTCAGCCGATTTGGCAGGATAGCTACCGCCTGGTGATGAGACACGGCGAAGTCACCAACAA